>NZ_JAUSTU010000002.1:0-349418 GCF_030813005.1 Anoxybacillus andreesenii
AATATATATCGTCAACGAAAATGACGGTTAAAAATTAAAAAAATCACCGCCATTGTCGGTTCCGAAACTACCGACAAACAGGGTGATTAATAACAGCAAGGGAGCTGAACGTTTCTTCTTTACCTCTTCCGCTCGTTCATCTAATATCTTCTGTACTTCATCCCACTTTTTCTTTGGTATGATCGGTTCGTGATGCTCCTCTATATAATACTGAGGTTCTTGACCTTCATTAGGAATGTTTTTCTTTCGGCCATTTTGCACCGCTATGGTTTGTTGGAATAAAATATCGCCTTTATAAACCACATTTCTTAAGATGTTTGTAACCGTTCTGGCTCCCCAGGTTAAATTACCAGTTGGACTAGGAATTTTTTTCTCACTAAGATCAACTGCGATTTGAGCCACAGTGACTCCTTTTCGTACTTCTCTAAAGATGCGCCGGACCACGCTCGCTTCTTCTTTCACTATATGCCAACGGTAGTTATCATCAATGGTATAACCATAGTTCGGTCTTTTCCGATGGAAAATGCCCCGCTTGGCCATGCTTCGAATTCCCCATGCCATAGACCTACCCATACCGATACTTTCCTCTTGTGCAATGCTTCCGAAAATGGATAACATAAGATCTGCTTGAGGGTCCGAAGTCCATATATTTTCACGTTCAAAGTAAATGTAGGTTGGATTGGGAAGCTGACGAAGATATCTCGTGATTTCCAGGGTATCTTGAATATCCCGGCTTAGTCTCGAAACGGACTTGACCAAGATGACATCAATTCGCCCCCGTTCACACTCTCGAATAAGCCGATTCAATTCATCTCGATTTTTCATCGAACGCCCCGATATCCCTTCGTCTGCGTAGATGCCTGCAAATTGATAGTTTTGGTTTTTCAAAATCAAATAAGTATAGTATGCTACCTGTGTTTTGAGGCTTGATTGCTGCTCTAAACGGTCCGTTGAAACACGGCAATAAGCAGCTGTTCGCAGGGCGGTTTTAGTATTTAAATGGGAAGAAGGTTGTTTATTCACCCCCTCCATCGATGCTTCAATCGTCTGCAAGATCGCTTTACTGTTGTTTGGTTCAATCTTCTGTACTTCTCTTTTAGGAATGGATGATTTTTTATTTTCCTTTTCCTTTATCATCAAATCGCCTTTATCATTCAGTATTTTCAATTCAGAAGTCACCTCCTTTGTTGTTTGGCTTTCTTCAGTCGGTGATGAGTCTATATCCTTTAATAATGGTGAGCCTATGGTTGTCACCGTTCCATCCAACCATTTCACCTCATAGTCTTGTTCAGTCGTTACCGATGCGCTTAAAACCCATGCCCTGAAGTGTTCTAGAGTAGCTTGTTCGTAAAAAGTCTCCATATTCTGAATGGAATCCAACCATTGAATGGTACTGGTCCGATAAAGTCGTCCTTCTTCCACACTTTCAATATGTTCTTCAAAAGCACGATACGCTTCTTCTTTTTCCTTCAGCTCTTCATCGGTATCCGTTGTTCGAGCCATCTCCATTTCTGTCAGCCACTTTAACCGATGGAATTCAAAATGGTCTTGTTGATTGGCAACGGTCAGTATTTTCTTCAAAGTACCGATTTGAACATTTTCATCTTCTAAGAACTTTTTCTCGAAAGCCTCTAGCATCATGTTTCGTATTTGATGTTCTTGTAATTCTGGCCCTTCACAAACACCCGCATTTCTTGCATTACACCGCCAGATATTACCGCTCTTCCTTTTATGAACTCTTATGAGTTTTCCACAATGCTGGCAGATGACTTGTTTCTGAAAAGCATGTGGTTCAGTGGGAGTGGATCGCTTACGTGGAGATTTATTGTCCAAACTAAACTTCTCTTGAGCCCGATCAAAAACATCAATACTGATAATGGCTGGATGGGTATTTTCAATCGTAATGGGGTCATCCTTGTTAATCGTTTTTTGCTTGGTAAACAAATCAGTCGAATGAAGTCTGGCCACTTTATTACCGGTATAGGTAGGATTCTGCAACATATATTTAATGTTTTTTGTCCCCCATACTTTCCCGCCTTTCATGGTTGGAATCTCTTTGCGTATGAGTTCTCGCTTGATATCTGGGATGGACCAATCTTGTAAAAACCAATCGTATATCAAGCGAACTACCCTTGCTTGTTCCTCGTTGATTTCAAGGGTGGGCTGTCCATCTTTTGTGACTTTTCGATAGCCGTATGTCGCTACAAACTTTGGCTTTCCTTTTTGCAAACTTTTTTCATAGCCCCATTTGGTAGAGGCAGAGATCGTTTCAATCTCCTCTTGTGCAAGTGCTGCATACGTGCTCAATAAAAATTGATTGTATTCAACCGAGGTGTCTACCTTCTGTTCCTCAAAATACACGCCCACTCCCTTGGCTTTTAACTCTTCCACGATTTTGATAAGATGCTCAGCATTCCGGGTAAAGCGAGATACATTTTTAGTCAAGATAAAATCGACACGTCCTTCATGGCAGTGGCGGATAAGACGTTGTAACCCTTTCTGTTTGGTCGCATTTCTTCCACTCGTGCCGTTATCAAAATACACACCAACGAATTTCCAGTTTGGCTTACTTCGAATGAGATGGGTATAATGTTGAACTTGGTTCTCTAGCGAATGCAGTTGCTTTTCTATATCTGTACTCACTCGACAATAAGCTGCTACCTTCACTTCATGGTTTCCGATTAACGGACTTTCCTCCCTTGCCTTAACTGGATCCCACAATGTTCGGACCCACATGCCTTTTTGAATTTCATCCAATACAAAAACCCCTTTCCTATAAGTGATAATGGTTCGTGTCCATCTATCACTCACATCCCGAGAACATTCAAGTTCTTTTTCTGGGTGGAAAGAGGTTTATGTTTATTCAATTTGATTTAGCTTATTTCTTCTTAGGAGTTTTACGTTCTCTTACACAGAGAGTCCGTTTCACCCCACATTTAAATTGAAATTCAACTATTCGCTCCTTATAAATAATGCCCCGCTCGATTGTGTTTTTGAAAAGCGTTACATCAAAATCCTCTAGTTCTTCAGTCTCTTCTAATAAGTCTAGAAAGGATTGTAATTGCTTTTCTAAATAAAGTTGTTCTTGCATGTTTTCCTCTAGGCTATCCCGCTCCTGTTGGAGGATTTCCTGTTCATAGATGAGGTGTCTTAATGTAGCATCATAAATGGCATCCTTGGTGGCCGATTCCTTGGCAGCCAAGCCACTGATGCGATCGGTAATGGCTTCAATTTTCGTGTTCAACTCCTCTAGCCTCTGTTGTTCCGGTGGCGAGAGGGATGCCTTTTCAATGGCCTGTTGCGCTTCCTCTATTACTTCATGGAGGTTTTCCTTCATTTCTCTTATTATTTTCATAAATGCATTTTCAAGGTCTGTCTCATGAACATAGCTCGTTTTGCATTCCGTGTAGTCTGGGTCTCGTCCTGCGGTCACTCGGCATTGCCAAGCAGAAATGTAATACTTCTCTCCTTTCCTCGATGAAGTCATACGTCTTCTTATGGCTGGTCTTCCACATTCCCCACAATAAAACTGATTAGAAAATGGGCTGACACTACTAAAATGTTGGCGATATTTTTCATCGGGATCCTTCATCATCAGCCTTCGCCTTTTCATTTCTTGTTGAACTGCTTCAAAAGTTTCTTCGCTAATAATCGCTGGGTGAGTATTCTTCACAAAATACTGTGGTTGGATATCGTTGTTGCGAACGCGTTTGTGAGATAAAAACGCCGTGAGGCTGGATGGATAAAAATACGCAAAATATAGATTAAAATATCCGAGTTTCTTCTATTATATAGAGCGATATTTCTTAGGATTTTCTTGTTTCAGCTCTCATTCTGCTTTAGTTAATTAAATAGCTATAAAACAAAAAAAATTGCCCACCACGTATTGTGATGAGCATACTTTTAAACTTTAACTATGACTACTGTTCACTAGTTTCTCCTTCATCTGATCCACCTTTTTCCTTAAAGAACTCAGCTAATTCCATGCCTTCCTCCTCAGCTATTGCCCTAAACTCATAAATGAATCTCGGACTCCTTTCCATAAAGCTTTCCATCCTACTATACAAATCCCCAAACATATAACTTTTAAATAAAATATTTAACTCACTTACAACTTTTGCATCCAAAGGATTATTTTCTAAGTAGTATACAATTTTCTTGCCATTACTATTGGCAAATTGATAGCCAGTATATACTTTATTTAAATCTCCACTTTCAAACAAGGTATCTTTAATTATTTTAAAGAAATCATGTTTCCGTAATACCCTTGCTTGATCTTCATCTGGATAAGCTCCATTTTTTAGTTGCCTAGATAATTTTCTAACAAATGTCTGTCTCTCCTCTTCTGGAATAACACCACTTGTTAGTAAGGTTATAGCTAATTCCCAAAAAACATGATTAAAATTGCCTATATCTTTGAAAAGAAGTTCTCTCCAGAATACTCTGATTAACTCCTCTTTACCCAAACACAAGGTAAGTCTATCGGGAAACGTTTCAACGAATTGAGTAAATACATCTTTATCAGATGTAATAAATTCAACAAATGACTCTACTATATCTCTGTTTTCTGAGTAAGCAATCGCTCTCCAAAATTCGGTTTCTTGCTTTTTCCTACCAAAAAGGGATAAATTCACATAATCATTATAAATGTCTTTAAGTAACTCTTTTAATTCATCTTTTTTGACAACTAAGGGAATTTCTTTTATAAGGTATGTGAAATCAGAATTAGGCTTAGTATAAGTAGGATCAAAGTGTTTTTTTATTTTCTCTAATAAAGCCTGTTTCCCACCATTTACAATAAATTTTGAAAGGTTAGATCTTAGAAATAGCCAAAACATTTCTACATGACTATGACCAATTATAGTATCTTTGGCATGTGCGCACTCATTTCTTTTCCTTCTCCAAAATGGGATTTCTTCAATGATATCGTTAGTTATTAAAAATACCTTACTTTGTACTTCTTCGCTTTCATCGATTTTCTTTTTCATTTGTATTGCTTGGATGACAGCCTCCTCCCACTTTCTATCATCTTTTAATCTATTAACTAAATTGTTCCAAACCCCTTCTTCGTCTTTCATCAACTCCGGGATTTCACTTCTTAATAAACGATCTTTTATGGTTTTGAAAAATCCTAGATAAGACATAATATATGCTGCACGAAATGCCCCGACTCTATAACACATAATAGATTCATTAAATAAAATTTTTGCGTCTTCTGATACATCTTGTTCTTTAATCCAGTTTTCGAAGTAAATCTCCATAATTCCCTCCAACTAATATTTTTATAAAAATTCTCGTTTAACCACGATATTACAACCCATCTAAAGAAAAGAGCATTACATCATTTAGTAATGCCCCACTTAATTTATTCAATATTGTGTTGATCTAAAAATTCTCGTATCTGATTTGCCTCCTGTTCAGTCAAATGAGCGAATCTATCTGTGTTTGCCCATTTTAACATCCTTCTTCTTATATCCCTTTGACCATAAACATCATAGCGTCTTTCTTGATAAACATATATTAAATTCCTTGTTAACGAAATGAGAACCGCTACCAATAATCCACTTAATGAAAGTATCTCAGCCCAATAATCAACATTTGGTATTATCGGCAGTATCACTAAAACAATAACAAAAGACCCTATAATGGTTGCTGCAAAGGTTGTTGAAGAATCTTGTAATGTAGGTTTTGACGATACCATTATTGTGATAACACCGATAGTCAAAAATACTAGCGAAGATGCAAAGGAACTGTTTTTATCAGGGTCTAAGAATGAAAAGAAAATTAGAACCGACAAAATTCCAGCTACTACTATTAATACCCTTAAATCCCAAGATAGAGATCTCCAAAATTCACCCATATACATGCACCTCCCTATATTTTCCAATTTTAGCAAACCTATTAAATATATGTTCTCGCAGGTTTTATCGACCAATACTCCTATTATTCTACAACATTTAACACATCTTGCGGTTAAATTTCCCAGTTATTTTTACTAACTAATTCAAAAAAAATAAACCCATCAAGTGGCCACTAGCCTACTCAATGGGTACCTAATTAATAGTTATGTTTTTTTATCCGGTAATGAAACACTTCTCTGGTTCCACCCTTTTCCGGTGCTTTGAATCTTTCTAGCTTACCTTGCTTCATTAAAGGTCTCAAAATAACTTGGAAGATGTGCGAATCAGAAATGACCATCCGCTCATTCATAAAACGTACAATCTCTTTAAGATCCTTTGGCTCCTCGCAAAATACTAACAGCTCCTCCACCTCAGGCCCTTTGAGTAATGCCTCATGTTTTTCCTTCGTTTTCTGCTTCTTTTGCTGGCTTTTTAACTTGACATAATCAGCATAGGTTTCCGGCATTTCTTGTTCCAGTTCAAATATGAGATGGTAGGTGACCTTTCCATCTTTACACACTTCTGCTCGACTAATGAATTCTTGAAACAAATCGTCAGGAAAGTCCTCGCTTGCTCCTTCCACATGCTTTTTCACCTTTTTCATGATTTCCTTAAACATTTTTCTCTCATGTTCCACACGTCTTTCTCGTTCACTAAAGTGTTTCAGTCGGTCATGCAACTCCACCAGTTCTTCTGTCAGCTTATCCACCAGCTGAGTGTTTTGGCCGTTTTCATGAATACCCTCTTCTACAGCTTTATACAAGTCTTGGTTTTGTTTTTCCACTCTTTCTTGCAAATCTATTTTTTCCTGCTTCTCTTCCTCTGTTAATTCCAATCTATTAATCCAATGCAAGACGTCATTTTTAAAATTAGGGTCCGCATGAATTTGGTTTAAAAAGCGGATGAAGTTCCACTCTAAATAATCCTGGCGAATACGCCTTGTATCGCATCGTTCAGTTCTATATCTCTGATCATGGCGACAGCACACCCAGAAGTGCGTTTCCATTGGTTTTTTCCATCGTCTCTCTACATGCCGTCTATGCCCCATCAAATATCCACATTCACCACAATACAGTTTTTCAATAAAAGCTTCATTTTTCATTTCATCTTTTTCATACTTCCGATGTCCATCTTTGATAAATCCTTTTTTCCGTTCTTCTAAAATATCCTGAACCCGTTCCCAGTCCTTTGGCTTAATGATCGGCTCATGATGATTTTCAATATAATACTGTGGTTCCTCCCCCTGATTACGGATGACCTTGGATTGTAGTGTATCGACTGTCACATGTTTTTGAAATAAATAATCGCCTTTATATACTTCATTTGTTAACATTGCCATCACTGATTTAGGATTCCAATAGTCTTTTCCTGTCGCTGTTTTAATCCCATCACCGGCTAAGTCTTCACATATTTTATTAACGGTTTTCCCTCTCAACACTTCCCTAAAAATACGTTTGATGATTTTGGCTTGCTCTGGCTGGATATGCCACCGATATTCATCGTCCACCCAATATCCATACGTAGCCTTTTTCCACCGGATAATTCCTCGTTTGGCCTGACTCCGATGTCCCCAAGCAATGCTCCTCCCAACATTCATGACTTCTTCTTGGGCGATGGCACCGTAGATGGACATCATCAACTCTGATTGGGGGTCTGACGTCCAGATGTTCTCCTTCTCAAAATAAATATAAACAGGGGTTGGGAGTTGTTTCAGGTGTCGTGCAATGGAAAGGGTATCTAATGCATTCCGGCTAAAGCGAGAAATGGACTTTGTGATGATGACGTTAACAAGTCCTCGTTCACAATCCTTCAAGAGTTGGTTTAATTGATCTCGCTTTTCCAAGGAACGCCCTGTGATTCCTTCATCTGCGTAGATACCCGCAAATTCATAGGATGGGTCTTTCAGAATGAGATACGTATAATATGCTACCTGAGTTTTCATGCTTGTTTTCTGTTCTAAGCGATCGGTTGAAACCCTACAGTAAGCAGCTGTCTTGAGTGTTTTTTTACTTTTTTGCAAATGATCAGGCTTTTCATTTCCTATCCGTGCATTCTCAATCGTTTCAAGAATGGCCTTCCCCTCACCTGGTTCTATCTTTTGTACTTCTCGCTCAACCATAGTATTCACTTCTTTTTCCCTCTTCTCTTTTAAAGCCCCATGTTCATCGAGAAGGGTCAGTTCATGATTCACCTCCTTCTTGGGGCTAACTTTTTTCTTTGGTTTATTTTTCTGGGTTGAATGAATGGATTTGCTTTCAGATAATTGACCAACCATCAAGCTTGTCCCATCAAACCATTCAACTTGATAGTTTTTTTCATTTTCTATCGTGATTTGATGAATCCATGCACGTAAGTATTCCGTCGTTACGTTTTGATGGAACTCTTCCATAGACTGTAGTTTGTCTAGCCATTCCAATGTCTTCAGACGAAAAGGACGGTCATCTTCTATTTGAGCAACCTGTTTTTCAAACGCTTGATATTCTTTTTCTAAGGCATTTATCTTTTCTGGATCCTCATTACTTTCCTTTGCTATCTCCAATTCCGTTAACCATTTCAACCGATGAAATTCAAAATGGTCCTGCTGATTGGTCGCTTTAAGTTCTTTCTGCAACTGGGCAAGACTATCCGATTGATTCAATTCATATTTTATGCTCATCGCTTGTAATGCCATATGTTTTAATTGCTCTTCATTTATGTTTGGAGCATCGCATGTTTTGGCATTACTCGAAGCACACTTCCAGTAGTCAATTCTAGGACTAGGGAAAAATTTATATCGATATCCACAAGCATGGCAAATGAGCTTTTGGGAGAATGCCGGTCGATTTCTCTTCGTTGGTATTCCTGTATTTCTTTTGTTGCTTTCTATACGCCTCTGCACTTCATCAAAAACTTCCCGACTGATGATTGGAGGGTGGGTGTTTTCTATCTCAATCTCCTCACGATCGTGATAAGTCATTTTGTGAGTGAAAAGATCTCTGGTCGCAGTTCTTGCCATCATATTTCCCGTGTATGTGTAAGTCATTAGCATTTTTTTGATATTGGAAGCCAACCATCTATCTTTTCCGTTAGCTGTTTTAATCCCTTGTCTGTATAATTCTCTTGTAATTTCAGCCCTCGACCACCCTTGTAGAAACCAATCAAAAATGTTACGAACAACCGCCGCTTCTTGCTCATTAATCTCAAGTGTATTTCCTGACTCCCCTCGAACTAGGTTATAGCCATATAGCCTAGAGAATTTAGCTTCACCTTTTTGAAACTTTTTCTCGTATCCCCATTTTGTAGAGGTAGATAGGTTCTCGATTTCTTCTTGAGCAAGGGCTGCATAGGTGGTGAGTAAAAATTGATTAAACGTAATTGATGTATCAATTTGTTCCTTTTCAAAGTAGATCCCCACATTTTTAGCTTTTAGATCCTCTACTATTTCCATCAAATGTTCTGCATTTCTCGTTAGGCGAGATACATCTTTTGTTAGAATGTAATCGACTCTACCTTCGTCGCAATGGCGTAGCAATCGCTGTAGTCCTCGTTGCTTTTTAGCATTACTACCGCTTGTGCCACTATCAAAATACACACCTACAAACTTCCAATTTGGTTTACTTCTAATTAAGTGAGTATAGTGATGTACCTGATTCTCCAGTGAGCGAATCTGATTCTCAAAGTCGGTACTCACTCGACAATAAGCTGCGACTTTAACTTGCTTGTCTCCAAGGAGTGGGCTTTCCTCTCTTTCCTTGACTGGATCCCATAAGGTACGGACCCACATACCTTTTTGAAATTCATTCATAATAAAAACCTCTTTCCTATAAGTGATAATGGTTCGTGTCCATCTATCACTCACATCCCGAGAACTTTCAAGTTCTTTTTCCGGGTGGAAAGAGGTTTATGTTTATTCGTTTATATTAAGCTTATTTCTTTTTTGGTACCTTTCGTTCACTTGCAAAAATGGTCCGTTTCACTCCGCATTTAAATTGAAATTCAACCATCCGCTCTTTGTAGATAATGCCTCGCTCAACTGTATTTTTGAAAAGCTTCACATCAAAATCCTCTAGTTTCTCAGTTTCTTCTAATGAGTCTAGGAAGGATTGGAATTGCTTTTCTAAATAAAGTTGTTCTTGCATGTTGTCCTCCAGGCTGTCCCGCTCCTGTTGAAGAATCTCTTGTTCGTAAATCAAGTGCCTCAATGTTGCGTCGTAGATGGCGTCGTTTGTCGTAGACTCCTTTGCAGCCAAATCACTTATGCGGTCAGCAATTGCCTCAATTTGTGTATTCAACTCTTCCAATCGTTGCTGTTCCGACGGCAAGAGGGATGCCTTTTTAATGGCTTGTTCCGCTTCTTGCTTTACTTCATCAAGGTTTTCTTTCAATTCCCTCATTATTTTCATGAAGGCATTTTCTAAATCCGTTTCTTGGACATAGCTTGTTTTACAGCCCTTGTAGTCTGGATCTCTTCCTGCGCTCACTCTGCATTGCCAACCAGAAATGTAATACTTCTTCCCTTTCCTGCTTGAGGTCATCCTTCTTCGTATGACCGGCCTTCCACATTCCCCGCAAAAGAATTCGTTGGAAAATGGGCTAACTCCACTATAGTGTTGCCGATACTTTTTATCTGGGTCCCGCATCATCAAACTTCGCCTTTTCATTTCTTGCTGAGCTGCTTCGAATGTTTCCTCGCTGATAATGGCTGGGTGGGTGTTCTTAACGAAATATTGCGGTTGAATATCTGTGTTGCGTACCCTTTTATGCGATAAAAAATCGAGCGTGACGGTCTTCTGTGCTAAGCAATGTCCTTGGTACTTCTCTTGTCTCAAGATTTTGTAGACCGAATCTCCCGTCCACGTTTTATTTCCCTTCCCTGTCTTTAACCCATCTCTCATTAAATCTCTAGCAATGCTTGGACAACCTTTTCCTTCTAAAAACTCTCGGAAAATTCTCCTAACCACCTTTGCCTGTTCTTCGATGATGACTATTTCTCCATCCTCAGTTGTGTCATAACCTAGGAAAAACGTGGTTGGCATATGAACTATTCCTTGTTGAAATCTCTTCTGTACTCCCCATTTTGTGTTTTCACTTACGCTACGGCTTTCTTCCTGTGCCATCGACGATAAGATGGTTAAGAAAAGCTCTGACTTTGAATCCAGTGTGTCGATATTCTCTTTCTCGAACCGTAAAAAGTAGTTTCGTAGTGTTTAAGAACGTGCCTGAAACCCGCATAAAATCGGGGTTTGTTGAAAGTTGATTGTGTATCGTACATTTTCGTTTTGGTCTTTATTGCAAATTAAAACACCGGATAAACACCAACTATTTCTCTTAAAGTACACTTTTCTATAAAAAATGTGCTGCAAGGGATTTTTTAGCCTTACAGCACACTCGATTTTGCGTAGTGTACCCGCTTGGAGCACACTAATCAAAATATTTAAATATCTAAATTTCTATAATCAAAGCCGCATGATCTGTCTTGTCATTGTTTAATAAATATGAATCTATACGTATACTATTTAAACATTCGTACAATGATGGGGACATAATTGCATAATCAAGGCGTCTTCCTTTAATATGTGTCATCGTTGAGTTTGGGTAGCCTTTTTCCAACCAAGCATCTTTAGCATTTAATGCCAATAGTTGTAAATACTTTTTCTTTTGTTCTGTCCCCAAATCGTATACATTATAATCCCCAATAATAACAAGTTTTTGTCCTTGCTTTTCTTTATAGAAGTCAATTAATTCCTCCCAAAAGTTATTATCATAAGTTGGTGGAACATGAACACCGTAAACGATACAATCTGCTACTTTTATAACACTAGCTCTAAGAGTTTTGTTACTTTTTGAATTATGTGGATTTACAAGTTTTGTGTATAACAGTTCTTTCTTTACAAACATAATAGTTATGGACGGATTCTTAAAATTATTTTTTTCATAAGGGACTATCTCATAATCAACTTCTTTCATACAACCAATAAACTTTTCTGTAATTTCTGTGTTTAATTCAAATTCATGTAGTATTACAATAACTGGCTTCTCTTGTTGTATATATGCAAGTATTTCAGTAGCTTCACTAGTTTTATCAAGTGTACCCCATTCTGAATATTTATTTTCCTTCTTGTATTGTTCTTTAGATTTTAAGCCACCAAAGTTATTAATATTTAAACTTAATATTTTCATTAGTATCCTCCCGTTTATATCTCCATTATCCTTAATTCTACTAATCTTCATTTCTACATCACATCATCCAAGGCTTGACTGATAGCACTGGCTACCTTTTCGGCTGTTGCATTGTAGACATGGGCGTAAATATCCTCTGTGGTCTTTGTGTTGGAATGCCCTAGATGCTCTGAGATGAACTTGACCGGTACTCCAGCATTGATGAGTAGTGAAGCATTCGCATGCCTCAAGTCGTGAACGTGTAAGTCTGGCAAGTCATGCTTCTTCAGTAGTTTCTTCAGCGTGGCATTTAGATAAACCCCACTGATGTATTCTCCTTCCATGCCGGTTACCACCGCTCCTCGTTCAATCCATTTTGACCCTAGCGACTCTTTGTATTCTTCTTGCCACTTTTTATGCTCTTCTAAAATGGTAATGAGTTCAGCGGGTATCGCAATCATCCTTAAACTTGATTTGGTCTTTGGCGTTGACAACTTGTACTGCCCATCTGCTCGGTAAAGGGTATAGCGTACATGAAGGGTTCCCCTTTCCAAATCAACATCTTTCCAGTGAAGCCCACAAAGTTCCCCCGACCGCATGCCTGTGTACATCAGTGTGGTCAGTGCCACTCTCGCATTATTGTTGGGTACCTCTTCTAAATATTTTAGAAGCTGCTTGCATTGTTTATCATCAAGAAACAGTTTTTCTTTTTCTGTCCCCCTTGGTGAAGTCGCATGTACTACTGGGTTCTTCCATATAATATCTTTCTTAAGTGCGGTGCTAAAAATGGATGATGTTGCGGTTCTGACTCTGGCAATAGAAGTGCTATCTATCCCTCTGTCCTTTTCGGGTCTTTCTTCTTCGACAAACAGATCATTCAGCTTTTTGCCAAATGCCACTGCAATCTTCTCGGCGGTTGCCTTGGACACCCGACCGCCTCTTGCTGCTGTTTTAATGGTACCTAGGGAAAGACCAGCCTTTCTTGCAGTGGGCCTTCTTGTCCCATCACCAAGCAATGATGGTTCTTTCATGATATAGAACCTGCTGATTTTCCCTCGCTTGTGGAGATGGTTCAGCATTTCATCAATTCGTGCGGTGGTAATGTCCTTGAGTTTCAAATGTCCAATGTATGGCAGGACATAACTCTTCATCAATTCCTTATTGGTATACAGTGTTCTTTCCTTTAATTTGTGTGGTGCGATCTGTTCAAAGTACCATTCGCATAGCTCGGAAAACCGCATGTTCTCATTGAAGTTTGTCATTCCCATGCATTTCTTCTCAAATTCATAAGCAAAGGCTGTAGCTAGTTTTTCCGCTTTTTTCTCCGTGACATTGGGCGGTGGTGTAAATGTCGTAGTCTTTCTGATTTGCTTGCCTTCCATATTGTAGCCAAGAGAAACCATGATTCTATAGGTATCTCCCCGCTTTTTGATACTTGGCATTTCATTTCCTCCTTCCTAGAGAGAATTCATTTCTCTTATGGTATCTATCACTCTAACGGTGTTATAAAGCAAGTATATAAACACCAAAATGTGCGGTTATTTTCTCTAGTCTTCACGCAGTGAAATACCTCGTTTTTCTAGTTCCTTCTTAATGATTTCCTGTACATAGGCGTTCAAATCCCATGCCCAATAGCCTTCAACATTTAGACCGGGCATCATTTTTTCCTTCTCGTCTGATGACATCTGGGCGAGCTTTTTCAACTTCTCCATTTTGTAAGATAAGTCTTCCAGAAAGCGATAAAAGTCCACATCTGATAAAAGCTCATCCAACAACGGTACAACTTCTGAACAAGATCCGAATTTGTCTGTATCATGTGCTCTCTTAATAAGGTTGACCGCTACCTCTGATAAACCAAGGACTTTATGCACCTCTTTATTCTCAGAACTAACCCCTGTCAGTAGATAGTCCACAGACACATCAAAATATTTCGCAATCTTATAAAGGTTTTCTGCAGTAGGCTGAGTGGAGCCATCCATATACAAACTAACGGTCTGTGGTCGGATACCAATGGCTTTGGCCAGTGCCTTTTGTGTTGTTTTCTCCCCGGTGTGAGGATGTTCTTCCATCATGTTTCGTAAAGTTAAGGCAAAAATATTATCGAACCCTTTGAATTGATTTCCCACTAAGATCACCTCTATTTTTCTGTTTCACTTGAACTTTAATATTCTAGTTCTCTTATGCTTGTTATTTTGTTTTATCTGAATTACCATAAGAATATCAGATGAAACGCAATACTTCAAGCGAAAGTAAAGCGAAACAGAATTTATAGAAGGAGGTATGTTTCATGGATAAAAACACACTTGAGGCCGCTGCGAGGGAAGAACGATTGAAATACTTTCGAGAGTGGCGCCGCAATAACGCTGATAAGGTGAAGAAACACAACCAGAATTACTGGCTGAAAAAGGCAGAGAAAAAACTCAAGGAGGAGAAAGCCCGTGTCGGAAAACAAGAAACCAACCATGCTGACCGTAAGGGAAACCGCTAAAACAGGCATCCTCCCTGAACACGCCTTAAGGCTTCTGCTGAAAGCAGGCAAGCTTCCCGCTATCTTCGTGGGCAAGAAGGCATACATCAATTATGAAAAGTTATGCGAACAACTTAGCCAACTTGATGGCTCAGAAAAACCGGAAGGAGATGATATTTATGGATATCAAAATCGAATGTAAGAACTGCGATCATGTTGCCACAGTTGATGTAAATGGATTGATTAAATCCATGCATGACAGCATCGACAACGATTCCATCTATGCAGGGTTTCTTTGCAAAAAATGTGCTGATGAACTTTTTGATGAAGACTAAACAGAAAGGGGGCGGCGGCCATGGAAGAATTAAAACAACAGAAGATTTGGGTATGTTGGCGTTATGAAATGCAAAAGGGCCGCCGTACCAAAGTCTTATACAACACCAAAGGCTACAAAACCGGTACCAGTAAGAAATATAAATCCCAGTGGACAACCTTCGAGGAAGCCACAGAAGCCATGAAAGCTCATGCATTTGATGGTATTGGTCTTGTTCTACCCCATGGCATCGGGGGCATTGATTTGGATCATGTGGATGTAGACAGTGAGTTGGCTCAAGAAGTCAGAGCACTGATGAACACCTATGAGGAGGTTTCCCCTAGCGGTAAGGGCATTCACCATCTATTCAAGGTGGATGTAGAAAAGATTCCTTCATCAAATGGAAAATTGTCCAGCGAATATTACTCCAAGAACCCACACAACCAGATGGAAATCTACATCGGCGGACTGACCAATCGCTACCTTACTTTTACCGGTAATGCGATAAGTAATCATCCTGTAATGGATAGAACCAATGAAGTGATTAACTTCTTGAACGGATACATGAAAAAAGATAGTTTCATAGACTCTGAGATTGAAAGTGCTTTTGTTAATGATGACTTTGATATCATCGTTACCGCTAGAAAAGCTAAGAATGGCGATAAATTTATGGCCCTCTTTGACAAAGGTGACATCACCGAATATGGCAGCCCTTCAGAAGCCGACCAAGCACTTTGTAATATCCTAGCCTTCTACACCGGCGGGGATATGGAACAGATGGACAGCCTCTTTAGACAATCGAAGCTATATCGGGAGAAGTGGGAGCGTGATGATTACCGCACATCTACCATAGAAAAAGCCATCGAAGGTTGTCATGGCAAATTCTATACAGGCAGTAAGGACAGGCTCTCCTACATCTATTACGATGAGCGTTCCAAACGCATGAGGGTTAACTGTCCCTTGCTGGCAAGTTACATCCGGGAGAACCTTCATTACATCTTCGTTCGTGATAGTGCTAAAGGCGGCGTTTTACGATATGTCTACGAAGATGGATGTTATCGACTTTATGCGGATGAAATGC
Organism: Anoxybacillus andreesenii; assembly: GCF_030813005.1. Lineage (NCBI taxonomy): Bacteria > Bacillati > Bacillota > Bacilli > Caryophanales > Anoxybacillaceae > Anoxybacillus > Anoxybacillus andreesenii. The sequence goes on from NZ_JAUSTU010000002.1 coordinate 15,900, forward strand.
TAAAAGGCATCATCAAAAGTTACATCACTGCCTTTGATGAAAATATCCTGCAGATGCGAGATGTCAATGAAGTTTTTGGACAAATTACCACAGATTTGGCCTTTACCACCAACGAGGAGCTGAATGCCGATGAGGATATCATTAACTTTCAAAATGGAATCTTGCGGGTATCTAATATGACTCTCATGCCCCATAGTCCGGATATCAAAAGCACCATTCAGATTCCTTGTAATTGGCTGGGGGTACCTAAACCCACACCGGTCTTTAATAAGTTCATGCATACACTGACCAATGGAGACAAGGCAGTAGAAAACCTGTTGCTAGAGTTTATTGGAGTCTGCTTATCCAATGTAAAAGGTTGGCGAATGAAAAAATCCCTATTCATGGTCGGCAAAGGAGATACCGGGAAGTCACAGCTAAAGAGTCTGACAGAAAGTCTTCTTGGTAAAGGCAACTATATCGGCATTGACTTAAAGGAAATAGAGTCCAGATTTGGGACAGGCAACATTTACAACAAGCGTTTAGCCGGTAGCTCCGATATGAGTTTCATGTCTATTTATGAACTCAAAACCTTTAAGAAATGCACCGGTGGTGACAGCCTGTTCGCAGAATTCAAAGGACAAAACGGATTTGAATTTACCTACAACGGACTTTTATGGTTCTGTATGAACCGGCTGCCCAAGTTTGGTGGAGACGATGGTGAATGGGTCTATAACCGGATTATGCAAGTGGATTGTAATAATGTCATTCCACGGGATAAGCAAGACAAACAGCTATTGGATAAACTCTACGCTGAACGGGATGGCATTGTCTACAAAGCCATTCTTGCACTAAAACAAGTGATCGCCAATGGATATTCCTTCTCAGAACCACAGTGTGTAACAAATGCAAGAGTCGCTTATATGAAAGAAAACAATACAGTGATCTCCTTCTTTAAAGAGTGTATGGAAGAAAGACCGCTTGGAAAAATCCGGGATAGCTGCACAACGGGTAAAGTCTATGATGTGTACAAAGCTTGGTGCTTGGATAACAATCATGGCTATTCTAAGACAGCTAAAGAGTTTCGCACAGAACTGGCCAATTATCTAGAAACCACATTCTCGGAAATGACCGTAAGGCGTGGCAAAGGTGGCACTTTTTATCAAAGATACACCTTAACGGATGAAGCTAAGAATCAGTACCAAAGAGCCTATGGCTACGATGAGTTGCCTCTTCTCTCATGAAATTAGTGACAGTAGTGACAGTTAGGTGACAGTAAAAAAACTAACTGTCACCTCGATAAACCCACAGCTACCAAGGGTTTGAATAGGTTTAGTGACAGTAGTGACAGCTTTTCTAACTTCTAAGCCGACAAAACAAAATAGATAGATATAAAAGATAAATATATAAGTGTGAAGATGAACTTCAAATTACTGTCACTACTGTCACCAAAAGCTCTGAAACCCATGGTGTATAAGGCTTTAATGTGGTGACAATAAGCGAAAACAACTGTCACCGTACTGTCACTACTGTCACCAAATTTTTAGTATCGGAGGTGAAGACCATGGAAGAAGTCGATAAACTACCAAAACGTCTACGGAAAAATCTAGACTTAGAAAATTTTGAAGTGTTTCACGTCATCCCACTTGGCGACTCGCATCCCGTTGTGGTGATGAGAGATAAACGATCAGATGCTAAAGCCCACTGGTGCATCCAATACCAAGGCTCCGGCTATTATTTTCAAACACTGAATGAAGTCATTTATTATTGCATCTCCCGTAACTGGGTTAAAAATCATAAAAATTAGGAGGAAAACACAATGACAATTCAAACTACTTATAACAAAGCATTCTGGAACACAATGAGAGGTCAAGAAGCCTATCCGACTGTAAGGGACATGGCTGATAGCACTGGGAGCTATCCTGCCCCAGATGAATTCATCGACAGCTACACAACTGCTCTTGAAAAGGAAAATCTATTTAGAAGAATCGCCACTGTGGTTAAGACCACATCTACAGAAGGGAAGATTCATGCGGTTACTTCTACCGGTACGGCTGCTTGGGTTGGTGAAAACATTGCTATCCCAGAAAGCGCCGATACCGTTACACAATTCGCATTAGAATCTTATAAACTAGCAAGTTTGACAAGGTTGAAGCAATCCTTTGTCAGCGACAACAAGTTTGATTTAGAGAACTATTTGAAAAATGAATTTGCCCGTAGGTTTGGTAGAGAGGAAGAAAACGCCTTTATTTATGGGGATGGCATGGATGCCCCTACTGGCATTTTGCACACCACAGAAGGGGCACCAGTCGGCGTAACTGCGGCAGGAAGCGATGCCATCACCTATGATGAAGTGATCAAGTTGTACTTCTCACTTGATAAGCATTACCGTAAAAATGGGGTATGGGTTATGAATGATGAAACAGCTCTTTTCCTACGAACGCTGAAAGACACAAACGGAAACTACTTGTGGAATCATGCAGATAACACCATTCTAGGAAAACCGGTCGTCTATTCACCTTATATGCCGGGCATCGAAAGCGGAGAGAAAGCCATTGCCTTCGGTGACTTCAGCTACTATTGGATTATTGAGCGCCAGCCACTTGCGGTGAAGGCTTTAAACGAGAAGTACATTCTAGAAGGTCAGATTGGCTTTGCAGCATTTGAGCGACTAGATGCCAAGCTGATTATCCCAGAATCTATCAAACTACTTCAATTAGCATAATTGAAATAGCGGGTAGGAGAAGACGTTAATGTCCACACTCCTACCCGCTTCTTTTTAGTTTTCATCCTTTTTAGGTCTCCCGTGTTTAAAGGCCGCATTGCCGGTTAAGTTGCGAAGCAAGAACTTTCGAAGTGCCTTGTACTCATCCCCGATAAACCCTAGCCTTAAAAGAAAACATCTGAAGTCGTATTTCTCATTCTCGCTTTTCCTCGGTGTGGATGCAACTCTGTTTCGCTCAATTGCCATTTTGCATAAGGCTTCGATAAAATGTGTGTAATGGTTCACCTCATCACTGTTCTCTGTTTTGGGGAACCATGGAAGCTTTACTTTCACATCGTTTTCGATGATTCTCAAATCCATGGTGCCGATGGCCTTGCTGATGAGTTCTCCTTTGGCGTTTACAATCTTGTGCAAATTTTCGATGGCCTTCTCTGTAAACATGTCCCTTGGCATGGCTACTTCGATGCCGTCAAAGGCATTTCCACCGTAATTTGTGGGCATGAAACCTTGTTCTTCGAGCACCGTGACCATTTTGTCCACTTCCGCCGGGGTCATGCTGTCATTTAGTATAACCGCTCCCTCCCGGTCAACCACCAAGTCTCCTATTTCATAAGCACATGTTGGGACACCTTTATATTTGGGTATGGTGTTTAAGAACTCACTAATTGCCTGTACCAGTTCCTTTCTCCGTTGCCCTTTGACTTCATAAGTGATTTTGAATTCCATTCCTTATCATCCTTTCGTTTTTTGGTTACACCATATATCACTCTGAAGCCACAGAATAGCAAGTCATTTGTGTACGAAAAAAGAGACCATCAAAAGATGATCCCTGCTTCAGCTAATGCTATTCCTCATTTCGTTTACAATCTTTTGAAACCCTGTTAAATTTCCTTTTCCCAAAGTGGAATAGTAGTCTATGTGTTTTTGCGCTGCGTTTAAAGCAACTTCAAGTGAATCCCGGCCATAATCTTGCATTATACTTTCGAGCAAGAATTTGTTTGTGGCATTATTAAAAGCTCTTTTATATTCTTCACCATTCATCATAGCAAGAAATATCGTGATAAAAGCCTGTGCAGAACCTTCACTCATGCCTGTAGCTCTGTTAATTTCAATTTTCCCTTCATTTCTTGTTAGTTGTTCCGAATATACTTTTTTGGCTATTTCATAAGCGCCTTTACTCATCTCCATAGTAATCTTCAAAACTACCACCTCACCTATATTCTTATAGTTATAACATAACACAAAAAATGGTAGCTGAGTTTTAGCAAATTTATCGGTAAAACACTTTCTGTTAATATCTTTTGATTAAGTGTGGTTGCAATGTGATCATTGAAATAAACCAATCCAAGACCCGCTATCTCAATGACTTTTATTCTTCTATGGCAGTGTACCGTGGGTATTCATATCCTTCTGTGTTTACTAAAACCCGCTCACCAGTTTCCACATTCTTAACTCGGATGCAGCGAAGTTCACCTGATGCATTGCTACCGCCATCAGTTCTTTCTATCCAAGGTTGTTCATTAAAAAAGTCGCTGCAAAATTTCTTAAACTCGTGATCACTTAATTCTACCTCTCGGGTGACTGTGTAGTCTGAACCTCTTACGCCTCTTTTCTTCGCATTCTCCGTAGCTTCTCTCAATTCCTTGATATCAGTAAACTTTCGACCAAATAATGCCTTCATTGAAACACCTCCTGCATTTTCACTATTACATACATCACTCAATTTTGCGAAAACATCAAGTCGATTACCTCATTTTATGGGCCAAAAATGGCATTAAATCAAGGTTTTAACAGGTAATTTAATAGCAAAAACATATACTATCAGACGAAACAAAAATAGCCACATAACCCGCAAACCCTTTAATATCAAGGTTTACAAGGCTATGTGGCTCTATTTTGGCACTTTCAGGGTACCCCCCCTATCGAATTATGCGATTTTTCGCGTGTGGTTGGGGCGCGGTCGCCATATTGATAGTTGTAGAGATTTGACCGCCCCTTCGGAGTTCTTCGCCATCAAAGCCACCAATCCTCCCATGTAATCACACCCGTGTAAATAATATTAATTTTTAATGCATAGTATATTTGTACTATGAAGCAACAGTACCTTTAATAAATAACAGCTATAAATTCAACTAAACTCCGTTTGTTTAATATGAACCAGATTTTCTTATCCATTACTTTCGGTGTCAGGTTCAGGTTCTGCGCAAGCACAATCATCACCACAGAAACAACCCGAAAGAGAGAGTGTGGATACTAATGTCAAAGAAAAAATATATTTTTTTATCTAAGAAAACCTTCTTATTTAACAATTTATTTCTAAACTCATTTGCCACTTTATTAAGTACATCATTTCACATTTCCACCATAATCACGCCATTTTACCGTAGAAAGTCAACCGTGAACATAAGAAATATGAAAATATTCAATCGAATAAAATACCGATTATTTTTTATTAAAATTTTGCAAATATTAATTTTGCATCATCTGAAGAAGAACCATGGTCAGTATTATCGTAAGAAATTGAAATAACCTCACCTTCTTTTAAGCTGACAACTACATCATCATTAGTAGCAGTATACATTTGATCTCTGCTCTCACCATTTTCATCGTTATATATTGTAATGCTCCATCCTAAATTATCAAATTCAGGATTTAATTTAACATTAGTTGAAAGTTTATAATCTCCAGGCATGATATCTCTTCCAACTATAAACTCACCTATACCTAACTCATTAGAAGGTTCAACCTTTTCAGGTACTGCATTAAATTTGACTTTAGAAATATCGCTAAATTCAAGAGTATCACCTTCAAAAAGTATCATTCGTATTTTTGAAGGATATCCTCCAGTATTTCCTTTTGCTCCTCCAACCCAATTTATGAATAACGAAGAAACAGAAGAACGGTCACCTAATATATTTCCAGAACCTCCTGTGATTTCTAAATCATAAATACCAGGTGTAACTTCTTCATTTTCGCCAATTACTATATCACCTGTAACATAAAGCTCTTCTGTTTGGGTAGAAAGTGTTGCAAGTTGATTCAAAATATCTAGAGGTGCATACTTCTCTTCGGATTTATCCTCTGTGGTGTTTTCAACTTTTTGTACTTTGTTTTGAGTATCTTCTGTAGATCCACTTGGCTCTTTTTGGAGTTTAACCTTTGTAGTCGTCCCCATAACGGAAACCTCATAACTTAATACTTCATTTTGGTATGTCATAGTTTTAGTATCATCCGAAGATGCAAGCATAGCACTATCAGTTTTGCTATGGTCATTTTTTGAATCCCATGTAAAAGGTTCGTCAGCAGTTGTCGGAGCGATAAAAGAGCCAGCCCAATAAAGTGATTTTGTGTCGCCGTTATCACTTACCCAGTATATTTCAATCATATCGCCACTTATTGTAGCGGCTTGATAAGAGTCTTCAGATTTACTATTTGATTGTTTCCATTCTCCAATTAAGTCTGGCATTTGCTTTTCAGTGGTTTTGAGTGTGGAGCTACACCCAGTAAATAGCGTTATGAGTAGAGTCAGACAAAAGGTAATAATTGTTAGTTTTTTCATTTTGCTATCCTCCTAATCTTCATTAATCCAAGTTTACCAAAAGTTTGTTGCTATCTATGTTTGAATTTATTGTCCATGACAGTTCTAAACTTGAATTTCCAAATTAGTATAATTATTTTATCTTGATAAATTGTATTAACCATTTTTTATCTACAACATCATTACTTCTTTCTTCTTGAGGTCGAATTCTTCTTGAGAAAGAATTCCAGCATCCAGCAATTCTTTTAACTTTTTTACAATTTCAATTTGTTCATCTAATGACATTGCATTCTTAATTTCGGCTTGTGGACTTAGATTTTGTGCCATATTCATTCCGAATATCGTACCTGCGCCATCACCGAAGCCATGATTTTGTATTCCTTGAGCAATTTTCTGTTGTGCGCTTATATTTGATGCTTTTTGTGATACATCGTCATAAGCCTTAATATTCATCTTGTTTGATGAATATTGTTTGACAAGTTCACGAGATTCAGAGGAAAACTCGATATTTTGAATGCCAACCTTAACGATTTCAAATCCGAAACGCTCTTTCCATGTACCGGCATTTACAGAATCTGTAGAAATTTTAGAAGCAATTTCATTTGCTTGTGACGGTAACTGAGAAATTCTGTATATGGTGGACAATGAATTTAATGCAACTGAAAATGACTGTAAAAACTCAGAAAATATTTGTGCTCTAGCTTCCTTATTATCAAACGAATAAAAAGTAACGTTAGCTGGTACATAATTTTTTATAAAAATTTCCGGATTGCTAATCTTTAGAGAAAAGGTACCATATGCTACTATTTCAAGGTCGGTTCCATAAAATAAGTCATTGTATACCAACGGACCCTTTGTTCCAAACTTGATATTTCTTATTTCTCGAAGATTAACAAACGCAATTTGGGTTTGAGATGATGTTTGTCCGCCATAACGAATTCTATCTTTAACTTGGTTAACAATTGCACCTTTGAAACTGTTTCCATTAAAGATACTTTCTTCACCATTTTCATATACATATCCACCAGGTGTTGTAATAATTTCCTCAATTCCAGATTGATTAAAAATGAATGCTGCCGTATTTTCTGGTACAAATATTTTTGAGCCTTTCGAAATCACCGCAACAGAGCTGCTTGTATTGGATCCTCTGCCATTGTTTGTCTTCTTTAAAATGCCCGGACTTACCACAGTATGTTCGTCAAATGGTCCGGCAGTAATAATATCTTTCCATTGATCAGCGAAAGTACCCTCTATTGCCCCCGTAAATGCTTGCATGATACCCATGACTTGTAAGACCTCCCCTTCTATAATTGTTGATCCGTATCACAGTAATCGCAGTGAACTACCTGTCCTTTTATTCCGGAAATAGGTGCACTACACGAACTGCACTTCTTAGCAACCTTCTCGTTTATAGTTTCATTTTGTTTATTCTGTTTTACACCAAAAGCATCCATAAATACGTCGACTGTACCTTTCAAAACTTCAGCTGCTTTTCCAACTCCCGGAATCGAACTATTTCTTAACTCGTAAATATTTTCAGTACTTCCTGTCACAGTATGATTGATGCTGTTTGCCATTTTCTTTACTTCATCTTCACTCTTGTTGATAAATTCAAATGTTGCTTGACCATTCTTAAAGAAAATTATTAATCTCGGATTCTCTCCAATTTTCTTTTCAGATTTCACTTGAGCCTTACCATTAAACACTTTAATAGAGTGTAAAGGATATTGCTGTATGTTTTTTGCCTTACCAATCAAATTCTTTGTATACCAGACTAAATAAAGATTGGTAAGCATTAATTCTCCGCTTATTAAAGAAAACATCGATTTTTTATGTATAACCTGATCGACTTTCTTGATTACCACTTCATCTGGTTGCAAACTGTAACTTTCCATAATATTATTCTCCTATTCTCCATAATTGTAAAATCTATGGATCGTATGGGTTTGGTTTAAAGAAATGAGTTTTTAAATCAAAAAACACACCTATTATTAGCCATTCTACCCTTCATTCTTCAATAAGCTTTATCTTATTTCAGTAGAAACTGGCTCAAGCAAGAAAAGCCCTGAATTTTCATTGTATTCTTCCACTACAGCTGTAATATGAAGATTTTGTCCCATACCAATAGTATCTGGGATGTTAGAACCAATAAGATTTAAATCAGAAACAATATTTACATCCTCGAACTGAAAATTAGGTCCACTAAAAGTTGTTTCACCATAATCACCAGCTAAAATTAAAATGTTATATCTTGTTTTATAATTCCCATGTTGCATCATATTTGCGATATATCCATCAAATTCAATGGTTCTACCTGCATATTTTTTTGCAAATTCATCGATGATTTGGTCAGCTTCATTCTTCACAGCCAAGACAGCTGCAAAATCTTCATTATTTTCTACTGTTAATATTTCCTGAGCGCTTTCGGCAGATGTATCATTGGTTGATTGGGCATCTGTCTCAGAACTGTTTTCATTGGCAGGTTCGGTGTCACTTTTCTCTTCTTCTGAAAATGTGTGATATGTAATGACTACTTCTACGTCGTTAGAGTACCATACATCTGGCGAATAATCTTTATCTCCATCAACCGAAACAGATTCAACTTCGCCATCTTTTGTCAACCAACCTGTTATTAAATCTTCTAGCTTTTCTGTTTTAATGTTCTCGAATCCTTTTCCCTTAAAATCATTAATAACCTCTTGGTAATCTCTACCTTTTTGTATGCTTGAACCTGATGGTGTTTTTGCTTCACCTTCATGTCCATTTGAGTCTCCAGAACACCCTACTAATGTAATAATAATACAAGCAATAAAAATACTAATTATATTTTTCATTTTGCTCCTCCTCGTCCTCATACTTAAATCATACCAGAAGTTAAATAATTTTTGTTACTATTTTCCATACTTATATCAAACTGATTTTGCGTAGTATTTAGGCTACTTCGTAATATAGAATTACTTCTAAATCTCGTTCGATTGTTGAACCAACCTACCCTCTTCATTTTATTGTGGACATTTTAATAATTAGTTGTTTTCACAAAAACAACCTATACTAATAGAAGGAAATAAGGACACTTCCAAAGAGCTAACAGAAAGTGTGGAAAGATCTGCTTTGTATGATATTATTCAGTTTTGTTTACTATCTTTAAACACCAAACAAACACCAAACCAAAATCAAAATCGCATAAAATCGCGTGTTTTCGCCTTTTGTGCCGTATCAGTGTTAATGTTCTCGAAAAAAATTCCAATCCCTAGACCCTTGAGCTCACGGATATATTTCAAACAGTCCAGAGTGTTTCTTGCAAATCTAGAAATGCTTTTAGTCAAAATATAATCAATTTTCCCTTCAATACAATCGTTTATCAAACTTTGAAATCCTAGCCGCTTCTTTGTTGAAGTTCCGGATATCCCTTCATCACAGTATACTTTTACCAACTCCCAGTTTGGATTGCTTTGAATAAATTCCGTATAGTGAGCAACCTGGAGCTCGTAACTTCCCGCTTGGGATGGGTCATTTGTAGAAATCCTTGCATATGCGGCTACCCGCTTTTTTACACCGCCTGCATTGGGTTCATTTCGTCCTGTCCTAACTTTTGCAGGTATAACCCTAACTTTAGGTGAACGTATTTCACTCAATTTTGTTCCACTCCTTTAAAATTCCACTTCTATATTCTCCCCGGTCACAAATGTGAAAGAAAATAGAAAAGGTGATAGTGCCTTCACACGTATCACCCATGCTCTCATACATTCGATTTCATTTAATTCTTCCATTAAGCTATCAAAGGATATACTTGTAAAAGACATGTTTCTTAGTTTTTCAAGTACGTTTTTTCTTAATTCCGTATCGGCTTCAATAAGATTCCACCACTCCTCTTTTTCCTTTATTTCTAGCTCTGTTGCAATCCTCATAGATCTTAAGTACTCAATTTTCTCATCTTTCCCTTCAAGGAGTGCATTACTCTCTTCATAAAGGGTTTTTTCCAGTTTAATGCGAAGTTGGTTATATTCGGCATCACCTTTTATTTCGATGTTATTTATATCCTTCATCATTTTAAGGATAGTTTTTCTTGGTTCCTCATCTTGTTCCGTTGGCTCATACTTTGCTTTTAATGCCGCTAACATTGCTGAATGAACATATTCCTCTTTAATGCCTTCCATCGCGCAAAGCTCATGGCTCTTAGTTCTTTTTCCACATCTCCACGTAACTACCCCTCTACATATGAACCTTTGCAAGTTTCCACCACATTTTCCACATACAATTCTGCTAGATAAGGGGTATCTATTCCTTTTCCCTTCCTTACTTGGCTTAGCTCTTTGCTTCAGTTTTTCTTGAGCTCTTTTAAAAGTTTCCCTATCCACAATTGGTTCGTGATGATCACTGATTAGGTATAAATTTTTCTCGCCCTTGTTTTTTATAGATGCGTGGCTTATGTGATCCTTACTATAAGTTTTCTGCCCCAGAACATCGCCAACATAATTAATATTTTTCAGCATTTCCCTTATCGCTGTTCCAGACCACTCATTCTTGCCTTTAATAGTTTTATAGCCTTTTCTTATAAAGATTCTAGCAATCTCTGGTGGTGTGTACCCTTCAACACATAGTTCAAATGCCTCTTTCACAATACCTGCTTCTTCTTGATTAACTATCCAATTTTTATATTTATCTTGACCATACCCAAGTACACGATGAAACTTTGGCTGCCCTCTTTCCAGCCGTTTGACATTAGCCCATTTGATATTTTCGGAAATACTGCGACTTTCTTCTTGAGCCACTGCCGCCATCATCGTTAATATAAACTCGCTTTGCATGTTCTCGGTATCAAGATCTTCTTTTTCGAAGATTAATCTGACCCCATTCTCCTTCAACATTCGAACTGTCTCCAACGTATCCAGAACATTTCTCGCAAAGCGGGAAACACTTTTGCAAAGAATCAAGTCTATTTTTCCTTCCAGTGCATGTCGAATTAATCGGTTAAATCCAGAGCGGCTTGAAGTTAATGTCCCACTTTTTCCGTGATCCGTATAAATTCCTACCATTCTATAATTTGGGTTTGAACGAATATGTCTAGCATAGTAGCTAGTTTGATTCTCCAATGAATCTTCCTGTTCATCCGAGAGGGTACTAACTCTCACATAAGCTGCTACCTTCAAAGGTTTTAACTGCACTTCAGTTCCTTGCTTTGTTAGTAGGTAATTTGATGTAAACTCACTTAATTCTCCATTGTCTGTCAATGTTTGGCCAAACAAGGTTTCTCCCATTTGACTTCCTCCTTCCTTCGTTCTACCTGATTATTAAGGTAATAGTCATTTAACCATTCAATCAGCCTAGTTTTAAAAAAACATTGCTGAAACCCGCATGGTTAAAAGGTTTTCAGCTATTTGGGTTACAGTATATATCACTCAAACTGGGGTATATAGCAAGAGAATAATTAGATAAATTCCATTAAAAAAGGACCGATATGTCCGTACATACCAGTCCAAAATAGCAAAATTATTTTCATTGATATCTAATAAAAGCATCAGGAAATCCAGCTGATTTTACTTTTTTCAAAAGTGCCTCAGCATTATCTTGATCAGCAAAAGCTCCTACCTGTACCCGATAGTATTTCTGCGCTCCACTTGGTTTTGCCACTCCTTGAGCAAAGCCTTTGATGATTATAAGGGCATCCTTATCAATCCAACTCATAATACCCGCAGATTTTACCCCAGTCTTTTTATTCACTTTCTTGCCAAGGAGTACACAGGTCTTACCCCCTTTTACAACAGGCTTCCCATTTGAAACAACCTGTGACACTTCATGATATGAATCAGTTTTTACCCAAGTAGGAATGGTTGCCCCACCGGGATAATAGGAATTGGCTGATGCTTTTACCTCTACCAAATCCCCTACCTGAATCCCTGTAGGTAAATCCGGTGATTTATTTAAAGCTGCCCTCACTGCTGCCCGAAAGGAATCCATATTTTCTCCGTGCTTCGGGAACCAATGCATGACGTCCCCATGATTACTTGCAATTCCTTTTTCAGCTCCTTCTGAATGACAAATAATATCTTTCTCTGTTAAATCATATTGTTGGCAAAGCATCACACAAAGCTCCACGGCATTTTGCCAAGCCTTTCTAAAATAGGCCTCATTCTTTGAAACATTGTAGCCAACCATCGTAGATCCTTTCCCGTAAGAAAAACCACTCGGCTCACAAATTTCAAAGCCAATGTGCGTATTGTTCCCTGTTCCTCCGCAATGCCACCCTCGGTGATTCCAAGGCAAGTACTGCCACACCCCTTGATCATCAACAAAAGCATGAACAGCGACCTGCCTGCTTGTTTCACCAGCTTTGTAGGATTTATTCCACCGGCTAAACCAATCTGCTGCCATGACTCCTGGTGTTGCAGTGGAGTGGACCATAATTCCTCTTGGAATGATTTTCTTTCCCGCTGTGAAACAGTCATTTCTTGTCATAAACCTTGTGTTTAGTTTCATCCTAACCATTCTCCTTCTTATCCCTTAGCTGAGCTAAAATATCTTTAAGCTTTTCAGGAATAGACAGTCCAATCCGTGAAGCATTTTCGACAATACTTATCCCTTCATTTGAAAGATAAAAAAAGATGACAGCTGTGCGTATTGCACTACCGTCACCGATAATCTTGCTATCAATAATATGGGCAACTCCTACTAGGAAGAAAATCAGTACTTTCTTAAAGATGCCTTTTGCTCCAATTTCACTAGAAAGGTGTTTTTCAATAACCGCACTCATAAGACCAGTAATGTAATCAATGATTACAAAAACAATAAGGGCATATAAGAATCCATCATAGCCACCAAGAGCCCACCCAAACCAACCACCCAACGTTGCAATAACTACCTGAAAATAGTTCCATATTTCTTTCATTTTTATGTTCCCTCCCGAGAGATCATTTATCTATTAAAAAAGAGCCAGTCCTATAAAACTGCCTTCTTGTTGTAATACCTTTATTAATACTGCGCATAATACACATACCCACTCGCCTTCACATAAAATCCATCTCCCGGAACATAGATTGCTCCACCAAAGGTATCTGAATTGGTTGTTGTAAAACCGGGCTGCTCGACCCCTTCCCATGTTAGACCATCAACAGACACATATAGCATGCTTTCCATAAAAAGAGCATATTTCCCCCAATCTTGCATCCAGATGATGTTTTGTGGATTAGGGATACGGTTATCAGCCAAATCTCCAACATGAGAAAGGTTGGTTTCCGTAATCTCAGTGGCGTTGTCATTCATTACGCAGAGTTTCACATGAAAGACACCGCTCACATAACGATATTTCATCACAAACAGTTTATTGTTAATCGAGCGAATATACATATAATGTGTTTCATTTAAATCTTCTGGAATGGTTGTCGTCCATGATCCTGGGGTTGCTGAACTTGCGATAGCGATAGACTTATCACCACCCACAATGCCGATAAAGTTCCCTTGGTGTGCTGTCATGTAGCTAAAAATCGGTACAGAAGTTCCATCAGCCCCCACTAATGTCCATGCTGTTCGATCCATTAATGAATCAAAGCTGTAATAGACAGGCGACTTATAGTACCACCAACTAACAACCCCAGAACCTCGGCTGGTGTCATAGGCTCCTGTCGTCATAGAATTTTGGGCCCCTTGGCAATAACCCGCATTATACCAAGTGATACCATCAAAGGAGGCAATAATATTCGCCAATCCTGTAATTTTAGCGAGAAACACACCATCACCTGCCCACAAGATAACAGGTGCTCCATAGCTCCACCATGAGACACTAACCACTGTCCATTGCTTAGTGGTTTGATCAAAATAGGACATATACGGTGTTTTCGCATGATAAACAGCAATCTGAGCGTTTCCATTATCATGCACATCTATTTGCGTTTCACTACCGTATTGTGTATACCCAAAATCCGAGTAGTATTTCTTTTGCCAATTTAAAGTGGGTGTAGGAAGAATGATGCTGCCCCTGCCGCCAAAAGCGGTCCAAATGGCTACTGTATTATTAAAATTCCGTTCATAACTCATGAATTCCTCCTCCGTTTGAGTATAAAAATCCCCCCCTAACCAACTGAAATAATGAGGGCATTTCCAAATGAATTACTTACTCGTATGGGCAAGTGGCTGCAACAAGTAAATTTTTGATTGCAAGTTAAATGCTCCTATAGAAATGGTTAACTTGAATTCATTTTATTGAATATGGTAATAATAAGAGAATCTTGTATTTAGACAAGCGCATCACATAGGTACTGTGATAAAATTTTTATATACATCGTTTTACCTTGTTCGGAGGATTATTATGGTACCTTTTGATAAAATTTGGTATAGCATTGAAAATATTTATAAACGTCATGGATTGAGCTTTAGCTTAGCAAAAAAATTACACGAGTATGATGACGATTTATTTAACACGATTATAGAAGAGAAAGATAAACTTATTGTTGATACTTTAGATGAAATCATGCACTTAGAAGAAGACATGAATAATATCAACCAAGAAGTTGATTTCTTATATCGCTACAAAACAGAAAATTCTATCCAAAATAAACTAATGAATCAAACACAAGTCAGACAACTTTATAAAGTATGTAATGACATTATTGGGTTTAGATTCATAATAAGAACAGATTCAGATGGGCTGTTAGAGATTGCGAATAATTTTGCAGAAAGTTGCCCTTCCGATAATATTGACTGCCATATTCATGACCAAAGAAGCGGAAAGAGTAACGATGATGGGTACAAAGGCATCCATGTTAACATTAGAATGAAACATAACTTTGCTTTCCCCATTGAAGTCCAATTTTGGACACGACCAGACGCATTGTTAAATGACTATCTACATGATAATATATATAAAACTCAAGATGATGAATTCTTAACTGATTATGCAGTTTCACTAAGGCAATGGTTAGAAAATGTTCCTTCTGCTCCAGGAGATATTGGAACAAAATCTTATGTTGACTATTTATACGAAAAAGCTTATTCGATTGACTTTGGATATGAATTCTAATAAAACATTCCAAAAGAAAGGGTGGTAATAATGAGTAAGGTTTACATTTGTTCAACACACCGTGGTACTAAAGCAAAAGTTATTCTGGAATTATCGACAAGTGCAGAAGCAAAACAAGCTCTTCAACGGATCAAAAGTGTAAATCCCAAAGTGAGCCTTGGTGTTTACGGATCAAGAGATTTAGCTACATTTAAAAGAACACAACGGACTTTTAAAGCCTCTACATTAGTAAAATCCGTAGCTGATTTTGTTGATGCCATGGACAAAAAAGAAATAGAGACTGTTTAATTCACCTAAAGCAGCCAGAAATACTATATAAGCAAGTTTTCTTTTCCCGCTGCGGCTTTTTTGCAGGTCTGGAAAGTCATACAGATATTAAGATAACTTCCCTCGCTACCAATGATGCAGGGCTAAGTTATCTTTTATTTTGCAATCATTATTACACTGCACATCATTCCACCTTTTCAATTGCTGTAATTCTTCCACTGCTATCTGTCGTGTAATTATAGCTTGCCGTTTCTCCATCCACATACGTCACTTCAAACCTTGTAGTATCTACCATTAGTGTGGAGACTTCCTTCAACAACAATTCTGAAAAAATATCCTCTAAGGTAATACTTGTGATTCTACCGTTCGTATCTGTTGTGTAGGAATATTGTGCATGATATTGATGGGTATCCCCTTTTTCTACTTCATATGTGACGTTAATAAAGCCCGCATCAATGGAGAGTTCCTTTACAACCGTGTACGAAACTTCCAGCTGATCGACTTGATATTGCAGTCCATCTACAGAATTCCCAACTTGATTCAATGAGCTCTCCACGGTGTTTAACGAATTTTCTATTCGATAAAACGTATTTGAAATGCTCGGCCTGTAGTTTCCCACCTCCACTCGGATATCATAGCGATAAAAGGGATTGTATTCTAAAGAAATAATCCTCGTTTTCACATCAATTCCTAAAGGTTTAAAAACAATGTGCACATGATCGCCGACTGATAAATTTTGCAGCTTAAAAAAGGAAATATGGTACGAAGAAGCATTTTCTCTAGAGTCATGAGAAACAGAAACATCCGTCACATTTTTTGTATCCATTACAGGTATATAATCCAGGCTGCCACGGTGTTGTCGAATATTGATCTGGTAGCCATCGTATTCGATTTCACCACCGACAATCGCAATATACTGCATGAGAGCCGCTCTCCTTGTGACCTCCTGGTTAATCTTCATCGTACAGCTTTCTGTAAATTCAACCATTCCAGCTGAAAAAGGCGTCCCCATAAGGAGCTGATTCAAACCAGTTGCCGGGTCACCTGTAAAATCAAAAGTATCTATTTTATATATCTCATCATTCAAAATGTATGACACATGTTCACATGTCACCGAACAAATAGGTAAGCTGCTCTGAAGCGATTTATTGATTTGAACAATTTCAAAATATTGATTGTTTAGCTTGGCCAGCTGCTTTGTTTTTAGAGCGAGGGCAGACTTGGCCAGAACAGTAAAGGATAGAATAAATTCGCCTTCAAGTGTTTCTCTGACATTCGCTGTCATGACCTTACGAATTGTTTGAATGAGCGTGTTCCCCGCATAAATTTCAATCACCAATCTGCCCTCCTTTTACGAGCCAGCGATTCCTAAATTTCTAACAGTGACCGTGTTCTGATTCCATTGAAGCTGTGCAATAATTCGAGTTAACACATTTCCATCGATGGTCAAGGGAATCGTAACATCAAATGCAGCAGCGCTATTTCCACCCTCTACACCACTCACCACACTATTCATGTCTAGGTTAAAATCGGTCGGAATCGCTCCCTCCATATCCTTTTCGACATTTCGCATAGCGTCTGTAAACCCTACACCAATTCCTGCCCCCATGTTCTCACCAATTCCTGCAAATACTCTTGAAGGAGAGTGGATTCCGAGGATACCTTTGACACTACTCACAATGCCACCAACAAAGTTGCTAACCTTTTCTTTGATCCACCCAACCATCGAAGCAATTCCATTCCAAAGACCTCGGACAATGTTTACTCCAACCTGTCCAATTGAAACGGCGGCCTTTCCGATTCCAACTAGAATGGCAGAAACAATAGCTGGTAATTGCGCCACTAGTTGAGGAATAGCCCGAATAAGTCCTGCTGCTAATTGAATAATAAGTTTAATCCCCATTTCGACAATTTTTGGTAGATTGGCTGTAATAAAATTGATAATCGTTGATATCAAAGTTGGCAAAGCTTCGATTAATCTAGGTAAAGCATTAATTAGCCCTACCGCTAGTCCTTCAATAATTTTAAAAGCCGCCTCTAAAACCTTATCGAGGTTATTCAGGATGGTTTCTACAATTAAAAGAATGGCTGCAACAATAGAAGGAATGAGATTCGGTAAAGCTTCTCCAATTCCAGTCGCAAGCGTAATAATCATGGTTAAAGCTGCTTCAACCAAGGCTGGCAAGTTAGCAAGAATTCCTTCTACTAATGACAAAACGAGGTATAATGCCCCCTCTGTTATCTGAGGAAGTGCTTCGATAATCCCTTGAAGCAATGTCGTGACAATTTGCATAGCTGAATCGATAATGGTGGGAAGATTATCAATAATCGCTCCCGCAATCGACATGATAATTTGAAGCCCTAATGTCACCAACTGTGGAAGCTGTGAAGCGATTAAATCGGTTATTCCCCTCACGGTTTCACCAATAACCTCTGAAATTTTACTGAAATCCCCTTCCGCTGCATTGATACCATTCGTAAGATTCGAAAATAAGTCCGTTATCCCTGATGACACTTCACTGACAGCAGGTAAAAACACCCCTTGTAAGGAACGCTTCACCCCTTCAAGCCCCTCGGTTAGGTTGTCATATTTCACTTCTTTGATTTGATTCAATGCATCCCCACTTGCAATAGTGCTATCTTTGATGCCTGCAAGAACAGGTAGTACATTGGCCTCCAAATCTTCAAACTGCGTACCGAATAGCTGAACACCAATCGTATTTTTGAGGAGCGGATCTTCAATTTCCTGTAGCTTTTCAACCACAGTGAAAAAAGCAGCATTCGCGGTCTCTCCACCTTCAGCAAACTTGCTCATCATCTCTTCTGCATTGAGCCCCAAAGCCGTGAAGGCTTCTATACTCGTTTTACTTCCGTCTTTGGCTCGGATATTAAATTCCTTTACCGCATCCCCGACCTTATCAATACTAAATGCTCCACTTTCAGCGCCAGCAACTAAACTAGCAATAAACTCATCGGCACTTAACCCGAGTGATGCATATTGAACGGAGTATTCGTTCAAGGTATCTAACAGGTCGCCATTTTTGTCGGCCCCATTTTGAGCACCAGTTGCAATAATGTTGTAAGCTTCATCGGCGGAAATCCCAAAGTTTTTCATAAGAGCACCTGCAGCTCTGGCTGATTCTTGCATATCAAAGCCAAAAGTATCCCGCAAAGCAAAACCGGACTCAGTGGCTTTTTCTAACTCTTCACCCATGAGTCCGGTTATCTTTTGTACTTCAGAAATTCCAATAGCCACATCCTCCAAGTTGTCACCAAAATTGTGCTTGTACACGTTTTGAGCAACCTTACCTAATTCCTCAAGCTCTGCCCCGGTAGCACCTGTGGAGGCGGAGATCTGATTGACCGCCATATTGTACTCATCACCAAGTTTAATCAGGCTTGCACCAGCAGCAACTGCGGCAGTACCAATGGCGGCTACGGCTGCCCCAATCGTTACCCCAATTCCTTTTAAAACACCGCCCAACTTTTCAAAACGACCAGAGGCATTCTCTGTTTGGTCGGCGGCATTTTGTACCTCATCCGCAAACTGCTCTGCCTCATCTTCAGCCTCATTAAACCCCTCGTTCAGCGTTTGAATGGCTTGGTTATTATTATCAAGCTCCTTCTCCATCTTCATTAATTCGGATTTCGCATTATTCAGCTGAATCTGCCAGTTTTGTGTTCGTCTGTCCGTTTCTCCAAATGATTCAGCAGCATTTCTAAGAGCAGCTTCTAATGTTTCGATTTTTTCTTTCTGAGCATCTACGGACTTGTTCAGCACTCCGTTTCTAGTAGTCAAAGCTTCAAGAGATTGATCTTGCTTATCAAATTGAGCGGCAACAAGATTCATTTCACTGCCTAGCACCTTGAAATTCCGGTTGATATCCCTCAACGCATTTTTAAAATCTTTCTCCCCTTCAACACCGATCCGAAGCCCGAAATTATCTGCCACGACTCCACCTCCTCTCTTTTTGGGCATAAAAAAAAGAAACCCTAAATTATAATGGGTTCCATTAGTACTACTTACCTTTTCTTGAGTTTAGTACTCTTTCTGCATTAATAATTCTTTCTGACTTACTAAGTTTCAAATCATTAGGAACATTTGTATGTCTAATCTTAGTACGTGGAGATGATATGAGCTTTTTAGCCGCTTCTTCATCTAAAGTAAATTGTCCAAAAAATGATTCTTGAGGCATTTTAATCCCTTCCTTCATTTTTTGATAACAGTATAACTCTAGAAGGAAACTTACCTCAACAGGTATTGCATCTTTAATTTGCTTTCATGCTTTAATGGCTTTTGATTTGAGCATGAATGCAAAAGTTAAATCCCCACCGGAATCACATCATCAATGAAGATTTCCTGCTTTGGTTTGGTTATTCCTGTAAACTGCTTATGGCATTCCCATAAATCCAATAAATACCCCATGGGCATAAGCCACACTTCTTCTTCACACCTGTTTAATTGGGCAGTTCCATAATAAATAAGTCGGATAAACAATTCATCATCGCTTACCCGACTTCCACGTTTTTTGATGGCTCACTCTCAATATGTCGTTTAGTTCCTTTCAACATGCTGGCCATGATCGCATTTTTGTACTCTGCCAACTCAAAAGGAGTGGTCAATAATTCCACATCCTCCTCTGTCAGCAGCTCTTTCTTCGCATCTTTATTTCGTAAATTATGAATGAGAATCGACTGATTTGCTAATAAGGTTATGAGCCAGACGATTTCATCTAGTGCAAGTTCAAAGTCTTTCGTGTTCATCAGCTTGGCACCAAGATTCTCAAGGCCACCATAGCGTTTCGCGATTTCTTTCGTGGCCTTTGTGGTTAAAATCAATTTATATTCCGTACCACCAATATCAATTACAGCACTTCTTTCTTCTGCTGCAAAATCAATATCTAATGGTGCCGTCTCTACAGTTTTATTACTCACTTTTCATCATCCTTTCCAGCCTATGATACCGTCACGGTCGCTACAGTCGTGGTAACACTATTAGCACCAACAGAACTTAACACGCAGTAATAATAATAAGTTCCTGCTGTAAGATCAGTTGGGATGTCAAAGCTGGCTGATGTTTCCCCATTGATAATGGTTCCACCGACTGTACTATCCACCGAGTTTTCATACCACTGATACGTGATTGGATTGCTGGTGTTAGTCGTTGCAACCACCGATAAACTACCAGAAATACTTCCTGCCACCACTTCCGTTAAATCAGCTGGCTGAGTTGTAATGGTGATGGTTGGCGTTACGGGTGAAAAATCCGGCTCGTAAACGGTGGAAAACCAATTTGTAATGGTTTCTTGAGATACGCCATTATCCCCTTCCGTCACTTCTGCCTTCCAAGGATGCTTGTTTTCTGCATCCAGTTTGTTTCGTCTAAAAACCGTTCCTTCTATGGTGGGACTACTAAAGGTAATCGATTCACCTTTGGTCGCAAGGGAAGTTGTAGGAATGCTAAAGATAACGCGATACAGCCAAAAATATCGATACTTTCCGTTTGATTTCTTTGCACGAAACCCAACTGCGACAGGCTTTCCACCATCCTCACTCCTCGATATCACGACATTATTACTATCAATTTTGCTACCTGTTAAATCCTGGGCTACCAGCGGGCCAATATCATCAATTCCAAGAGTTAACGTGCCGCTATTAAACTCTTTCACTACTTCTGCTGCCCCGTCATCCGCATACAGAATGGCTTCCATCAGCTCGACACTAAGTTCGGCAGTCATGGCTTTTGCCAAGATCTTAGGCGTTCCATAAGTTTCATCACCATTCTCATCTTCCGTGATGTTGGCATAAAACAATCGATCCAATCCTATCGTTGCCATTTACTCATCCTCCATTTCATATTCTTTCAAAACATCTATTGCATAATGATGGTACTTCGTATCATGTTCAAACCCGATATATTGCCGGTCTGTGATAGTCATGCCTCCAGCTAGAAATACCTTTGTTAATTGTTTTTTCAATGCCTGGTAATTTCTTTTCGTAAAAAGTGAAAGTCTTGCTTCCTCAATAATGTTATGGGCCTGGTTGTCCGCGTAAAAATCCAATCGATCTGACATAGGAGTAATGACGATATATTCATCAGGAGGCTTTCCCGAAAAAACACCTGTTTCAATTGGAATGCCCACAGGTTCTAGCAGGTCCATGATGTCTTTTAAAAGACTCATAGTTTTTCAATCTCCTTCTCCAGCGCCTTTTCCATCGCTTCAACACAAGCTTTTCTTGTTGCTGATTTGGTTGGTTTTAACCAAGGCCTAGGAGGCTGTCCTGATTTTCCATACTCGAGTACGGCCGCCTTCAAGGCATTGGATACTCCTTTGCTGTCTTTTGTTGTCGGGACTCCTACTCGCAAATTCCAGTCTCCGTTTGCATTTTGCGTAGGCCTTGTCGTTTCAAGAGAGGCTAACAATTCACCAGTGGATTGAGAAGACTCTTTTGTTCCTTGTCCAATTCTAGCAGCTAAGTTTGTTTTTGCTTTCTGAATAACGGGCTCAGCCCCTTTTTCTAACACTCTTGGAACGATTTCATCAAAGCGATTGTTTAACTTGGAGATTCTTTCTAAAAACGCATCCGGCATTTTCACTGCTGCTCTTGCCATCCCATCACCCCTTCGATCCAGTTACTTTTTCAGCTAGTACCTCCACATATATGCCCCGCCCTTTGATATCCTCAACACTTAAAATGTTATAGCGTTCATCTTTGCAAACAATGATGAATTCAGTCGTAATATTGATGCCTCTAGGTTTTCTAAAACGAAAAAGAGAACTAGCCTCACTAAAGCTAGCCCTATTCTTCCACGCTTCACTTCCATGGCGATTTTCCTTATAAGCTCTCATAGATGTGACAAGCAGGTCTTGTTTGGATACAAACCCTTCTTCATCCCTGATGGATACATTCTCATATATTTCTATAAAGCTATTCATTTTCCCAAAGCTCATATGATCACGTCCCTATTAAGGCGGAGAAGCGTATTAACCACATTCCAAACTTGCTTACTCGCTTCCACATTATCCGCAAAAAAGCCGCCCGTGCTCCCATCCCGACTCTCATAAAAGTGGGAAGATAGCATGATGACGGCTTGTTCGGTCGTTGGACTCATTGGGTTTTCCGCATAAAAGCCCTCTGGTTTCTTTTGATAACTCTCCGCATAGGAAACAGCGGCGGTGATGAAGCTGTTAAGCAGAGTATCATCTTCGTTATGTTCTATGATCAGATTTTGTTTCACTTTTGAGAGTAAGTTCTCCATCACCGCTTACCTCCTATTGTGAATTCATTAAACCGGCAGCTTTTAACTTGGCTAATAGTGCATTAAAATCCACCACTAGCCCAGCGACATCCACCGCTGTACTATCCGCTTGGTTATCGGCTGGTTGGACTTCTGTACCTCCAAACAACAACTTGCCTTCAGAAGTAATTTCTAAAGTGCCTCCAATAACAGTCCTCTCGCCGCCTTGCTCAGTATAGTTTTTTACATTACTCATTAAGCCTCACCTACGCTTTCTGCTGAAGTACTTTAATTGCTTCAGGAAGAATTAACTTTCCATCTACCCGCTGCGATGCCTTAAACCCTACTTGTCCTGTTGCGGCATATAGTTCATTCAATCGTTGGAAAGAACGACCTTGGCGGTCAGCTACCCAGTAATACCCGAAGTCACCAAAAGCGATCGTCTTGGCTCCTGCAGCAACCGTTGGGACGTAAGCGGAAGTTTTCACCGGACGATTTAAAATCGTGTCTGGTTGTCCTGCCTGGATAGATGGTTGCCAGAGATATTGGCCATTGCCGTCTTTTAGCTTACGAATGAGTTTGATTGTGGCATCGTTCATAACAAAGATTGCCTTTTTACGATATGGCGATTTTAATGAATAGAATAAATCCATGATCTCATCCACAGTAATAGCAGTTGCTGATGCGGCTGTGATTCCAAGTTCAGCTCCACCGGTTGCATTAAAAATGCCAGTCGGCTTTCCGGTACCATCTCCCACGAAGAATGCTTCCTCTTCCTTGGCACCAATCCGTCTAGCAAATTCTTTTGCGATATAGGCTTCTAAATTAAAAACACTGTCGTTTAATAACTCTTCTGATACTTTAATCATTGTAGCTAACTTGTAAGCTCCAATGGAAACTTGACCAAAGCTGTCATCTGACTCAGGAATTAAACCTTCTTCATCCACCCATGATGCTGTTCCTTTGGATGCCACAACTGGAATTTTACGATCACCTGATGAAGTGGTGATGACCTTGGCTAAGGAACGGAAGATATTTTCCTCTTCTAGAGCTTCAATAAGCGTTCTTTCAAATTCATCAGGAGCAAGGTAACCTCCTTCAGAATCTGTTCCAATTTTTAAGGAGTTTTGTACGTCAAAACTGCTTTTGTTTCTCATCGCCTTCCAGAATGAATCTCTGTATTCATCAGTTGATCGTCCTGTTTTTTGCCCCTCAGTTCCTGTGGGTTTTGAGGTGATCGGATTGTTTAAAGGTTTGGATAGCTCCAGGTCAATGGCTTGTTGTCGTTCAAGACGGTCGATTTCTTTTCCGAGATTCACAACCTCCGCTTCCATCCTTTCATAAGTGTTCGTATCTTCTGCTGAAAGAATGCCATCTTCTCCTCTTTTTGAATCAAGAAATGCCTTGGCTGCTTCCCATGCCTTTGCTCGTTTTTCACGAAGTTCTAAAACTTTACTCATATTGTTTGTCTCCTCCTTAAAATTTCAAGAGTTCTAGTCTCTTGTCCAAAATACTGATATCTGTGCCTGTTTTCTTTTCCCTTTGCGGTAACTTGTGCAGGAATGAATTGACGACAGCCATTTGGCTATAAATCATTCCTTCCTCTGGTGAGGTTTCTTCACTTTCATTTTGAAACATGATGCCATCGGCGAATCCAAGTTCGACTGCCTTTTTGGAGTTAAACCAGCTCTCCGCATCCATCATGTGCGAGAGTTTTATCCTCGAAAGACCGGTTTTTAATTCATAAGCATTGATAATGCTCTCTTTTACCTCACTCAACATCTGGATCGCTTTCTTCATTTCAGCTGTATCCCCAAAGGCGATGGTCATCGGATTATGAATCATCATCATGGAGACTGGCGACATGAAAACCTCACTACCCGCCATCGCAATAACGGAGGCAGCACTTGCCGCAATTCCATCAATTTTTACTGTTACTTGGCCTTTGTAATCCATCAGCATGTTGTAAATTTGACTGGCTGCAAACACATCACCTCCAGGCGAATTAATCCAGATGGTGATATCGCCACCCTCATTCATTAGTTCTGACTTAAACTGTCTCGGTGTGACTTCATCACCAAACCACGATTCTTCAGCAATGACGCCATCAAGATAAAGGGTCCTGCCCTCTTCGTTCTTGACCCAATTCCAAAACTTCTTCAAGGTTTATCCCTCCTCATACTGTTCTGTCCAAGCACCTGCTTTTGACATATCTACAAAATTCCCATTCACTAAGTACTTGTTTCCACCCTGTTCTTCCGGGATTAAGTTCATCTCTTCCAGTTCGCGGATATCGTTCGCTGACATTACCCCGTTTTGCCGCATGATCTGATAGAATTGCGCTCTGGATCCTGCATCTCCTCTGAGCCGCCCATTTAAATTAAATTTAATAAAGTACTTTTTCTTGTCAGCCTCACTCAACAACGCCTTTTTCATGGACTGTTCGATTCGAGTGACCCAAGGCATGATCGTATTATCAATAAAGCTAATCGATTGGTGTTCAATATTGCTGAAGGTCGCTTTATCGAGATTTGCCACAAGATGAGGTGGCACCCGAAAGATTCGGCAAATCTCTTCTGTTTGAAACTTTCTTGTTTCTAAAAACTGAGCTTGCTCTGGTGGAATGCCGATACTTTGAAATTTCATTCCTTCCTCAAGGACTGCAATCCGATGGGCGTTGCCACTTCCTTGATACACCGCATTCCAACTCTCTCGGATTTTGGCAGGATCCTTCACGACACCTGGGTGCTCCAAAACACCTCCGGGGCTGGCACCATTTGCAAAAAACTTGGCTCCATACTCTTCAGTGGCAATTGCCATTCCAATCGCATTTTTGGCCATCGCAATCGGAGAGTAGCCTACCAAACCATCAAATCCAAGCCCAGGAATATGGAGGACTTCCTCCCTTCGAAGGATTGCGGTGCCCGTGTCCATTCGGTATTCATAGTAAAGTTCCCCGGTAGACGTTCGATCCACCGTCATCCGGTCAGGCAAAAGCGGATAAAGTGAAAGCACATTGCCTCTACCATCCCTAATAATCTGAGCATAAGCATTTCCCCATAATAAAAGATGACTCATCAGTGTTTCCCTAAACACGAACGAAGTCATCTCTGAATTGGGCTCATCATGGAGCTTGTAATATAAGCTGTGGTCCAGCGCTTTTTCCTTACCGTTATTGGTATACTGATAAAGATGAAGCGGAAGGCTAGCAATCGTCTCAGCTAGAATCCGCACACAGGCATAGACCGCTGTGGTCTGCATGGCTGTTCTTTCGTTGACCGCTTTCCCGCTTGTGGTCGTACCAAAGAAAAAGCTGTAGGTACTGCCAAAAAGATTATTTTGGGGGCTGGCCCTTGATTGAAATAGTTTTGATAAAAACGGTATTTTCATAGTTTCACTTCCTAAATTAGAGAATCAATATCCCTCGCCCATCATAAACACTCTCTCGATTTTCATTCCGAATCGCCCGGTCCAATGCCATAATCATTGCCACCGCACCGTCAATTCGTTCTGTACTTTTCTCTTTATCCGGCTTAATGTTGCCCGCCGGGTCTGTTTTCACAAAGATGTTATCCATCATCCATCGTAAAACCGGATTTCCACCGTGAACGATTCGTTTCTCAAGGGTAATTTTCATCAACTCTTTTGATGCTGGCGACATATCCTTATACCCTTGTCCAAATGGAACGACCGTGAAGCCCATCCCTTCTAGGTTTTGTACCATTTGAACTGCTCCCCATCGGTCAAAGGCAATTTCCTTAATGTTGTATTTCATTCCCAGTTCCTCAATAAATGCCTCAATGAATCCATAATGAATAACGTTCCCCTCAGTTGTTTTGATGTAACCTTGCTTTTCCCAAATGTCATAGGGCACATGATCTCTCCTTACCCGCAATTTCAGGTTTTCGTCGGGAATCCAGAAATAAGGGAGAACAATGAATTTCTCGTCATCTGTCCTAGGTGGAAAAACCAACACAAAGGCGGAAATATCTGTTGTACTTGAAAGGTCAAGCCCTGCAAAACATTCTCTTCCACGAAGACTATCAAGATCAATAGGATCGTCACAAGCATCCCACTTCTCCATCTGCATCCAGCGAGTGGATTGCTTCACCCATTGATTGAGCCTCAGTTGCCTGAAGATGTTTTCTTCGGCGGGATTTTCTTTTGCACTAATAAACGCATTTCTTACTTTCTCTATGTCAATGGTATGGCCAAGGGATGGATTGGCTTTATACCAGTTCTTTTCAGCAGTCCAATCATCATTATCATCAATTCCATAAATTACTGGATAAAAAGTCGGGTCAATCTTTCTTCCTTCTAAAATATCCATCGCTTTTTGATGCACTTCATAACAAATCGAATTTCGGTCAGTACCCGCTGTCGTAATCAAAAAGAAGAGCGGCTGGAGGCGAGCATCTCCAGAGCCTTTCGTCATAACGTCATATAGCTCTCGATTCGGTTGCGCATGCAGTTCGTCAAAAATAACCGCATGAACATTGAGTCCATGTTTCGTATAAGCTTCAGCTGATAGTACTTGATAAAAACTATTCGTTGGCTTGTAAACCAATCGCTTCATGGACATGACAGGCTTGATTCTTTTCTTCAGCGCAGGGGACTGTTCGACCATCTCTACTGCTACATCGAAAACAATCGAGGCTTGCTGCCGGTCAGAAGCACATCCATAAACTTCCGCTCCCCATTCACCATCACCACAGGTCATTAATAGGGCAACGGCTGCAGCGAGCTCACTTTTCCCATTCTTCTTTGGAATTTCAATATAAGCGGTGTTGTATTGCCGATAGCCATTATCCTTGACAGTACCAAAAATATCTCGGATGATTTCATCTTGCCAGGGGAGAAGATCGAAAGGAACACCACGCCACTGACCTTTCGTATGCTTTAGACAGTTGATAAAGTTGACGGCGTGTTGAGCTTTTTTCTCATCATACAACCTTACCCACCACCTTTAAAGAGCATGAATTCCATTGGATCATCCGGGTCACTCGGCTTGTCCGCAACAATTCGACTTCTCGAAGATGGGGTCAACCCGAATTGCTCACAAAAGCGATTCATGATTTTAAGATAGCTCTGGGCGATGGATACTTGTGGCACCTGTTGCCAGTATCCCGATGGAGTTTTGACAATCGTTCCATGTTTCGTAATGAATTCTTCAGCTTCTTTCCACCTAGCATAGGCTTGGCAATACCCGGCAAATGCGGCCATATCCACTTCCGTCAGGATCCCTAGCTTCTCCAGCTGCTTGACCATCCTGCGCCATTCTTTTTTGGCTTCCGGCTCTAGCCATGACGGGCATCTTGGTGCTTTGTTTTCAGGTTTGGGCTCATTTAGATTGAGTTCCCTTTTTCCAGGATTGCCTTCCAATACTTTAATTGCTGTAGGTTTTGGTTTCCTTCCTCGTTGGGCCACAGGCACCACCTCCTTTCTCATTGGGCATAAGAAAAGAGCCTACCGCTTGATAGACTCTCATTAAACGTTTATTTAAATCATTTAAATCATTTAAATCTTCCATATCTCCATCTTGAATTCCCCTTCAAAAACCATCCAGCGTACTTCGCCATCTTCAAGTTTCAATACTAACATTCCCGGCAAAAAGTACATTTCGTTTTCCTTGTATCCAGCTGCCAATAATTCTTGTTGCTGCTGAAGTAATAGTTCCATACCTTGTAGCACATCCACATTTCCCTGAAGGAGTTGCTCCCCATCTTTCACCAATGAAAAAACCTCCCTGTGTTTTGGTAGTCTATACATCACTCTAAACACAGGGGATAGCAAGTACTATTTGCCTTCAATGCCTATATAATTGTAATTGCCCTTCTTAATCTCCTCATGTTCCGCTTTGACTGCCTCGCGATAATCAGAACGCTTCGATTCTTTGTCCTTGCAACTCAAGCAAAGGCAATCGGTGTTGTACATGGACATGATCCTTCCGCTTTTTAAACTGCCACCGCAGCGGTCACAATGTGTTTGTGTAAAGAACTTATCCATCGCGCCTCACCTCACTGTACCTCTTCCTTGTGGCTTCAATAAATGCATGGAGGTCGCCGGCCTGCGGATTCAAGTCCTCTTCACTGTTCCAGAACTGGTCCAATTCTTCCAGCAAGTCGAGCAATTCAAGTACATCATTCTTGGCTTCTACTTCCCCGAACACCACTTCTTTTTCAATTATCGTAGCCTTCAGACCCTGGATCATCGCTTGGTAGATTTCTTTATTCATTTGTCTCACTCACCTTTCTAAATGCCCCGCTCCCTTCAAGGTTTTTCATGAGCACCTTTCTCGTTCTTTTGTACTCAGGGCCATTCATCCCTAGTCGAATCAACCAAGTTCTCAAGGCGTATTTTGGATTATCATCCTGCGCTCGTTTGAAAGAAGCCCGCTTTTGCTTTTTCGCATTTTGGTTGATGAAGGCGGCAAGGTCTTGGAAGGCAGAAACCTTTTCAGCATCCAAGTTCCCAGCTGCTAGTTTGATAGTAAAAGTCTCATTTTCAAAATCAAATGCTAAACCCGATATTCTTTCCTTTCCAAGTTCATCCAAAGCCGTTCTGAACTCTTCCAAAGTACCCGTTTCCTTTGTGTTCAAATCTTCCGGGAAGGTTTCATCCATTAGCGGCTCGGTTGTTTCAAAAGCCTTCATGATCAGGTGCTGTTTGCTATAAAGCATGTTTACTAGATTCTTGAGTGTGTTTCCGGTGTGCCCTTCAAGTGGAAGGGTAACCTCCCTTCCATCGAGGTCAAGGATTTCTGGCTGTTCTTCAACTTCATCCTCAGGCGCTGGCGGATTTAAAATCTCCTCAAAGGTCTTTACTTCCCCAGCTGAGTTTGTAATCACCCCATGCCTGTCAATGGTGTAGGTTTCATCTTCCGTTTCAATTTCGTAGTTAAAGGTTGGAACATTGAGATACCTTGGTTTCACTCCAAAAAATTCTCCAAGCTTTTTGACCATTTCTTTTCGGTCCATTCACATTACCTCCTGTGTTTTGGTGTAGTACATATATCACTCTAAACACAGGGAATAGCAAGTCATTCTAAGCCGATATTGGTATATTTATAATCAAATAGAAACAGGCACCTTAAGGCCCGCCTCTA
Organism: Anoxybacillus andreesenii; assembly: GCF_030813005.1. Lineage (NCBI taxonomy): Bacteria > Bacillati > Bacillota > Bacilli > Caryophanales > Anoxybacillaceae > Anoxybacillus > Anoxybacillus andreesenii. The sequence continues at coordinate 45,767 of NZ_JAUSTU010000002.1, forward strand.
ATCCTTTTCTATGGCTGTGTATCTCGGATAACTATACCCTTCGCTGTTCACAAGCACCCTTTCACCGGTATCTTTGTTAATAATCCTAATGCAGCAAACTTCCCTGTTTTCATTCATGCCGCCATCTTCCTCACTGATCCAAGGCTGGTCATTGAAAAAGTCGCTTGCAAAGCTATGAAATTCGCTATCTTCCAACACAACTTCTTTTGCAACGCAGTAGTTTTGGCCTTGCTGACCCTTCCTTGCTGCTTCCTCGGTGATTTCCTTTAGCTCTTTTAAGTTAGCAACTTTCCTTCCAAACAGTGCTTTCATGTAAAAATCACTCCACCTCAACATATTCCATGATAATTTGGAGGGCAGCTTCATAGGAGCCGGATGCCATCACCCGCTCATAGACTTCTTTGGCTTGTTCAGCCTTCCCGTGTGCTTTTAAAGTCCTGCTGACACGCCCAAGAATAGAAAAGATATTTCCATCCTCACCGACTAGTTTACAGGTGGGCTTTAGGTTTTCTTCCATCGCTATGCCTCCAATCTCCTCAAGGTAGTAGCATAGTGCCATACACGTAAAAGCATAGCAACTTATAAGATATTGCTATTTTCATATTCTTCTACACTAGGTTTCGGCACATCCTGATACGGAATCGTTTCTCCATTTCGCTCTAGAAAAACTTCACTATCGGAGCCAACCTGCTCGATATACCGTTTGACAATGACATCTGCATACTTCTCATCCAGTTCAATCGTATAGCAGATTCGGTTGGTTTGTTCGCAAGCCATAAGAGTGGACCCGCTCCCACCAAAAGGATCGAGCACAATGCAATTGCTCATGCTGCTATTCTGGATCGGATAAGCGCAGAGGCTAACCGGCTTCATCGTAGGATGGAGGGCATTCTTTGATGGCCGATCGAAATTCCAAATGGTACTCTGCTTTCGGTCCGCATACCAGTTATGCTTGCCACCCTTCAGCCAGCCAAAAAGAATCGGCTCATGCTTCCATTGGTAAGGGCTCCGTCCAAGCACCAGGCTTTGCTTTGCCCAGATGCATACACCAGATAAATAAAACCCCGCATCCCTGAAAGCTTTCCTGAAATTGTAGCCTTCCGTATCGGCGTGGAACACATAAATCGATGCATCCTTTTCCATACTTGCAGCCATATTCTTATAAGCTTTGAGTAAGAAGTTATAAAACTCTTCATCTTTCATGTTATCGTTCTGGATACTGCCCGCTTGTGAAGAGTAATTTACGTTGTAAGGCGGGTCCGTCACGACAAGATTTGCTTTCCGGTCATTCATCAGCACTCTGTAAACCTCCGGATCGGTACTATCCCCACAAACTAACCGATGTCTTCCGAGCAACCACACATCACCTTTTTGTGTTATAGCTGGTTTCTCGAGCTCCTTCTCTACATCAAAGTCATCTTCTTTTATTTCTTTATCATGAATCTCGTTAAACAGCTCATCAATTTCTGGCGGGTCAAAGCCAGTAAAGGACACATCATAATCCAAGGACTGCAAATCTTTAATAAGGTCAGCTAATAATTCCTTGTTCCATTCACCGCTGATTTTATTCAAGGCAATATTGAGAGCTTTTTCTTTTGTCTTATCAATATCAATGACAACACAGTCAATTTCTGTATAACCTAACGTTTTCAAAACCGTAACCCGCTGATGTCCGCCAATCACCGTCATGTCCTTGTTGACGATAACAGGATCCACATAACCGAACTCCTCAATACTGTTTTTTATCTTTACAAATTCACTATCTCCAGGCTTTAGTTTTTTCCTCGGGTTATAGCTGGCTGGAATTAAATCCTCTATTTTTAGCTTTTTAAACTCCATCTTCTTCACTCCAAAATCGTGATTTGATATAACAATCGTGGCTGCAGAACTTCCGTTTCTTGTTCCCGTAGCAGCTAAACTCTTTTCCGCACTGCTCACAGGTAAAATGATAAGTGGCTGTTTCTCTTTTCTTACGTGCTTGAGGATTTTGATTCCACCACTTCCGTCGGCACTCATCAGAACAAAACTTCCGAGCTCTACCTTTCTTCTTTTGTTTGATCGGTTTGCCGCAGCAGAAGCAGAGCAGACCATTCTTCATTTGCTCATTGATATTAAGGGCAACCACTTTTGAATCACCATCAAGGCCATTCCTTTGGCAAAAAGCACGGACCGTGTCTCGGGACTTTCCCAGCACAGCAGCAATCGCTTTATAACCAACTCCTTTCAGGCGCAGGTCATAGATTAGTTGTTTTTCTAAATCCGTCATCACTCCCACCCCTTTCTGCGCAAACAGTTGGAAAGAGGACCATAAAAAAACACCTTAACCAGCTATTTCACTAGCTTTTAAAGGCATTTAAGTTACTTTTTATGTTTCATGGTCAATACTGGCCAAACCCTAGTGTTTATAAGGCTTGAACCACATTTTTATCATTTCCTCAATTAAATCATTCCGCAAAATTGAAAAGTGCCCAAACCATACTGCTATTGGGTGTAAGCTCGATAACCCGTTCCCAAAAGTAACCCCCCTTGTTTAATTCCGCGAAAATTTACGCGAAGGGGGCGCGCGGTCGCCGTATAAAAGGTTGTAGAGATTTTATAACCCCTAGGGGGTCCATCAAAAGGTATAAACGGGATACTGATCTTCAGTCCTTGTCTTTCGGTCGTGACATCTCTTACACAAAGGTTGCCAGTTGCTTTCATCCCAGAACAATCTTTGATCACCTCGATGAGGAACGATGTGGTCCACCACCGTAGCCTGCGTCAACTTGCCTTTCTCTTCGCAGTGCTTACAAAGAGGATGGGCGTTTAAGAATCGTTTGCTCGCTTTCCTCCAGCGGTTATCATACCCACGCTCGTTTGCATTAGCTCTATCATCTACATGAAGCTTCGCATGAAACTCACAGTACTTGTCGTCCGTTAACAAAGGACAACCGTTGTGTTTGCACGGCTTCTTTGGTTTCTTTGGCATTGTTCTCAACTCCGTACTCCAATTAAAAAAGCCCCGAAGGTTGTCCTTCAAGGGCTACGTCTATGCTATTTCTACAGCTTATACTCTATCACATGGTGAGGGTGGCTTATAATGGCTTTTCATGGCGTGTCTATAAAAACAAAAGAAAAACCCTTAAAGGAACATTTACCTCCAAGGGGTGTGATGGGTCACTCATATACATTCCACCGTACTGCTTTCCAATAGTTCATTCGCTTCTTTCAATGCCTTTCGATGCAACCGATAAATCCACCGCAAATCGTACCCCATAATCGCAGCAACTTCCTCCCAAGTGCTACCGCTAAGGTAACGCAGTTCAAGTAGCAATCGGTGTGAGGAATTCTCGATTTTTGAAACGAAGGCTGCCAACTCCCGCTTTAAATCAATTAATTGGTCAATATCATCATTGATTTCTTCCTCAAGGCTCATTAACTTCACGAGGGCATTTTCCATTGGCGATCGCTGCTTCGTTCCTTGAACTTTATCATCTTGGAGGACCGATGTTGTTTTTAAAGCGAGGTCCCTTAGCACTGACACTTGTTCCAGTTTACAATTGATTCTTTGATCAAGTTTAAAAGCCTGAGATAAATATTCTTTAGCATTCACCGGCCATTCCTCCTGTCTATATCATCAACCTCACTTTCCATGAGGTACATCCTCTTTGTATTTAGCCACCCTTGCTTTCACCGCTTCAATCAATGCCGCTTGGCTCACATCTTTATCTTCCAACGCTTTCATTACTCGTTCATCAATGGTATCTTTGGCAATGATGTGGTGAATGACGACCGTTTGTTTTTGACCTTGCCGCCACAGTCTGGCATTCGCTTGTTGATAGAGTTCAAGGCTCCAAGTCAGGCCAAACCAGATGATGATGTTCCCACCTGTTTGTAGATTCAGGCCATGACCAGCGGATGCCGGGTGGGCTAATAAAATTGGCACTTGGCCTTTATTCCAATCTTTAATATCTTGATCTGTTTGCAAGAGCCTCGGTTGTAACTTCTTCAAATGAGTTAATAGCCTGTCCTTATCATGCTGGTACCCATAAAACACAAGCACCGGTTTTCCGCTTGCTGCTTCAATCAACTCATCCAAAGCTTTTAACTTTTCATCGTGAATATGTTTCACTTCGCCATCCTCATCGTAAACAGCACCATTCGCTATCTGTAATAATTTATTAGCAAGAACTGCAGCTGATCCAGCTAACACATCCGTATCTGCAATTGATAAAATCAGTTCCTTTTCTAACACCTCGTACTGTTCCTTCGCTTTCTTGGGCAGGTCCACCGGAATGATATTATCCAATCGTTTAGGCAGTTCGAGATAATCTTCTGCCTTCATACTGACACAAATATCCGAGATCTTTTCAAAAATGGCCTCTTCTGCTCCATCTTTCAATTTCCAAGAGTAGATAATCATTTGATTTCGCTTATTGGGAAGAAAAAATTTCTCCCTGTAGCCAGTAATTGTTTTTCCAAGCCTCTCTCCACCATCTAACAAATAAATCTGCGGCCACAAATCTATCAGGCCATTCGGTGCTGGCGTTCCTGTTAGTCCAACTAATCTTTTTATAAACGGCCTCACCTTTTTCAATGATTTAAACCGTTGGGCCTTTGATGATTTGAAACTTGATAATTCATCAATCACGACCATGTCAAATGGCCAGTCAGATCCAAACCGTTCGACAAGCCAAGTGACATTTTCTCTATTAATGATATAAATGTCAGCTTTTTTGTATAAAGCAGCGATTCGTTCTCTTTCACTACCAAGCACTTTCGAGATTTGAAGCCCTTTTAGATGGTCCCATTTGTCTATCTCTTCTTCCCAAGTGCTACTTGCCACTCGAAGCGGTGCAATCACCAGAACCCTCGACACATCAAAATAGTCATACATCAATTCGAAAATGGCTGTTAAAGTTGTCACCGACTTTCCCATTCCCATTTCAAGAAAAAGAGCCGACTTCTTTTTATCGATAATCCACTGGGTGGCATAGGCTTGATAATGATAGGGTTGGTACTTCACCGTATCATCTCCTCTAGCATTCGATCGACAGCCTCAAAGCTATCAATCTTATAAACTTTAAAACCCAATGCCTCCAGTTGCTTTTTTCGTTTTCGTTGCAAGGCCCTTAGCTTCTTAGCCGGTGCCTTTAATTCCACAAAAGCGACCTTTGCACCGTTAAAGAGCACCAGCCGGTCTGGCACACCTGCAAAACCGGGGGAAATTAGCTTGAAGGCTAACCCGCCATGTTCGCTTACTTTCATCTTTAGCCTTTTTTCTATACTCACTTCATTCATCTCGAATCACTCCAACATGAAGGTATACATCCAAAACCTAGTATTTACGCTGTTTCCAGCCATTTGTATACTCTGTATACCTTTTTTAAGTGGACTTATACTTATAAGCGTATTAGAGAGTATAGAGCATATATATTTCTCTCTATTACCTCTATTTTCTTTCTTATATAGAAGAAGGTATACAAGGTATACATAGTATAAGAGCTACTATTCTTAAGGGTTTTGATGTATACTTTAAAAATTTTCTAGGTTTACATTGTATACATCTTCCCGTCTAAAACCTTTCTGCATTCCGTACGTTTTATCAAATCGAATCGAACTCACCCTTTTCCAACCTGGGGTGTTCTGGATGATCATATTGATTTCCTTTGCATCATATCTGGTCATGAGAGATACATCCTTTTGGTAAAGCTCCTCCCACACCATCTGAGCACAGACCTTATTTAACTTCATTTTTGGATTTGAGTTGCTATCCGGTTGTTCCATATGCAAATAAGCCCTTCTTGTCCCGATGTCGAGTTCATACCAATTCGTAGGAACCTCGGTTTCCAAATAGGTCCTAATGCTCTCAGCAATCGGATTCTCTTGGGTATGGGCTGCTTGAAGTTCACGTGCTTTCTCTTCGATGTCTTTACTTAAGGCTAAGGTCTCTCCCTTTTCATACAGTACCTTTGCCTCCGCCCATATTTGGTCGACTTCCTCATCGGTTAAATCCACCCACATTTTTTTAGTACCACCGCCGCTTACTGTTATGGGCAAAAAGCGACGATTCCCTGTTGGGTCATTTAAAAAGTCATAGTCATTAGTTGTTCCAAAAAACACACATTGCCGTTTGAATGTTTCATTGTGTCTGCCATATGCAACACGAAAAGTGTCCTCGGACTTCGAAATAAAATGCTTAACTGCCTCCACATCAACCTTCTTCGTTGCTGTTAGTTCCGCCATCTCTAAAATCCACGCCCCCTGAAGCTGCTCATAGGCTTCTTTGCCCTTCACAGTAATCAAAGAATCCGAGTGCCATTCTTTGCCTAAGAGCTTAATAATATAGCTTTTTCCAACTCCTTGAGGGCCAACAAGGACCACACAGTAGTCAAACTTTGCACCTGGATGATAGATTCTTGTTACAGCGGCTACAAGGATTTTTCGAGTGAACGTTCGAACACAATCATTGTCTTCCGCACCAAGGTAATCAACCATAATCGTTTCAAGTCGCTCTATGCCATCCCATTGAAGGCTGTCTAAATAATCTTTAATTGGATGGAACGCATGGTTAATGGCTACTTCACTCCAAGCATCACCTATGATACCGGCTCCTTTAATACCATAAATTGAATACAGATAGTTTCGTAGACTTGCGTCATCTGTATCCGTCCAATATTCTCCCCGCTCAACACTCCGCCAAGGTAAATCATCTTTGATAACAACCCGGTGGACAAAATCGTTCATCGCAATTCGATCCTTTAATACCGGATCATTTTCTAGAATAAGAATGACATTTGGTGCACAAGAGACGATATTTCCTTTTTGATCTCTAGTCAGTTCTGTTAACCATTCCATATCTTCGTCTTCAAAATCAGCAGCAGCAAGGCTTAACTGTTCTTTACCAAGTGTCAGCTTCACTTGTTTATCTTTTAAAGCTTCTTCAACCATTGCTTTATAGGAAGGTAGCCTGTTGATGGGTGTTCCCTCTTTTACCGTTTCATCCAAATCACCAAATAGATGGATTCGCACCAAATCAAAAGCATTGCATAACTTTCCAGCAATCGGGTCGGTTGAATGATGGGAATAGGCAAAATCACCATTTTCATAAATTACTAGTCCACCTGATGTAGACCCAGCTGAATAGGTGTAGCGGTTAGGATCCTCGCACGGAGCATATACATCACTTAAGTATTTCTCAATCACATCAACAACCGAGTAAGTCCGGCAAAACGCACCGACGATTCCATCTTTTGCCTTCGGATCTCCCTGCTTATCAGCGAGTTTCTTTCGTTCATGGACCGTTCGTGAGCTTTCTGGCCAATAAGAGGAATCCCTCCAATCTGGATATCTCGCCAATACAGTATCTGGATCAATCCACGGCTCGTCCAGTACTTTAAACACAAACTCTCCATCCGATGATGTCGATGGCCAATACATCAGCCGATGCACTTGGTAGGTCGTATCATCGAAAAAATCAATTCCAAGGTCAGCAGCAATTCTTCTGGCGATAGGTACATATTCATCAGCGGTCACAGGTCTTGATAAAGGAATGACAAGTCTGAGTCTTGGACTCCTTGGATGGTGTTTGTGAGTAGAATACATAACGCAGCCATAGCCAAATATGGTCTCAATTGATGCCCATAAGTCTCCTTTTACAAAATCCGCATCCAAGGAAACAACCTGCCGCCAAACGACACTATCCTGTTTTCTTCTTCCACCTTTTAACGTACCACCGACAAATCCACCAACATCTTTTATTTCATCTTGCTTTGATTTAGAAAGCTTCTTGTATTCTTCATAGGTTTCATGGGTCCTTATCGTATTGCTTAATTTCTGCACCACTTCAGACCAAAGCATTTCACGGTTTTTCCAATGAAGTTCTTTTCTATTTCGTCCGATGGCAATCGATAGTTTGCCATCATATTTTAATTTGGGTTTGTTTCTCTCATTGGGTTCTATCACATTCACCAACCCTCCTGCGTAACACGGTACCAAGGCCTTTTCTGGCTCCTTCCAATTTACCGGAAAGAGCCTGACCTCTTAGTGTTTTAATCGTTTGGTTAGGTAACACGTCCCTGTACTGTTTTAACTCCTTTAGAAATTTGGAAGTGTTCATCTAATTTCACCGTTGTTAAGCTGTTTTAATGGAACGTTCGATTAAAGGCACTAAATCTTTTTCATTCTTCAATAGGTCATAAAGAAAGAGTCTGCCTTTTTGCGTCCAATATGTGTGCATCACACTTTTGTCTGCATCAATGGCATGAGTCTTTGATTGGGTATACCCTAATTCGGCATACTTTTGATATAAGAGCCACGTTTTACCCATCTTATATTGCACACCTAACTCATATAGGATGGCGTTTAGTTTTCTTGCGGATAAACCGTAATCCTTCGCAATGAGGCTGATTGGAACAACGGATTTATTCTGAAGAATCAAGTCATAATAGGATGCTTTCGGTCTCAATTCTCCAATGATCTGTTTATGTTGAGCATTTTCAAGTTCCAGCTTTCTCGCTTTTTCCTTGGCTTCTTTGTATTCGGTAAAAAGCTTGATACCCAAATCAGGATTTTTCAAAATATCATCTAGCAAAGACTCTGAGGCATACAGTCCATGTTTTCGGATATCTGGCAGCACTTCATCAAAAATCCAATGTTCAAATTGCTCTGCCTTTTTCTTCACTTCTTTATTTTTGCTTTGTGATGAAGCACCGATAATTAAACGGTAGACATCCCCTTCAGGAATAAAATTCTTTACTATTGTTTTGCCTTTACTCTGTGGATGAGGTACCTCTCTTTTTGATAGGTACCGGCAGTTCTTGATAATAGCCTGGTGGGGGTTATTGTAACAAAGCATTTTCGCTACCTCTGTCGCAGGAAAATATTCTTTCCCATCAATCACCATGACTTCTAACTGACCAAATTCCGAAGAATGAAATACTTGTAAACCATTCATCTCATTTTCCTCCTCATCTATTAATCTTTCTTGTAATATTCTGTTTCAAAGCTATCGGCACTTAACGGCAATCCCGGAGCCCAATCTATGGGTTGTCCCATCAGCTCTTCTACTTCTTCCATGGCTCTTGTTCCGTTTGGTACTTCTAAAACCACTTCATCGTGGACATGAAACTTTATTCGATATCCTGCTTCTGCTAATCTAAGCATGGCAACAGCTAAACAATCTCTTGCGATCGCCTGGATAATATTCTCCGTCAGCTTTCCTCCATACGTGGCAATCCTGCCCCACTGCTTCGACCCTTGTTCGACACCTTCATAGGTTAGTTGCTCCTTACCAAATCGCTCATCCATTCCGATTCTTGGTCTAACATAAGCAAGGGAACGACCTGATGGCAAAGTAATGAACAGAATCCCTCTTGCATAATGAAAGGTAAGGCCACACTGCATTTTTACTACTGCTTTTTCTTTTACCGCTTTGATGGCAGCCGCCTCAACATCCCACCAAAGATTTACGATATTAGGATTAGCCTCCCGCCAAGCAGAAACCAACTCGGGAAGTTCGTCATCAGTCAGACCCATTTCCAATGCCCCCATTTGCTTTAAAGCACCTTTTGAGCCACCGTAGCCAAGAGCCAATTCAGCAATTTTCCCTTTCTGCCTTAGCGGACTACCCTTATCGATGGTTTCAATGGGGACTTTGAACATTTGAGCAGCTGAGGCCTCATAGATCTTTCCATGGGTCTGAAACACTTCCATCCGCCAGCGCTCTCCGGCCAGCCAAGCAATCACCCTTGCTTCAATTGCTGAAAAGTCAGCAACAATAAACCGATGCCCCTTGGATGGAATAAACGCCGTTCGGATTAATTGCGATAACACATCTGGCAGATTATCAAACAGCAGCTCCAAAGCTTGATAGTTTCCTGACTTCAATAGGTCTCTCGCAACCTGCAAATCTTTCATTTCATTCCTTGGTAGGTTATGAATTTGGACGAGCCTTCCTGCCCAGCGTCCTGTGCGATTGGCTCCGTAAAATTGAAGCAATCCTCTGATTCTATAATCAGGACAAATGGACCTCTCCATTGCCTCGTATTTCTTGACCGATGTTTTTGACATTGCTTGTCTTAATTCCAACAACCGTTTCACATCCGGATTTCCCACTTCACCCATTAGCGCTTCTACATTTTTCTTTGCAAGACTGTCCACTTCTAATCCTTGCGTTTGCAACCAGTCTTTCAGCTGTGCCGGACTATTTGGATTTTCTAATCCGGTTAAACTAACCGCTTCTTTATAAAGGTTTTCTTGAAAGACGGTGTCTGCCTGAATGGCATGACTGACAAAGGTAATATCAATCATAACCCCATCATCATTGATGTTTTGGTCCAGCTCCCAAAGTCTCTGTTCCATATCAGGTATTGGGAATGCCTCCAGTTTCTTTCGAATCTGCCGTTCCACCTCAACGTCTTGTTTGCAATACTCTTTAAAAGTTCGCCACTTATCCGAATCGTGTTCCGGCAGGTTTCTGTTTCTCCTTCCGTTCACTTTGGTCGGCTTACAAGGAACGGAGAAATAGCGAATTAAAGCTTTCCCTTCCTTCATTTTCTGTTCTTTCAACTTCAGGCATTTGGCCACTCCATCCAAATGCCCCGGTAACCCGAGTATTAAGGCATGGACAGAAGAACAACGCCATTGTTCCGGAGGCATTGGTTTACCAAAGAATTTGGCTAAACAAGTCCGTTCAAAGTTGGCATTATAAGCTGTCTTTATCACTGCAGGATCCGTAAGAGCTTTTAAAAGGGCATCCGGCAATTTCTCTCCAGATGCTATATCAACAATTTGGACTTCTTCCTCATCAACCGCATAGGCAAAAAGGAGAATTTCAAAGTCGGCTGATTCACAGTAGGCATAGACCCCGCATTTTACGAGGTCCACACTACTGTACGTTTCAATGTCAATCGATAATAGTTTCATAGATATCAACCTAAAATATCATCATCGTCTTCTTCACTGTCATCAGCAAAGTCATCTTCCGCACTGCTTCGACCACCAAGTGGCTCGCCATCATCTGTTTTCATAATGTTTTGGAGTCCCGCCGCAATGCCCTTATTGCCATTTACATTAAAAGCATAAAAAGTGAGACTAACCCTTCCGTAACAACCGGAGTAAAATTCACTTTGGTCCATGATTGGATTTAAGTCCGCATCGACAATTCCTGGTTTAATCTTGCTGTTAGCATTAATGAAATAGGAATTGGTATAGGCTTCATCATCTTCACGATCCACATCGCCATCTCGCAGAGGGGTCTTTAAGTTGGCCGGTACTTTACCACCGAACTTGTCCTTATTCTCTTGGGTAGCTTTTTGAATGGCATCTTTAATTTTCTTAATCGTCTTCTTGTCCGATTTCGGAATAATGATGCTAACGGAATACTTCAAGTCACTTCCGTTGACACTGACAGGTTCATGTACATTTGCATAACTGAATCTCACCGGGTTTTCCTTTGTTCCAATCGTAATTTTTACCATTGTTTTGTTCCTCCTCATTTATTGAAAGTCTACTTCAGGTGATAATTTGATTTCTGGTCGCTTGTCCTCTTCAGGCACGAGTTTAATCTTGCCTGGAGCTTTGGTAACCAATGAGCCAAGTAACTCTTCAAATGCTTTTTTACCAAGCTCTTTCTCAAGAGCAGTGATGGTATTTAGGGATTTCTTGTAAATCACATCATCATTAAATCCAGCCGCAACTAACGTTTCAACAACTGCATTTTCATCGGTATATTTACGGCTGCCTCTTCCCTCAACTAACTTCATGCCTGGCCATTGTTTGTTTTCATCCATAGCCTTAGCCAAGGCAAATTCCTGCACATCTTTCGCCCAACTAATCAAGTTATCAATGGAAATTAACACTTCCACCACTTCTTCATCTGTCAGGAGCGCTGGTTGTTGAAAATCCAAGGATGCTAGCTTCATATTTTCATTTGCTCTTGCCCTGCAGGTTGCTCGTACTTTACAAAAGCGACAGTGGTCACCAGCAACAAAATCCCCTTCACCTTTAAAGGCTAATTCCGCTCTGGGCCTAACAACCGTTTCTGCCCAATCAAGCAAATCCTCCACAGACATTTCAAAAGTAGAAATGCTGTCGAGCCTTGGTTGGCTAATGGTCATTTGAATCGTCTCAAGGTCATACAAGATACCAAATTGGTTAATTGCTCCGAGAGCATACAGTTTCATTTGTGGATTCTCATATGCACTAACGGCAATTCCTTTACCATACTTCAAATCAATGATTTCTAATGTTTTATCTGTAATAATCGTTGTATCTGAAGTTCCAAACCCTTCAGGCACCCAAGGGCTATAGTCTAATCTTTGCTCCAGCATGATAACGGCATCCTTTGTCGCAGCTTTTGCTTCATTAAACCGCTCGATGCAAAACTCTTTATGAACATCCGTCGCCTTGTCCATTTCTTCTGTAAAAAACGGATCCAAACGAAGCTTTTTAATCCTGTTCGCGTACTTTTGCTTTGAAATGAGCCCTGCTTCCTTTGCAATTTTCAGTTCCGCAATTTCGTGCGCTAGGGTTCCTTCCTCAGCATAGACTGATGTTTCCTCTTCCATCATTTCCTCCAACCTTGGAGCCTTTGTACATTCCATCCAGCGATGTGCGCCAGAAGCGGATAGTAATGCGTGTTGTGCCATTACAATTCCTCCGCTTTCTTGAGTATTTCCACATATTTTTCTGCTGGAACATCACTTAATTTCTTAGCCCCAAACTCAGTAATAAGTGCCTTTACTTCTTTTTGTTTTCCATCTTGCGACAACGCTGCAAGCTTAGCCCTAACCTCTTCTAATGTAGGTTGTTTCGTTTCAGGTTCTGATATCACTTCCGTACTTTCCTTTGTTCCTTTCTTTTCAGGTTGATTCCTTTCAATTGCTATCACCAAGTCTTCAATACTCATGGCTAGGTTTCGTAAATCATTTACAACATTGAGAGCAAGTTTCGTTTTACTCATACGTTTTCTCCTTTCTTTGTTTCTACCAATTAACATCGTTGATTTAATTCAACACTTTCTATAAAAAAATATTTTTCAAATGGCTCATTAGGATACGCATTTTTAAATTTCGCAATAAACTCTTGCCCGACAGCACTACTTTTAGTCTTAATTCTCCAAAGCTGAGATCGACTAACATTTAATTTCTTTGCCATTTCAACTTCAGTTAAATCTCCTTGAAGCTTTAAAAAGTTTGCTAGATTCAATCTGATATTCCCATGAATTCCTTTATTACAAACTATCATTCTGGTTTACTCTCCTTTCCAGCTAAGTGTTGATTTGATGTTACAAAAATCATAACACGACATGTTCCATCGATTCAACAAAAAACACATAATTTCCCAACAATGTTGCATTGATGTTACACTTGTACTATAATGAACATAGAAGGAGGTGCTATTATGTCTACTAATTCTATAAAAAGAGAGATGACTTTAGGAAAATACATTGCTATAAAAAGACAAGAAAAAGGTCTGAGTCAGCGTGAATTAGCAAAGGATACAAAAGTAAGTCATTCTACAATCTCTAGAATTGAAAAAGATGATGGTATTTCTCCTGATAATGCGACATTAAAAGCGTTGGCAACTAGATTAGGACTAGATTATAACTACTTATTAGCACTGAATAATTCAATTGATGATGAACCTGAAATTCGAGTGATCCAAAGAGCAGCCAAAAAGATGACTGATGAAGAAAAAGATAGGATGCTGCAAATTTTAAAACTTTCTTTTAAAGATTTATTCGAGGAGGATGAGGATGTTGAATGACACCGAACTATGATCGAGCAGTAGAAGAAAGTATAAACTTATTACAATTTTATGATATAGATCAAGCTCCCGTTGATCTTGATAAAATCTTAGACGGGATGCGTTTAACCGTTAAATGCTGCCCCTATAGCCGCTTTTCAAAGCAAACAGGTAAAGACATTGATGAGATATGCAACCTTTTTGATAGTGAGCTAGGGGCAGTTGCTTATATTAGAGAAAAAGAAAAATATGTGATTTACTACAATGATACAATGAATCATCGTGGCTTAGAACGCTTTACTATAGCACATGAACTAGGTCATATTTTTTTAGGGCATCATCAGGATGCAAAAACCGACATCCTTCTCAGGAAAAATATTTCTGATGCGCAATATAAAATATATGAAAAAGAAGCAAATTGTTTTGCTCGGAATTTGCTTTCTCCCATTCCACTTGTTGAACGTGTAACCGACGTTAACCAGGACAGCTGTATCCATGATATGATGGAAGCTTTTGATATTTCACATACGGCGGCAGTTGTAAGGCGAAACTGTTACATATTAGATAAATTTAGAATGCAGCTTGACTATTACGAATATTTCAGTAGCTACAATATTCTATACGACTACTACTGCTTGAACTGCGATAATGCGGAGGTTAATACCCAAGGGTATTGTAAAATTTGTGGGGAAAAAGATGTCTATTTTGAACGTAAATGCGATAGAACATACTATGAGGGTATTGAGCTAGATCCAGATCATCGTGTTATTCAGTGTCCAAAGTGTAGGAATGAAGTACACTCAGATATCGCAAGATTCTGCAAAATTTGCGGTACATTTCTATTTAATTTTTGTGAAGGGATACCTATCTATGATTCCGTTGGTAGAGTAATAGACTACATCTACCATATTAACGATGGCAATGCGAGATATTGTACAGAATGTGGTTCACAAACAATCTTCTATAAGGAAAAGTTTTTAAAGGATTGGAAGGATATCATGGTAACAAAATATGAAGTTACCAATTCTTTCTATGGAACGGTTGCTGAAACGAAGTCACCTAAATATAGTCCTAATTAATATAGTGAGACAGGTAGGAAAGGAGAGACATCAATAGTGAGGTATGAAAAGGGGTATGTTGTAGATGACAATATGAGGGTAATGAAATGCCCAAAATGTGACAATGAAGTTTTTTCAACTAATGCTAGCCATTGTAAATTATGCGGCACCGAACTTTATAATAAATGTGAGGGCACACCAGAATATGACGGCTTTGGCAATGTGGTCGACCATGAATATCACAATAATCCCGGCAATGCGAGATATTGCGAAACTTGTGGGGAACCTACCTATTTCTTCAAACAAGGGTTTCTAAAACCATGGGAAGACGAAAAAGCTGAGCTTGAACAAAAAGCTGAAATGGACATGTTAGAGTACCATACTCTAGATGGGGAAGAGGAAACTCCAATATTCGAAAATGATGTTTTTGATGAGAATCTACCTTTTTAGAGGTATTAAGTTCGAAAATAACAGTGGCACAGCAGCACTTAATAAGTTGTGTCACTTTTGTATATTACCGCATTAAAGTGAGTAGGTTAAAAAAAGCTACCCGCCAAGCTGCCAAATTAGACAGCCCAGCGGGTAATAACTAAAATTCCCTACTCTTTATAATTCTTCTCAAACCGCCATGCATCCCGACACATAGCAATAATGTCACGCTTTGCTGTCCACCCTAGTTCCTGCTTTGCTTTTGAAGCATCAGCATAGCAGGCAGCGATATCCCCCGGTCGTCGATCCACGATTTCATAAGGAACGTCAACATCATTCGCTTCTTCAAATGCCTTCACCAATTCCAGGACACTCGTGCCTTTGCCCGTGCCCAGGTTATACACATGCACACCTTCAGTCAGGTTCTCCAGTGCAGCAACGTGGCCTTCTGCAAGATCCACTACATGAATGTAGTCACGGACACCCGTGCCGTCTACTGTCGGGTAGTCCGCGCCAAACACACGCAGCTTCTCTCGTTTGCCGGTTGCTACTTGCGTTATATAGGGCATGAGGTTATTTGGAATACCGTTCGGTTCTTCACCGATTAATCCGCTTTCGTGGGCACCTACTGGGTTGAAATAGCGCAGGATCGACACGGAAAAAGCAGGGTTGGCATGGGCGATGTCCGTTAAAATCCGTTCACTCATCGCTTTTGTTTCACCGTATGGGTTTGTTGTTGGTGAGAGAGCCATTGTTTCTGTAAATGGTGCTTTGTTATCTCCATACACGGTGGCTGATGAGCTGAAGACGAATCGGTTGACCTCATGTTTCTGGCAAGCTTTTGTGAGAACCATTGTGCTGACGATGTTGTTGTAATAGTAGTCGAGCGGTTTTTCCACTGACTCGCCGACTGCTTTTAGGACGGCGAAGTGGATGACGCCGTCGCAGTGTCATTCCGGTGAACACCTTGCTATTTTAGAACACCGGAAAAACGTGTACGAGCAGGCGAGATTGAAACGCCCAGAACGCTGGTCCAGAGCCTCCCGAAACTGGACGGCGAAGGAATTCGTTGCGTTGAACCCAGTCAAAGAGACAGAAG
Organism: Anoxybacillus andreesenii; assembly: GCF_030813005.1. Lineage (NCBI taxonomy): Bacteria > Bacillati > Bacillota > Bacilli > Caryophanales > Anoxybacillaceae > Anoxybacillus > Anoxybacillus andreesenii. Next base: position 62,081 of record NZ_JAUSTU010000002.1, read on the forward strand.
TACCAAAACCGTAATGCCTAGTTTGATCCTTACAGCCTGTTCGTGAAACGGGCTGTAAGGCCACCAAGCGGAAGCGCAGTAGAAACACGCACTTTTTTGTAGGTTTTTTATGAAGCAAAATGCGACAACTATATTGACAAACACCGCCCTTAAATCACCTTATTTAAAGTAGCTTACGCAATTCATCTATTGCTTCAATGTCGTCTTTATTCAATAAAAATTTATTCTCCAATTGTCTACTTGCTTCGTTAAAATATTGATCCATCTTTCCTATTGCTGCTATTTCCAGCGCTAAAAATCGGTATATTTTTTCCTCTGGATTTTGTCGAACGAGGAACTCTACTGTTTTAATGGCGTCATCATGATACTCTAGCCTAGACAAAGCTATGGCTCGATTCATAATTAATACGTTCTGGTTCCAATCAATTCGGATAGCCCCATTTGCAACAGCCTCATAAAAATGTTTGGCTTTCTTCTCATCCTTGATGGACAATTCGTCACCAATTAATATAGCTACTTTTCCATAGTTATGGAGATCAATACATTTTAAAATATCTTTTACCTTTTCCTCATCCACATTCGTTTGTCTCAGCAATCTAGGAATATACCTTTGCAAACAGTTAATAAGTTGAGGGAAATAGGTGGCCTTGGTATATTTTTCGTAATATATTACAAAACCCTGCTCTAAATACATTGAACTTAATAATGTCAAGGAAACTAAAATTTTATTTTGTACTGTTAGCTTATCTAATTGCTGTAAAAGAAAGCTACTAAAGTCTACCTCATCTCCAGAATGTCTCCCTAATCCATTAATCCTTCGAATGCCATTATGCTTAGCATCAATTAAAGCCAACGAATAAAATGCCACTCTGGCAACTAAGGGATCATTCGAGTTGGTATTTTTCTTAAGCAACTCTATGATATCCATCTCATACACATCAGAAATTTCACCGAACATGTCCAGTAATAATAACTTTCCTTCACGATTACTAATATCAGTACTCATCTGATAGAGTAATGTAGATAGAATATGAGATGTACCGATATTGTTCGATTTAATTATTCGGTGTAGAACTCTTATAGTAAGTAAATCATGCTGATTCTCTCTCAGTTTGTTTTCTATAAATTGGTGCACAATTCGATATTCAGGGTATTCATAACGAGTTGCATGCAACCCTATCGGAATTTCTCTTTGCCAAGAGGAGATTGCTTCCGAAGAATAAAATGCACGACCAAAGTAGTCAAGTGCATTGCCATCATCCTTCCCCTCTAGTAATAATGTATCCCAAATATCACTCATCGCCTCATATGTATAAGGTAAAGGTGTAAAGCTCTTTGCTGGAATAGACGAACTATCATAAGCCTTTTCCGGCTGACCAGTTGTCTCAATTGCATCTGGAATAGGTGTTGGGCCCAGTTGACTGATCTTTAGGGTTTGATCCGTCCTACATACACGCTGAAACAATTGCAACATGTCTTGAAAAAGAAAATAAAGATCATTTGGATTTAATGCATCGAACTGTGTAAGTAGTGTCTTCATTGAAGAATTCGAGTCAATATGTGCACCAATTATGTTACGGATTCCCCTGAATCTTTCTACTTCGACTAAAATCTTCATATCACTCTTTACTTTATCGAAAATTGCAACAGCCTCTTGTAAGCTATGTCTCTCCACCACAGTATCTAACCCGTCCATATATTGCTTTGAAGAAGTCGATATGTTACGTGTAAACAAGGTATCTGCAAAACTAATAATATCTACTAATACTAATGTTTTGAAAATTAATCTGAGATCTTGTTGTGAAATTCGACTGAGAACATTTAGTTCATAGTCAATGATTATCTTAAGAGAATTGAGTATCGCAGGCTTTACATGAAGCTCGTGTGTATTTATCGCTGAAACAGTATTATAACGGCTTAAGGCAAGAATATCGGTTCCCATCATGGGTCTTTTCTCAAGATCATGCTGCTCTGATATTTCTTTAAAAACAGCCATATCTTTCTCTTCCAATGTATATTTTTTACGTTGTCCAGGTACGAGAAGGTCAGTTATTTCTTCAGCAAGATCGAAAAAAAATATCATCTTGTCCGCTTGAATCTCACTCCAAAGTTGGATTCTTTCAAAATAATCCTCGTCTTTAAAATGACCGCCAAACTTATTACGTTGATCTTCAAGATATTCTTGGTAAAGATTAGAAAGTGTATTTAACTCTTCTTTCACCTTGGCATGATCTGCTTTTGAGCGATTTCCCTTCGTCTCGTTATTTACCATACGAGCATATCTAATGAAATCAGGAAGTCGAATCAAAATTATTCGAGAAATGACTCTCTTGAAAAAACTACTATTTTTAATAGAAAGAATAGAATTAGCAACTTGCATGTTCCTTAGTGCATACATCATTTTTTCCAAAGCCATTCACGAAACCTCCCTTTTGACAATGTCATTTTCTTAGGATGGGCTTCCAGCAGTGTTCAATCCAATAAAACCAAAGTTAGATGTCAATCCTGTGTTTACTGAATCCGTTTAGTTCCCCAAATAACACTGGGGAAAGTTCATCCTAATGAAATGACTGTTTACTTTATATAGCCCAGCTGGAACCTAGATGTATATGTTAATCATCTATATTGAAAAGGGAGCGTGCACCAGCCACTACTCCCTATACCCCTTCTCAAATCGCCAAGCATCTCGGCACATGGCAATAAGGTCTCGTTTAGCTGTCCAGCCAAGTTCTCGTTCAGCCTTGGAAGCATCAGCAAAGCATGAAATAATTATTTTGTTAAGTAGCCATTTGGATTATTCTTATGCCAATTCCATGCATCAGTTATGATTTTCTCTAATGAATCAAACTGCGGTCTCCAACCTAAGACACGTTTTGCTTTCTCAGATGAAGCAATTAAAATTGCCGGATCTCCCGCTCTTCTCTCTTTTACTTCTGCTGGAATTGGATGATTCGTCACTTTTCTTGCTACATCAATTACTTCTTTGACTGAGTAACCATTTCCGTTACCTAAATTAAAAATTTCACTTGGATTACCTTTTCTTAAGTATTCTAATGATTGATAATGAGCAGAAGCTAAGTCCATTACATGAATATAATCCCTAATACATGTACCATCTTCTGTAGAATAATCATCTCCGAACATATAAATCCTATCTCTCTGACCAAGTGGTACTTGTAAAATCAAAGGAATAAGATGTGTTTCTGGATCATGATCTTCTCCAATATTTCCGCTTTCATTTGCTCCTGCAGCGTTAAAATATCTTAAAGATGCATATTTAATTCCGTAACCTTGATCAAACCACTTCATCATCTTTTCCATTGCTAATTTTGTCTCACCATAAGTGTTCGTAGGATTGGTTTCATTTTCTTCAAGGATTGGGATATTCTTAGGTTCCCCATAGGTAGCTGCTGTTGATGAAAATACAATCTTGCCCACATTATTTTCTTGCATAACATCCAAAAGACACATCATTCCATACACATTGTTATGGTAATATTCATACGGCTTTTCCATACTTTCGCCAACTAAAGAGTTAGCTGCAAAGTGAATCACCGCCTCAATATTATGATTCTTAAAGACCCTGTCTAAAGCTACCTTATCTCTTAGATCTATCTCGTAAAAATGCTCAACATCAATAGATTTTCTATGACCACTCTGCAAATTATCAACAACAACAACATCTTCATTTTGTTCTAAAAAATATTTAACTGTATGGGAGCCAATATACCCCGCTCCACCAGTTATTAGTATGGACACGACTATCTCACCGCCTTTCAAAATCCTTATCAATCAGGAGAAAATTTTTATTATATAATTAATTACCTTAGTAAGAAGCGAATAGAATCCAAAGCTGTCTTTTTCTATCTTATACAGAAAATTCTCTATCAACCGCTACAAGTGCTGCCCCGATTACTTGATGCATATCATAGTATTTATAAGTAGCCAATCTCCCTCCAAAGATAATGTTATCTTCCTTTTCAGCTAGTTCTTTATATTTTGCATATATCTGATTATTCCTATTGTCATTTATTGGATAATATGGCTCATCACCCTTCTCCCACTCTTTTGGATATTCTTTCGTTATTACAGTTTTTTCTTGGGTACCGAATTCAAAATGTTTATGTTCTATAACTCGGGTATACGCTGTTTCTCTATCAGTATAATTAACAACTGCATTTCCTTGATAATTTTCTATATCAAGTACTTCATTCTCAAATTTTAAACTTCTATAATCTAATTGTCCAAATTGATAATCATAGAATTCGTCAATCATACCTGTAAATACTATTTTCTTAGCTTTCCCTTCTAATTCATCTCTATTTGCAAAGAAGTCCGTATTTAATTGCACATCTACACCTTTAAGCATTTTTTCAATGATTACGTTATATCCCCCAATCGGAATACCTTGATATTTATCATTGAAATAATTGTTATCATAAGTAAACCTAACTGGTAACCTCTTTATAATAAAGGAAGGTAATTCTTTAGCAGACCTCCCCCATTGTTTCTCAGTGTACCCCTTAACAAGTTTCTCATAAATATCAGTACCGACTAATGAGATAGCTTGTTCTTCTAAATTATTAGGCTCAGCTATTCCAGCTTCTTTTTTTTGTTCTTCAATCATATTTTTAGCCTCTTGTGGAGTAATAACACCCCAAAGCTTATTAAAAGTATTCATATTAAATGGTAAATTGTATATTTCACCTTTATAATTTGCAACAGGAGAATTTGTGTATCTATTAAACTCTGTAAAACTATTAACATAATCCCATATCTTCTTGTTATTTGTATGGAAAATATGTGCACCATATTTATGAACATTAATACCCTCTATGTTTTCAGTATACACATTTCCACCAACATGATTTCTTCTGTCAATAACGATACACTTTTTACCTCTTTTTGTAGCTTCATATGCAAATACTGATCCAAACAGGCCAGCGCCAACAATCAAATAATCATACATATACACTTACCCCCTATTTTTTACTTTGCGTATTAGGATTGAAATAATCTTATTATTTAGTTTTTCTCTTAATATCCATAAAATCATTACATAAAAACATAGTCCCAAAGAACTTTGGACTAAAATTGTTAAAAATCCATCCTGCATTATATATCCAATCGTTCTTACAATAATAAACATCAGAAAAGCTGCTGTAGCATACTTCAATACCGAAATCAGATAATCTTTTTTATTTATTTCATTTCTTAAGAAATAGTATTGTACTATTGCTACAGAAAATTCAGCAATAACAGTTCCAATAGCAGCACCTGCTGATTTCAATAGTGGTATCAATGCTATATTAAACATTACATTCACAATAACACCAACGATAACAGAGATTGTAAACTCTTTTGTTCTATTAGCCGGTAATAAGTATTGCATTCCCATTACATTACTCATTGCTATAAAAAATAATATTGGCGCTAAAAGTATGAGTAAATAAGTTACTGATTCAAAACCTAAACCAAAAAACCAAGGTACAAACTCATAAGAAATACTAGCTATCCCAATACTCATCGGAATAGCTATATATGCAACACCTTTTAGACTTGAGTTTAGATACTTATTCATAGTCTTTTTGTCACCAGTAGCAAAAATATTGCTCATCCTTGGTAACATAACTACCCCTAAAGCTGTTACTAAAGACAACGCAGCCTTAATAATTTTTTGTGCTTGATCATAGTAACCAACTTCGCTAACATTTGTAAGGAATCCAAGCATAGCCTTATCAAGCACTGCATATACTTGAATTGCTATTTGCGGTATAAATAGTTGTATGGCTGGTACTAAATGTAAAGTCAAATCTTCAAATTTAAGCTTTACTTTACTTACAGTCTTTGGTAAATACATCCATAATACAAGGTTTCCTATTAACATCATTAGCACATTTATCAATACATATAGGTTTGTATCATTTTTTGTCTTTACAAAAATAAATATTAAGCATACCCCTATTATCTTAACTGCTAAATTTCGTATAACAGTCTTCTTGAAATCTTCAAGCCCCATAAACAACCAAGATATATCTACCATAGCTGCAATTAAATTCAGTGTTTGAATCATAAATACCAAATGGTATTCTTCATTGTTCCAAAATAATATTGAATAGAGTAAAGTCGCAATTCCTGTAGTTATAAACCGCAATAATAGAATTGACCAAAAGGTTCTCGACATCTTTTCTTTATCATTACGTGTATACGCAATCTGTCGATTACCATATGTTGTCATACCTAGAGTACCGATAATAATAAAAAACTGTGTGATGGACAATGTATAACCATAAGTACCTATTCCTTCTGCCCCAATTACTCTAGATACATAAGGTAGTGTAATTAATGGAAGAATTATAGTTACTACTTGAAGCAGGACGTTATACATTAGATTTTTTGCTATACTATTCCCCATTCTTAACTTCCTTATCGTCAAAATCCTCTTTCACTTATCTAATCGTTTTTAAATCCTAAAATTCACTGTGACTATTTATTATTAAGGTTCTATTCTTTCTATTACTTGCACAATAGCCTTTTCTGTATAGAAACCAGAGCGCGTCTTATCTCGTAAATTATTTATATTTTTAATGTATTCATTATAAGAAGTATCGTCTAAATCATTAAATCGGTTAGGGATTTCCGACAAACTGTCTATTGTAAAACCTATATTGTTTTCAGTTACAAATTTTGATATCGCAGCTTTAGACCAAACGATTACCGGCAATCCTGCTGCAACATATAACGATAACTTATGTGGATTGTTATACCTAGTATATTCTCCGAATAAACCGTCACACGTTTCTATTGAAGGGCCATCCCATACTAAACCAAAGCTCCCATCTAAATTTTCTACTACCTCATTTGGAGCAAAACTGCCCTTATAAACTATATTTTCATTTTGTATGCGATTACTATCAAAATTTGATCCATATAAGTTCAATTGAAAATTAAGCTCTTTTAAGCTTGATAATTCATCAAGGAAACTACCCTTTTTTAAATTCCCAGCATAAACTACTGTTCTTGATATTTCTCTAGGTTTTGGAGTTGATTTAACTGCAAGATAATCAAATAAATTAAGTTCTTCAACAACCTTTACAGTTAACCCATTTCCCTCTAGCACTTCCCTCATATTATTATTGTGTACAATGAGAGCTGAAGCTTTATTTAATAAAACTATTTCATTATCTAATAGATTATTTCTTTGCTCTTTTGGAGCCCTCAAAGCATCTATATCATGAATAATAAAGCATAGTTTATTTTTCTTTTTTGCAATATTTAATGCACGATGTAAAATCGGGCCTTTAACGACGGGATACTGGCAAAAAATAACTCCCTTTTTTATGGCTATAATTTTGAAAAATAATTGTAAAGCACCTATAAAACTTTTAGCGAAATATTTACTATTTCTTTCGCTCATTTTAGACACGATAGCATTATTGTTAATTTTTCGCCATTCAAAATCTTCAAACATTTTTTCTATATCATTTCGGGCTTTACTTCCTGCATTATGCCCCCTATCACTAAACTCGGATATATAATAAATATTCAAATTTCCACCCCATATCACATTCTAATATGCTATAACTACTATTATTTTATTCATTTGAATAAAATACAAAATGAATAAAACCTAATCTCAAATTATAATATTTATTTTAATATTAATAGTTTTTTTTGATTCAGTTGATTAAAACTTTGTTTCTCCTTAATATCCACTCTCTCAGCAAACGAAATAATCAATAAAGACAAGGCTATTTCCCAAACATTAAAGGTTCCGAAAAAGTTATTAAAGAAAGATAAAGCCAATACTGCACATAAGTAACTATTTAATGGTAATCTTGGCAAACTAGAGTATTTGATCATTTTATAAAAATTATAATAAACAACACATGCTATTATGAGAATTAAAATAATAGAACCAATAAAAGAAGTTTCATAATGTAAAGCCCCAAAAAATGTAAATACATTAGTTGAAGTATATGAACCTTGTAAATCTACTGTAACGAAATCTGCAACAGTTGATGTAAAGTTATTTCCTGACAATAAATTTAAAATATTTATTATTGGAGCAAAAACAATACCAAATCCCGCTGATCCATCTAGATTAAGCTCTAATACTTTTGAAAATGCGTAAAATGAACCAGTCAAATAATACTTAAAGTGATTAAATATAAATTCAAAAGGTATATTCTTAAGGTTAAATCCTTCGGACAAAAATCTAGCGATATAAACAATAATAAACAAACTTGAGGCTATTATACTTATGACACTCAATTTTTTAAAATTTATACGCATATATTTTATATATGAATATTCAAATATAAGTACAAAAACATAAATATACATGGAATATTTAGCTTGTGCTACTAACAAGAATAAAACCCAAAATACGCTTAGGAACAATTGTATTTTCCTTTTCCAGTTACCTCTATTATTAAGAGCTGAAGAAAAATTGATAATCATTAGAACAGTTACAAAGTTTGTAACATGGGCAGGCAAACCATGAGAAAAGAAAGATTTAATCTGAGTTAGTTCAGGTAACCTGACACCAAAAGCTAATAAATAACAAGATATTATATAGGTTAGTAGTATTAGCAGCATACCAAAGTAAATTTTCTCATATTTAAAACCTACTTTAACATTTCTCTTCTCTATTAAGTCCGCTTTTCTCTCTAATCTAGTTGGTAAGAAAATTATACTTAATAATCTTCCTACTATTGAAAAAAATATAATATATACACAACTTAGCAATGGTACCAAAAAAGACATTTTGTAACTCTCATCACTTCCAAAAGTGTCAATAAGAGCTACAAGAATCATAATTATTCCATAAGGACCTCCCAAGGCTAAAACGGGGGTAATCTTGTATTCACTTCTTCTTTCTAGTTTGTAAAAGCATAATACAATTACTATGAATATTATTGATAATAACAATGACATAACTTTCTATAACCTTTCTAGATAGCTATTATTTTACTCCCTTGTGGTTCCTGTAATTCTCTTTAACAACTCTACTTCCTTGCCACTAGTGTTATCCGCAAAGTATCTACTACTCTTTTCATAAGGTACACCGGCCGAGAGTCTTTCAAGTATAAATTGTAAGTCTATTTTTGTATTTTCATTAGAAATAAATTCCACATTTTTAAAACCGTCCAATATTTCATGACATACATTTAAGTTTGAAGTTATTACTGGCATACCATACGTCGCCATCTCACAAGTCATTACACCTTGAGTGTCTCGACGAGTAGGTAACAAACCACACTTCGATTTGTTTAACAAATCTAGCATCTCATTATGTTTTAAAAGCCTATCCATCCAAATAACATTATCAGCTTTTTTTATGTGATTGAAGAACTCTCCTTTACCAATAACCAAGAATTTTAACTCTGGATTATTTATAGCAAGTTCATTTACAATATCTATCCCATAATTCGAACCATCTAATACTCCTCGGATTGTAATAAAATCATACACTTTTTTAACATGTTGATCATATTTTTCTTTTTCAAACACCTCGCCTACACCATTATGAATTATAGAATACTTACCTACTAAAACAGTTGGATTTATTTTTGTCCAATGCAAAAAATCATTATAAAGCTCTCTACTAACAAACACAAAATGAGACTTATTAGCTACTTTAGTAAAGTAATCTTTCCATAATTTTAACTTTAATGTATCATAAATATCCTGTACAAGCCGCATTACTCTTTTAGATTGTTTTTTAAAATAATATGGTTTTGGATATACCGCATTAATTCTCACTACTTCGTGTCCATGAAAGAAAAATACTATTTTTGGAAAGTTCCTCTCATATTTCTTTAGGAACTTATAATGTTGCCTTATATTGGGAGCATGGCAAACGAGAACATCATATTTCTCAGACTGATTTTTATTATATTCATCTAGTGTAATCACCTTAATCCCGTCGATTGTATAGTTTTCATTAGCACGAAAATTCAAGATAGTTATACAAATTCCTTTTTGCTTATAGTATAAGTTTCTAACATGCAGATACATCATTTTACTTTTTTCATTTGGATTAGCATAATCAGGTGCAGCAATCAGCAGTTTCATTTTAAATTCCTTTCTGAAAACTGAATTAATTATATGTGGGAACCTTCAAAAACTTTGACTAAAGATATTAAAATATCTTGAATAAGACTAGAATAAAGTTTTCAAATAAAATCGGCTTTACTTAATTAAACAATTTATTTAATATCTAAAAGTATCTTATTCCACTTATCTTTAATGAAATTCTCATTGAAATCACCACTATTAGATATCTTGAAAGAGTTTAACGCCATTCTAACTAGTTCATCTCTATTTGTGTTTAAAAACATTATCTTATTAAATAAGAAATCAACAATATTATAGTCGATATAGTCTGAATAAATCGTACCCTCCCTATTATTCCAAACATTCTCATTAGGCAAATTGTCATAATTAAAGAATCTGAATTTTGGTTTTGTTAAATAACCATTGTACCCATTTTTTACCATTTCTGGTATTGCATATAAGTCTGTTGTTAGTACTGCATTTCCAGATTTCATTGCTTCTAGAACCACTAATGAAAAACTATCTTGCCTGGTTGGATTTAATAGAATACAAGAGTCGTTATATACCAAATTTAGATCTTCTTTGCTAAACTTAAAGTCAGATATGCTTACATTTTCATTTTCTTCAATTTCTTTTTGGACACTCATATCAATTGAATCTAATTGAGTAATAATTTTTAGCTTTACATTGTTAACTCCCAAATCTTTAAGTTTTTTAAAGGCTAGTAAAATATCTCTACCTCCTTTTAATTTGAAATTAGAAGAAATGAATAAGCATGTAATCACTTCTTTTCGACATTTGACTCTAATACTTTCTTGACTTGTCAAATCATTAGCCTTAACAAGAGGATATAATTGACTAATTTTCACACTATTAGGTATTGAGTAAAATTGATTAACAGTCTCATAACACGCCTTAGATAGGCAAATAATAGATTTTAATTTTGGGTCACTAAGATACTTTCTTAGTCTACCTTTGCTTAGCAAAGTTTTATTTCTGCCCGTTGAATAATGTACCAAAGCTAATGGGTTCTCTAGGTATATTACATATTCTGCTTCTGATTTTAGAAACCGATTATAGCTGAATGCACCTTCAAAAAAACCTTTTTTGACCCTTATCCTTTGGATTAAGCCTAGGTGATCAGCAATCCTAGATTTTACTAGCTTAGATATTAATATTTTCCGCTTTGAATTTGTTTCATATATTTTTTTAGGATCATTAATAAACTCAATATTATCAAATTCACTATTGAACAGGTTCAATAAGAACCCCCTTGCTTTTGTAGCAACATAAATCTTTTTCATATATTACCTTCCTTAATCTTTGTGCATTTGCATACACCTTATTAATCCCTACTAAACAAATCCCTTGTATATACCTTGTCCTCTACATCACGTAAATCATTAGACAATCGATTAGCAACAATGACATCTGAAATTCTCTTAAACTCTTCGAAGTCATTAATTACCCTAGAATTAAAGAATTTCTCCTCATGAAGAACGGGCTCATATACAACCACTTCAATTCCCTTAGCTTTAATACGCTTCATAACACCCTGGATAGCTGATTGTCTAAAGTTATCTGAGTCCATTTTCATGGTAAGCCTATAGATACCAACAATCTTAGGATTCTTCTTAATAATCATTTCAGCAATGTGATCTTTTCTAGTTCTATTTGCATCAACAATGGCTGTCATTATATTATTAGGAACATCCGCATAATTCGCTAGTAACTGTTTTGTGTCTTTAGGCAGGCAGTAACCGCCATAACCAAATGAAGGGTTGTTATAATGAGTACCAATGCGTGGGTCAAGCCCAACCCCATCAATAATCTGCTTACTGTCTAATCCTCTAACTTCTGCATATGAATCTAGCTCATTAAAAAAAGCGACTCTCATCGCAAGGTAAGTGTTAGCAAATAGTTTAATAGCTTCCGCTTCAGTTGAATTTGTAAATAAAACAGGAATATCTTCTTTAATAGCTCCTTGAACAAGTAAGTTAGCAAATACTTTAGCTCTATCGGACTGTTCACCAACAATTATACGTGAAGGATACAAGTTATCATAAAGTGCCTTTCCTTCACGTAAAAATTCAGGTGAGAAAATAATATTGTCTGTTTCAAACTTCTCTTTAATTTTCTCTGTATACCCAACAGGAACTGTTGATTTGATAACCATTACAGCATCAGGATTGATAGATAATACATTAGCTATGACTGCTTCAACAGTTCTTGTATTAAAATAATTCTTATCTGGATCGTAATCTGTTGGAGTAGAGACTATAACATATTCTGCATCTTTATAAGCTTTATAATTATCTGTTGTTGCAATCAAATTTAAATCTTTAGTAGCTAGAAATTCCTCAATCTCGTTATCAATGATAGGAGATTTTTTATTATTAATCATATCTACTTTCTCTTGAATAATATCAAGAGCAATAACTTGATTATGTTGAGCTAGTAAAATAGCATTTGATAATCCCACGTAACCAGTTCCAGCTATAGTGATTCTCATTTTTCGATTCACAGTCCTTTTTAATATTGGTTTTTTTAGTTAGGAAAAATAATACTTTTTAACATTATTTAAAACGTAAAACAAATAGTAATAAATACATTTTATCAGCGGTAATTTAATGACATTTCTATAATTAGACCATTGTCTTTTTAAAGCTTTAAACTTATTGTTTGATAAAGATCCACTCACTCGTCTATACTCAGCGAGGCTTTCATTCAGGCCATATGCAATATGTCCTTTCTTAAGTATCATTAGCCAAGTTAAATTGTCTTGTCCTCGCCTAACTAAGGGCATCCTAAAATCACCAATAATATTTTTGTCTATTACTACAGTTAAACACCCGATAATAGTGTTTTTTAGAGCTTGGCTATAATTGAGCGATTGTGGAACACAAAAGATTTTATCTTTATTATTTTTTTCATCTTTAATATACTCGTAGGATGTAAACGTAAAACCAAAGTTATTACTTAACATAAAATCAATTTGTTTAGATAACTTGTCCTTTTTCCATTTATCATCCGAATCAAGAAAAGCTATAAAACGGCCGTTTGCTTTTTCTAAAGCTTTGTTACGTGCAAAGGCTGCACCAGAATTCTCATTTAGATTTATTAATTTTATTCTTGAATCTTTTTTTATATATTTTCTAATTACTTCTTCAGTATTATCGGTTGACTTATCGTTGACTATAATCATTTCCCAATTGAAGTAAGTTTGAGCAACCACGCTGTCAATTGTTTCAGATATATATTGTCCACAATTATAAGCAGGTGTAATAATCGATACTAAATCTTGATTTTCCATTCATTAAATCTCCATTCTTTATTCTATTATCTGCCCTTTACTACTAGGACCTTCTTTCTTCGCTGTAGTTCCAGTCCCGCCTTCAACAACCCCATCACTCTTCGCTACGCTCACAATGGTCCCAAAAAAACACTTAACATCCATCCAGAAACTAATCTTCTCAACATACTCCCCATCCAGCTTGGATTTAATCTCAATAGGAAGCTCATCCCTACCATTAATCTGTGCCCAACCTGTCAATCCAGGTGGTACGTCATTAGCGCCATATTTATCTCGTTCAGCAATTAGATCATATTGATTCCATAGCGCAGGCCTAGGCCCAATAATACTCATCTGGCCAACAAATATATTCCAGATCTGCGGCAGCTCATCAAGTGAAGTTTTTCTCAGAAATTTACCCATCTTTGTGATATACTGTTCTGGATTACCTAATAAGTGAGTTGGAGTGTCCTTCGGTGTATCTATTCTCATCGTACGGAATTTCAAGATGTTGAAATGTGTCTTGTTAATCCCTACACGCTTTTGCTTAAATAGAACCGGGCCTCTTGAATCCATTTTAATAGCAATGATTAGAATTAAAAATATGGGTGATAAGACAATAAGTCCTATTAAAGAAAGAATGATATCTATCAATCTTTTAACCTTCATATACATCCAGCTACACTCCTTAAAATTTGTTCTTTAGTAGATTAGGACTTACTTGGAATCTTCAAAACTCCAACCAACTACTAAACCACTAAAATTGTTATCTACTACTGATAGCCACCTCGTAAATAATATTCAATATGAGAAATAGATAAAAATATCAACATATAGTATGCTTTGTTGTTAAAAACTGATTTCCAATACTACATATTGTGTTTTGTTATCGATTTCCGATACTCACCTCGCATTATATATGCAATATGCGAAATAGATGAAAAAATCAACATGTAGTATATTTTGTGCAATATATCGAAAATAGACACTATATATTGTGTTTCGTTATCTTATTACGATACTCACCTCGTAATATCTATTCAATCTACGAAGTAAATACGAAATAGATATTCTTGCATTTGTCACCCTAAACCGAGTTTCTTCCTATTATATAAACCATTCAATCAATCTATAATCCTCACTAAAAACGCCTCAACCCCTTATCCCTCAAGGTTTCTAACGTTCAATCTAACTATGATAGTCAGTTCCTTAACTGGATTCAATCTGTTTTCAGAATATTCACACTTAAAAAGCCCGTCAAATCAACGTTTTCAGGTCCCTAAATTTTCCAAATAGCCAATTTATCTACTCCATAGTAACCCCAAGACCAGTATGCGCAATAGACAAATTCCATATTTTGTGTTATTTATTGATTTCCGTGGGTGTTTACACACTATATATCGTGTTGGTCTATAAACCATTCTCACTTCCCAATGTTTATTCAATCATTTTTCCATTTTCAGGAATTTAAAAAGCCCGTCAAATCAACGTTTTAAAAATCCAAAATGCCCGATTTTAGCCATTTTATCTTTATATACTAACAAAATGGTACTATGTTATATAGATAAATCCTATATATTGTATATTTTTGTGATTTTTCACTGATTTTAACACAATATGTTGTGGTTATCTATCGACCATTCTTACTTCCCCACCACCATTCAATAATCTCCAGTAACTCACAAGGCCGCAAGGCCCCCAAAACCACTACCTCCAAATCAAAACTAAAACAACAAAACAACAGGCTGTCACTGACAAATAAATTGTCAGACAGCCTGTATAAGATAATTAATAATTATAAATAAGGAACTTCGCCCTCTTTTTCAGTGTTATCCTTTGGGTGAATGGTACACTGTACTTCTCCATCGAAATAACGATAATCCTCAGTAGAGTCGTCAAGGTTTGCCTTCATAAAAGTTACAAACAGTTGATCCGTATGCTCCAAATCATTAGCGATTAAATGGGATTCATACATTTTCTCAAGCTGTGTTGCGTTAAGTTCGCAAATATCTACTTTTGCTTTTGCTAATGTGCTATGAACCGAAGGAATTGCGATACCAGCGACAAGTCCCATTATTGCAAGGACAGCAAGTAGTTCTACCAATGTTAATCCTTTAGAGTTTGCAAAGCTTTTTTGGAACCTTTGTTTAAAACCTTTAGTACGATTCATCTTTCAATCAACACCTCTGGATATTTATTTAATATCCAGTATGGTCAAAGATAAACGTTAATAAACATATTATTTGAAAATTAAAAATTATTAGAGATGATAGTTAAAATCAATAATTTGAAGAGCTTCGAGTTTCTCTTAACTATGTACATTAGCTATGAAACCGTCATCCCGCAACCACAGGAACTCCCAAATCAACTAGCCTCAAATTACCTTATTCTTCCCCAACATCTCCTCCATATACCCCAACAACTCTTCCCGCAACCCCTCATCCTGCAAAGCAAACTCCAACGTCGTCTTCACAAACCCAAGCTTCTCCCCTACATCATATCGTTTACCCTCAAAATCATAGGCAAAGACACGCTGGATTTGGTTCAGCTGCTGAATCGCATCGGTTAGCTGGATTTCTCCACCAGAACCTGTCTCCTGCTTATCAAGGAACATAAAAATTTCCGGAGTGAGAATGTATCGACCCATAATCGCAAGATTAGATGGTGCGGTACCAGGTGCCGGCTTCTCCACAAAATTCTCCACCTGATACCTTCTTTCAGTTTGAATCGAAGGTTCTACAATCCCATAGCGATGAGTCTCATTATCCGGAACTGTCTGAACCCCAATCACCGAGGAATGAGTTTCCTCATACTGTTCAATTAACTGTCTTAAGCACGGGGTCTCACTTTGAACAATGTCATCCCCAAGTAAAACGGCAAACGGTTCATCACCAATGAAGTTACGGGCACACCAAACGGCATGTCCAAGGCCCTTTGGCTCCTTCTGGCGAATATAATGGATGTCTGCAAGATTGGTAGAATAACGCACCTTTTCTAACAGATTAAGTTTTCCTTTTTCCGCAAGGTTTTGCTCAAGCTCAAAGGCAATGTCGAAATGATCCTCGATTGCACGTTTCCCTTTCCCTGTGACGATAATAATATCTTCAATTCCAGAAGCAACAGCTTCCTCGACAATATATTGAATCGTTGGCTTGTCCACGATCGGCAGCATTTCCTTTGGCATGGCCTTTGTTGCAGGGAGAAATCTGGTCCCTAAGCCAGCTGCCGGAATAATCGCTTTTCTTACTTTTTTCACTTAATCCCTTCCTTTAAAGCTCTTTTCTAAAGGCACTTTTCTCAAATATTGTTGCCTTTACACTAAAAATATATAGATTTAACCTTGTTTAGGCAGTCCATTTATGAAGCTAACAGAGAAAAGTGCGGCTCATTCTATGCGTATCGCAAGCTTAGAATGGAACGGAATGGCTGGTAGTAAAGCCATTCCAAAAACAACAATCCGTACGAAAACAGCCTTTCTCAAACCCTGTTACTTTGACCCTTATTAATTCGCCACCATCTCCACCAATACTCGACGATTATTTGCTAAATCAAGT
Source organism: Anoxybacillus andreesenii (assembly GCF_030813005.1). Lineage (NCBI taxonomy): Bacteria > Bacillati > Bacillota > Bacilli > Caryophanales > Anoxybacillaceae > Anoxybacillus > Anoxybacillus andreesenii. The sequence continues at coordinate 78,989 of NZ_JAUSTU010000002.1, forward strand.
ACATAGTCCGCAAGCTCTTTTTCACTCATATCCTTATATTTCCTCAGCAAATAATCAATCTCTTCCTGTGGCTGTAAGGTGGTCTTTCCAATGAAAATTTTCGGGAATATGGCTTCCTTATGGACTTCATTTTCATTTAATAATTCTTCGAACATCTTCTCTCCAGGACGAATTCCCGAGAATTCGATCCCGATTTCTTCTATTGTATAGCCAGAGAGACGAATAAGGTTACGAGCAAGATCCACGATCTTGATTGGTTCACCCATATCAAGGACAAAGATTTCTCCACCTCGTGCAAGAGCCCCAGCCTGCATCACGAGTCTTGAGGCCTCAGGGATTGTCATGAAGTAGCGTGTCATATCCGGGTGGGTGACGGTAACCGGTCCACCAGCCTGAATTTGCTTTTTGAATAACGGAATAACACTTCCGCGACTTCCTAGGACATTCCCGAATCTGACCGCAACAAATTTCGTATTGCTTCCTTTAGCTAGTTGCTGAATCAGCATTTCGGCAATTCGTTTTGTCGAGCCCATGACATTTGTTGGGTTGACCGCTTTGTCGGAGGAGACAAGTACAAATGTGCCGACGCCAAATGTGTCGGCTGCCTCCGCAACATTTTTCGTTCCGAGGACATTGTTCTTGACTGCTTCCTTCGGATTATATTCCATCAGTGGCACATGCTTATGGGCCGCTGCATGATAGACGACATCTGGCTGATACTGCTCGATTACGTCAAAGATACGCTGTCTGTCCTGAACATCAGCGATCACAGGAATGATTTCCAAACCGTCCTGATATTTGTTTCGCAGCTCTATATCGATCTGGTAAATGGAGTTCTCTCCATGACCAAGAAGGAGAATTCTTTCTGGGTGGAAGCTGCATACCTGGCGGCAGATTTCCGAACCAATTGAGCCGCCGGCACCTGTTACGAGAATCGTCTTTCCTGTTAGCTTTTCTTGAATGCTCTTACTATCGAGTTCCACTGGTTCGCGGCCAAGGAGATCCTCGACCTCCACATCACGGAATTGGTTCACCGATACACTCCCGAGCATGACATCCTCAATAAGAGGCATGATGACGGTCTTGGCATTGGTCTTGGCACATTCTTCATAGATAGCCTTCATTTCTTCTTTCTTCAAGGAAGGAATGGCAATGATGATTTTATCAATTTTTAGTTTTTCTACTACACGGCCAATCCACTTGGAATCTCCTTCGACGTTCAACCCGTGAATTTGTAATTTGTACTTAGCTGGATCGTCATCAATAAATGCAATTGGTTGAATGCCACTGTCATAGCTTTTTAGCAGCTGTCTTGCTAGCATCGTTCCCGCTGCACCTGCACCGACAATCAGAGCACGCTTGACATCTTTTTTCGGTTTAATATAGCGATCGCGGAGTACTCTCCAGGAGAAACGCGAACCCCCGATTAATAAGATATGGAGCATCCACGTTATCGCTAGAGCTCGAAAATAAATATCGTGGAAGACAAATTGTTGTACAATCGCCGTTGTAAAAATAGACAAAGTCACGGCTTTTGCGATCGCAATCAATTCACCGACACTTGCATATTCCCATGCTTTTTTATACAGGTTGTAAGCCCCTGCAAATAGATGATGACTGACGAGTAAGATGAATGACATAAAAAACAGCGTCTGATATGTAAATATTCGTAAAGTTGGATTGATAATGAGATAACTGACATAAATTGCAGTAAGTACAATGATGGAATCTAATATCATTAAGGACGCCACTCTTTTTTGATACGACAACGTTTCTCCCCCCCTTTTTTTCCCCTATATAAAAAATAAATATCTAATGGTTAAACACATTCGTCTCGAGTATGTTCAATCGTTAGATATCTACTTATTTTTTATTTTAATGGGCATCTAACCCGCCCTCACATCACACTATCGACGACTCGCGTCTAAGGACAATACTACGAAAGTCCCACAGTATAACCGAGTGCCTCCATTGATAACGGTAAGGAGACATTGCCGGTCAGGTCTTTGGCCTGACTAATCTGATGTGTTTGACCGGTTGCCTTACTCATAATAGTATGGTTGATATATTGTTTGACACATAGGCCAACATATCTATACAGACTAGAAAATCCCCAGAAACTTCTTTGTTTTCAGTCGTATTGGGATTTCTTTATTAACATTCTTCCCTTGCACAAGAAGGTCTGCATTTTCTTTGAACAAATAAATCATGTCTACGCCATATTTTTTCTCTATCACATCAAGGGCCTCAACCATCTTGAAGGAGCGACTCGAAATATTATGGGCATCAGACGAAACGAAATGTGTGAGATTTGCGTCTATTAATTGAAGAGAGAATTTCTTGATATTTTTCCCGAAGAATCCAGCGACGCTTGCCGCTGTTATTTGGGTGAGTGCACCCTTTTTCACTAGCTGATATAAGGTATCTGGTTGCTCCATTAGCTCTTGGTTTCTCTCCGGATGAACAATGATGGGCGTCAAACCCTTCATTTGAATATCAAAAAGAAGCTGTTCGGTATAACGAGGAACATGATTAGACGGAAGTTCAATAAATAAATATTGATCTCCGTCATTAAGGGTGAGGATCTCCCCATTCTCGTAATCTGGGATGATATCCCCATAGATTCTTGGCTCTTGGCCTGGCAGAACGGTCAACGGAATGTTCTCCTGCTCTAGCACTTGATTAAGCTCCTTCACTCTTTGGAGGATGACTGGTTTTGCATTTTCATAGCGACCGTTCTTATGGTGAGGAGTGGCAATGATTGTATGGATCCCTTCTTGAACAGCCATACGGGCTAAATCAAGGCTGTCATCTAGTTCTTTCGCACCATCATCTATTCCCGACAAAATATGACTATGGATATCAATCATTGCAAAATCCCCCTGTTTTTGACAAATATTAGCATAATCTTAGAGTACTATTATCCTAGCATCACGTCAATATTTGTCACTGAATATTCCTGCTTCCACTATTTATCACCATAATAATAGTAATATTGACTTTGCTTCGCTTTCTTTTGATTTAGAACAACTCCTAGAATCCTCGCCTTTGAATTAACAAGGAGCTCCTTCGCTTTCATGGCAGCCTCAGTTTCTGTCTTCCCACTATTGACTACTAAGATCGTTCCGCTACACTTGTTCGACAAAATCTGCGCGTCCGTCACCGCAAGCACCGGGGGCGTATCGATTAGCACTAAATCAAATTGCTCATTCGCTTCCCGAAGTAGCTCTTCCATTCCTTTAGACCCAAGAATTTCAGCTGGGTTCGGTGGAATTGGACCGCTCGTTAGGATATAGAGATTATCCTCCGACTTTTGGACCGTTTCGGATAAGGTACGCTGCTTTTTCAAAATATTGGTTAGCCCAAAATTATTCTTCATGTGGAAGGTATAGTGAGCTGTGGGCTTTCGCATATCAGCATCAATCAAGAGAACCTTCTTTCCTTGCTGTGAGAATACTACAGCTAAATTGGAAATGGTTGTTGATTTCCCCTCACCAGGTCCCGAAGAGGTGACCACGATTGAACGGATTTCCTCATCAAAGGAGGAATATTCGATGTTTGTACGAATGGTCCGATATTGTTCAGAAATCGGTGAACGCGGGTTCTGCTTTGTGATTAATTGACGGCTATTCGTTCCAAGCTTTTTTTCCCTTTTTTTGAACATTATGCTGTCTCTCCTTTAGGCCTTCTAGACTTCACCGAACGCTCTTCATCCTCAGACGTAATCGTGGTGATAGCTCCTAAAATTGGCAGCCCTAGTACTTTTTCTATATCTTGCTCGCTCTTAATCGTGTTATCCATATACTCTAATAGGAAGGCAATCCCTACACCTACCATCAGTCCTACAACAAAAGCAATCGCCATGTTCAACATCGGCTGCGGCTTAATCGGGCTTGGGTTATCCGCTAATTCTGCAGGAGATAGAATATGAATATTATCAATTCGCATTAATTGGGAAATCTCTCGTTGGAACACCTTTGCGATTTCATTCGCAATCAGAACAGCTTCTGCAGGGTCCTCATTGTTCACACTGATGGTAACAACCTGAGATTGTCCCTGCTGGGAAACACTCACATTCCCATTTAGCTGTTCCGGGGTTGTATCCAAATCTAACTCCTCTATCACTTGATCTAGTATATATGGACTCTTCATGATCACATTATAGGTTTCTATGTACTTCGCATCGGCATCAAAAGAAATTCCAGCGATCGAAGCTAGCGATCCTGCTGCTGCTTGACTTACTAGAATTTGAGTCGAAGCTTGATAAATTGGAGTCAAAAGAAAAAAACTTGCCACCCCACTAACCGCTGTTGCAAGTACTGTTATTACGACAATTAATGACATCCTTTTCCTTAATACTTCAAATAATTCTCTCAGACTTATTGTCTCTTCCATTTTCTCCTCCAAAAGTTCCGTTATTTCTACAAATCTAGTAGATATTATAACATACAATATTTACAAGCAGTAGACCAAAAAAAATTTTACCACAATAGTTTTCCTTGGTGTCTGTACCGCTAAGTGGCACAATAGAAGTACCAGGTACCGCCTGTGGACATTTTGGTAATTCTGTCCAAATAAGGCGGACATTTATAGCAAAGAAAAGGGGAGAACCTATTTGATAAGGTTCTCCCCGAATGGTTTAGCGATTATTTTTTCGTTGGTGCTAGGTCGATGATCCGGCCTTCGACTTTCGGATCAACCGTCTTTAGTTTCACAACATAGTCAAGGAAGTTGCTCCAGTCCGTATGTCCAAGGTCTGTCACACGGCCTTCTTCATAAGCTTTTGCGAACATGCTGTACCCGTCTCCACCCTTTGCAGTGAACGTGCTTGTCGCAATGACATACTCCTTGGCTTTGTCTAATGGAGTAAATTTGCCTTCTTCCTCTGCAACTTCAACAGAAATGACTCTTTCACCTACTGGCTTAGAGCTATCATAGGTGAACTTCATGCCTGATACATGGAGGAAGCCACCGCTTTCTTTTGGTGTCTCTTTCACACTATGCTCAAGTGCAGCGATCAGCTCTGTGCCCTTTAGTGTCATCACAGCGAGAGTATTTCCATATGGCATCGTAGTAAGAATCTCCCCTAATGTGATTGGTCCCTTGTCAATTTCCGCACGGATGCCACCACCGTTGTTCACAGCAATCACGGTCTTCGGAAAGTATTCCTTTGCCTTTGCTAGCATGCCATCAGAGATAAGATTTCCGAGTGGTGTTTCATTGCTTCTGACACTGACGGATACCTTCCCATCACTTTGGCGTGGATTCTCTAGTTTATTGACAGCTACTGCCCCTGTTTCTGTGTTCTTTATTTCATCAATTTTGCTAGAATACCCTTTTAGTAGAGTCGCTGTTTCCGGATCCTCTTTCCGATCGGCGATGGTAATGAGTTCCCCAGCGTAACCAACGATAACTCCATTCTCGTCAAATTCAACATCTAATGTGCCAAGGAATTTATTGTATTCATTGGCTTGGACGATGACCGTTGGTTCCTTCTCTTTTCCGTTTTCATCCTTGTTGATTAATACTGGTTTATTTAGTTGGGTGTGGGTATGACCACCTACAATAATGTCGATACCATCCACAAGCTTTGCAAGCTCTAGATCGTTGTCGATGGCCGGATTGTCATCATAGCCGAGATGCGAAACAGCAACAATTTTGTCTACCCCTGCTTTTTCTAGGTTGGCTACTGCTTCCTCCGCTTTAGCTAAATAATCAAGAAATTCCACTTTTTCAGGGCTTGAAATGTCTGGTGTATCCACCGTTGTGAGACCAAAGATTCCGATCTTTTCTCCATCTACTTCCTTCACAATTCCTGAATAGATGTTGCCATTCTCCGGCTTATCCGTATATGTTCCGCCTTTGTAAAGGCCGTTAAACAAGGTATCTTTTGAAAAATCAACGTTCGCACTGACAAATGGGAATTTCGCTGATTTAACAAAATCGGCTAGAGCCTTATGACCTTCCGCTGTACTGCCAAGATCAAATTCATGGTTCCCAAAGGTCATGACATCATAGCCGATGATGTTCATGAATTCTAAATCTGCCTGTCCCTTGAATTCGTTAAAATAAAGAGTTCCGGACATGACATCCCCCGCATCGATTAAAAGAGAGTTCTTGTTTTTCGCTCTGAAATCCTTAATAGCGGTTGCCTTCTTAGCCACGCTGTCCAGATTAGCATGGGTATCATTGGTGTGCATAACTGCTAGATCGTAGGTATCCTTGTCCAGCGTCTTGAGTGCTCTTTCAAGGAAGACAGCGAATGATGCACGAGTCACGGCGCCTTGTGGATCAAATGAGCCATCCTTGTTTCCGAGCGTGATGCCATTTTGTGCTAGAACGATGACATCAGCCTGGTGGGCTGAACCAATTTTTTTAGAATCAGTGAACTTAATCTCTTGACCCTTCACAGGAGTCTTTAGGTTAAATGCGCGCACTAATACAGAGGCCATCTGCTCGCGTGTAAGAACACCTTTGGCGTTAAATCTCTTATCATAGCCCTCGAAGATTCCCGCCGCCTTCGTTGCAGCTGCCCCCTTGGCAAATTCAGATTTCGAGTCCACATCGTCAAATGCCTTGAGATCTGATGGAACGGTAAGATTGAGTGCAGTTGTCAATAAATTGGCTACATGCCCTCGAATAATTGGTTGATTCGGTTTGTATGTATTGTCTTGGTATCCCTTGATAATCCCTTTTTCTACTAAACTATAAATCTCTTTTGCAGCCCAGTAATCATCCTTCACATCGGAAAACTTCTTCGTTTGGACTGTGGAAGTTGTGTCTGCACTTGCAGCCGGAACGGCCATTGATGCGACAACAGCTACTGCTGTAATCGATGCTAAGAACTTGCGATACAACTTTGGTTGGTAAGACATCATCCTATTCCTCCTAATATACAATTTACTAGAGAATCAACTATTATCTTCCAATTTCTATCATAACAAAAAAAGCATAAGCGGGAAATCACTATTTAAAATATTTACAATATTTTAAAAATGGTACCTGGTACCGCCGGTGGACTTTTCCTCGATTTTGTCCACGTGGGGTGGACAATGCAAAGAAAATGAAAGGGCAGAGAGAACGGATGATGTTCTCTTTACCCTTTCAAAGCTATGTTCCTTAGTATTTTTTAGATCTTTGAGACTAAATTTCCTCTGAGAATAATTATTCCGTTGAGCTCTAGGGTGAGAAGTTCTTCAAGGATGGTTTCTTCAGAGATTTGGCTCTGCCGTGAAAGTTCTAGGAGTGATTTGGGTGCATTGTCGGTGAGGAAGGTTAGAATTTGATGCTGAATTTTTGAGAGGGGATGGAGTGACACACGGGAAGTTCTCTGGTCTAGAGTAACCATCCTGCTTTGTTTCTTAATGCTATCCAGACTTTCTTCTATCCCCATGAACAATTCAGCCTTTCCTTCTGCGATAAGCTGGTTCGTTCCTTCTCCCTCAGGCATACCGATTGGATGGGGAACCGCAAATAGAGAACGGCCTTGGCTTTGGGCAAATTTTGCGGTCCATAGGGCGCCGCTTTTCGCTGTGGCCTCAACAACGACAACCTCGGACGACCAGGCGCTGATGAATGCATTTCGCTGTAGGAAATATTCAGGACGGGCCTTTGTTCCGGGTGGTTGTGAGGAAATGAATACACTTCCTGATTCTAATATCTTCTCGTAAAGTGGGCGCTGTTCCGCTGGATAGCACAAATCCACTCCACCTGCTAGAAAGGCTATCGTGTAGCCTCCTTTGTTGACACATGCGGATTGTGCGTAGCTGTCAATCCCCTTTGCAAAACCGCTGATGAGTGGTACTCCATATTCCGCCAATTGTCTCCCCATTTCCTGTGCCATCTTTTTTCCGTACGAAGTGCAGCGCCTTGAACCAACAACCGCCACGGCCTCCGTTATTGGCTCTAGGGTTCCTTTATAAAATAGGACAACCGGAGATTCTGGGCAGCTTTTGGCATGAGGAGGATATCTTTCATCGTCAAATTGCAAAATTTGGATTTCCTTTTCTCTGCAATTCTGAAGGATGTTTTCAGCGTAGGTCAGGGTTTTACTGTTCAAAAGGGATTGGAGGGCTCTTTTGTTCATAGTGGGTACCTCTGCTAATTCCTTTCCAGCTGCTTCAAACACTTTCCTAGGACAGCCGAAATACCCCAGTAGATTTTTTTGTAAAACCGGGCCAACATATTTTATCAAACTTAACCATATCCAATATCGTTCCATCACTACACTCCTGTAAAAGTAATTTTGTCTTTTTCCAAATCTCTGCTTAAAATGCTTTTTCTCATATGAGGGGCTCGAATGTCCTTTGCTCCCTCTAAATCAGCAATCGTCCTTGCGACCTTGATGATTTTGTGCAGGCTGCGACCACTGTATCGGAATCGATCATAGGCTTTTCTAAGAAGGTCGGTGCTTTCCCGATCTAACTGGCAGAACTTGCTTATAAGAGCGGGCGTAAGCTGGGCATTGCAATTCATTGAAGGAATATGCTGGTAGCGTTCCTCTTGAATTTTTCGAGCGGTTGAAACCCTGTGGCGAATTTCAGCTGAGGATTTTGATGGCTCATTTTCCGCAAATAAATCGACCGGAGCCACATATTTCTGAATGTCCATCCGATCGAGGATTGGGCCGGATAATTTTTGCCGATATTTCACGATTTCATAGTCGGTGCAACGGCATTTCTCCTGACCAAAATAACCGCATGGGCATGGATTCATCGCACCCACTAGCATGAAGTGGGCGGGATATGTATTGGCACCCCACACTCTAGTGATCGTAACCGATTGATCCTCCAAAGGCTGCCTCAATGCATCGAGTGTTTTCTTGCTGAATTCAGCAATTTCATCTAGAAAAAGAACACCGTTATGGGCAAGAGAAATTTCACCCGGCTTTGCTACACTTCCACCACCGATTAGGGCGTTTGTAGAGGCATTGTGATGGGGAGCACGGTACGGCCTTTTCGTGATGAGGGTCCCCTTGTCCTTGAGAAGATTGGCCACGCTGTATATTTTTGTAACCTCTAGCGACTCTTCCTCAGTCATACTGGGTAAAATGGTTGGGATTCGTTTTGCCAGCATTGACTTTCCGCATCCAGGTGGTCCAATCATAAGAAGGTTATGCCCTCCGGCAGCGGCGATAGCGATGTATTCGGTCATTAGGTCCTGCCCTTTTACATCGGAAAAATCATGGTAGGATTGTGCTTTCGGAGGATTTTCTAGGGGCGGTGCTGAAGGAGGAGGTGTCCTTCCAGATAAAAAATGAACGACTTCAGATAGAGTTTGAAAGCCAATAATTTCAATTCCTTTTACAAGAGAGGCCTCTCGGATATTATCCGTGGCGAGGATGACCCTTCTGAGACCAGCCTCTTTCGCTTTTAGAACCATTGGCAACACACCGGAAACAGGGCGAATATTGGCATTTAGGGATAGCTCACCGATAAAACCGGTCTTATTGATGCTTACCCCCTGTAGCTGCCCCGTTCTAGTCAGTAGCCCTATGGCCATCGCCAAATCATAGTGGGTTCCTGTTTTCTTCATATCCGATGGAGCAAGATTGAACACCACCTTTTGAAACGGGAAGGAAAATCCAGAGTGTGTGATGGCCGCTTCAAGACGCTCCCTCGCTTCCTTGACCGCCTTATCCCCAAGACCAACAATCGACACAGAAGGGATCCCCACCATCGTATCGGTTTCCACCTCTACTAGCCGTCCTTCAATTCCCGAAATCCCAAAACAATAAACAACCGACGCCATAACATCACCTCTTCTTATTATTTTTGTTTTTGGTACCTGGTACCGCCGGTGGACTTTTCGTCCAATTTGTCCACATGGGGTGGACAATTCAATATGCCGAATATGCTATACCGGTGCATTTCCTATAATATCGAGATTTGCATACGCTAATGGACTTTCTTCTGCTTGGATGAATTGGATGTAGTTGGAGATTTGGGGCTCAGTGAAATAGGAGAGGATTCTATCAGAGGATATGAGATTATTCTTCTCGTGGAGGACGTAGGCTCTGTAACTGCTCCACGGGTAGTCCTCCGGCTTATTAACTATTCCCGCTTTCAGAGGATTAAGATGAATATATTTGCTTAATTCGATTTCATATCCGATAGAATCGACCAGCTCCCAGAAGTAACGATTGTCAAACACATGACCAGAATAGGAATATTTTTGGTTGAAGTATTTAGCATATTTGAGATTGAGAGCATGCATGATTTTTCCCGGGGGATCATTCGCGGTTTGCAGCTGAAGATGGGTATGATTTGTCATGAGGCAATATGCTTGAAGGGTGAAACCATATTTTTCTTTCGTTTCAGCTAGAAGCGAGAGATATTTGTTGTGATCTTCATCATCCTCAAAAATGGAACTGCTTCTTATGCCTTTACTGATGATATGGTAGGTTGCACCTGGAAACCAGATAAGGGGCTTGCGTGGCAAGATCGATGACCTCCTTTGATATCGTATTTTGGAAGTGAAGTATTTTTGTGTGGTTGGTGAAGGGAATATGGGAGTGAGACATGAATAACTCTTTCCAACTAATATCATACCATTGAAATAAGTAATGTTCTATCAATATTTTCCAAAATCAACATTAGTGTCCATACCAGGTGGACAAATTGAGGTTTTTGTCCACCGGCGGTACCTGGTACCGCCATATTATTAGATTTTACAAACTATTTCATCTAATGTAAGATAAAACCTGATTAGTAGATTATGCCTATGGATGTGATAGAGGTTGTTGAAGAAGCTTGATTTGCAGAGTCATTGGCCGTTTTTTGTGTTTCTTTCTCTTGTTCTATTAAAATTCCTTTTCGTGAGGGGCTTGTTATTTGAGAATGCCAATATCTTTAAAACTATTTTCGTGGAGATTGGGTATTTACTCTTGTTTTTCGGGCTAGTCGAACTCCTTTCGTCAAAGAAGCTGAAAATCATTCTATATATTGCCCTTAATCTAATTTTCACGGTGCTTTTGTTGGCCGTTCTTATTTATCATGATTATTTCGGCTACATTGTGACGGTTCATGTTTTTTCCCAGATTGGACAAGTGGGGACGGTGAAAGATAGCGTTCTCCAGTTGATTAAGCCGGTCTACTTCTTAATATTTGTCGATTTTATCCTTTTACCGATTTACTTTTTTATGAAAAAGAAATCCGGGGCAAAAACAGCGGAACGTATTAATCTAAAGCTAGTGCTCCCAATCATGATTTTGGGTGTTTCTCTAGTTGGATATCAGCTTTTTACCCAAAGGGATGCGAAAATTGCGAATACCGTTCTAGCTGCCGAAAAACAAGGGATTCTTACATATGAAATTCTTGCTGTCAAAGATAAAGCGGAAGCTGCAAGTACTCCTCTTTTAACAAGCGAGGAGAAAGCGAGCCTTCCCGAGAAAATTAGAGAAATAAAAGGAATAGAGCCGATTCCTGCCGAGAATCTGAAGCTAAGAGGGATAGCAGAAGGTAAAAACCTCATCGTGATCCAAGCGGAGGCCTTTCAGGATTTCACAATTAACCTTAAGGTCGATGGAAAGGAAATCACTCCCTTCTTAAATGATTTGCTCCAAGGGAGCTTGTATTTCCCGAATGTCTTTCAACAAATCGGCCCTGGGAATACGTCCGATGCGGAATTCATGTTCAATACTTCCTTGTACCCATCCGCTTGGACTGCAACCTCGGAGACCTTTAGCGACCGAGAAATTCCGAGCCTTCCTAAGCTTTTGAAAAAGGAAGACTACCAAACGATGACCTTCCATGCGAATGATGTCACTTTTTGGAGCAGAGATAAAATGTACCCTGCGCTCGGATTCGACAAGTATTATGACATTGAATTCTTTGGAAACGAGGATGTCATTGGCATTGGCCCATCAGACGAATATGTCTATGAAAAGGCATTGCCCGAGCTAAAGAAACTCCATGATAGCGGACAAAAATTTTATGCGCAGATTGTGACCTTGTCTAGTCATCATCCTTTTAAAATTCCAGATGACAAAAAGACACTCCAGCTTCCCGCTGAATTTGACGGTTCAATCGTTGGAGACTACCTGAAAGCCATCTCCTATACTGATGCCGCCATAGAAAAATTGGTTCAAAGCTTAAAGGATGAAGGGCTCTGGGAGGACACCATTCTTGTTCTTTATGGCGACCACTTTGGATTGCAGCCGAGCGGACTGAAGGAAAACGATTTTGACTTGCTCGAGGGTCTTGTTAACCACGAGTATAGCTTCCTGGATCAATTTAACATCCCGTTTATTGTGGCCGTTGGCGGGGAAAAATTAGGGGAAGTCAATGAAGTGGTTGGCAGTCAGCTCGATATCATGCCGACTGTTGCTAATATGCTTGGGTTGTCACTGGATGATTATGTCCATTTTGGCCAGGATATTGTCAATTACCCGGATAACCTATTCGGAATGAGATACTATATGCCTGTAGGGTCCTTTTTTAACAACAAGATTGTCTTTAAGCCTGCTGAAGGCTTTGCTGATGGAGAGGCTTTCGAACTTCAGAGTCGGGAAACGCTGGCGGACTTTTCCCAATATGAAAAGGATTATGAACGAATATCGGAGCTATTGAATTTGTCAGATGAGTATATGAATAGCTTGCCGAAGAGGTAGAAGAAGGAGACTGTCAACCTAAGGGGGGGCAGTTTTTTAAGTGATGGCTGCTGTAAGTGCGATTTTGCGGGGGAAATTGGCCTATTCTCGGCTGCCAGAATGCGTTATTTGCGAAAAAATCGAGATATTTGCGGAAATTTAAGTTTAATTGCGAAAACGCGAAAGTATTTGCTAAAAAACAATTTTATTTGCTAAAAACAACATATATTAGCGAAACACCCAAAAAAGGATTTCCCCCACCAATGTCGAACTTCTACTTAACACGAGATAAGGAGTGAGTTACTTGTTTATCAACGAAATAGCCAAACCAGTACGTTTAAAGAAACTAGAGGCTCTTAGCCTTCGTATTTCCGATCTTCATCCCAAAGCTCCAGAAGTCACGCAGGACCTCATCAGACAAAAATCCGGCTACAAAGGTGAGCGAGCCGTAGCTTATTATTTAGATTTCTTGCCGGAAAAAGAGACCTTTATTTTTCACAACCTTCGACTCCCCACTGTGAAACACCACTTTCAAATTGACTTTTTGGCCCTCACCCGACATGCCGCGTTCATCCTCGAATGCAAAAATATATTCGGCGAACTATTTTTTGACAGCTCCTTCAATCAACTAATTCGTACTGCTAATAACCAAGAGGAAGGATTTCCCGACCCAGTCTCACAAGTCAAGTGGCATCAAAAACAACTGCACCATTGGCTGGAGCATCACAATCTTGGCCATCTTCCCATACACCCCCTAGTAGTCATGAGCAACCCCACCGCTATCTTGAAAAAGAGCCCAAACGACAGGGAAATTACAAAAACTGTGGTCAAAATTCAAAATCTTATTGAAAGAATGGAAGAAATAGAAAGTAGGAATACACAAGAAATTCTTGAACTTAAAGACATGCGAAAATTAAGTAAGACACTGTTAAGAGTCCATACCCCAGAAGACATAGATATTCTGAAGTATTATGGAATAAATAAATCTGAAATCACGACAGGTGTCCAATGTCCAGAATGCAAGCAATTTGCAATGGTTCGTTGTAAAAGGAAGTGGTTTTGCGAAAAATGTTTGTCTTATTCTAGGGATGCCCACGAAAAAGCGATTGAGGATTACTTCCTTCTCATCGATTCATTCATCACCAACCAAAAATTCCGCGAATTTACCCATCTCCCCTCTATTTTTACCGCAAATCGACTCTTAAACTCTATGAATTTAGCTCCATCTGGCACAAACAAGGGCAGAAGTTACTCGTTGAAGAAGGAGTGATGGAGGTTGTTTGCAAAAACTTAAGTTTATTTGCTAAAAACCAATTATATTTGCGGAAAAAGGCTTTTATTTGCGAAAAAACAATTATATTTGCTAAAAACAAAATTTATTTGCGAAACGGGATTCCAAGCATAAAAAGGCCAAGAAACCCCTATCCCTTTGCTGAATCTACACGCGGCCAGTAAAGTTTGGCCCTACTTTCCAAAAGCAGGGCCAAGCGAGTATAGATATGGAACACTGATGCAGTTGAAAACTCAGACTCAGACTCATATCCAAATTCAACTCCCAGTTCGCTCCTCCGCCTTATCCCACACAAACAGCTCCCGCAGGTATTCATTCAAAAACATCCCGTCCGGATCTAGCTCCTGCCGCACGTTCAGAAAATCAGCAAACCTTGGATAAAGACTAAGTAGCTCAGGATGCTCACGCTTATGCATTTTTCCCCAATGCGGTCGGCCCCCATGCTTCTGCATAATGGCCTCCATATCACGGAAATATCTCTCATAGGGCATGCCCTTGTACATATGGAAGGCGATATAGGCAGAATCCCTTTGATAGGACGGACTTAGCCAAATATCATCAGCTTTGACAGTGCGGCACTCAATTGGGAAGTGCACCTCATATTGATTGGTCTCGATATGCTCTCGAACCTCTTGAATCGCTTCCTTCATGTTCTCAAGAGGGATGCAGTACTCGATTTCATTAAATTTCACTTTTCTCGGTGTGGCAAAAAGCTGGTAGCTGTGAGCAGCAATTGAAGTGGTCCCAATCGCCTTTGCAGAAAGACGGCTGACAAATCGGGTAGTCCTTGGGAACCATCTACACAATTCTGATAGAAGGAAAAAAAGATAGTTTTCAAGCACGAGACTTTCTAAATGGTGGAAGGTCAAACGCTGTGGTTGTCGATTCGTGATATTCATCGTTTTGATTTGAACGAGATCGGAAAAAGGAAACAGGTAAAATTCAAAATGGCGATTAGAATCTATGAGATAGTCGAGCTTCTCTATGAGTTCAGAAAAACGAACCTTATCGCTTCTGTATTCATAGACAGGACTCTTAATCATTCGCAGCTTCACTTTTACAATAATTCCAAGACTGCCAAGTGAAACAAGACTGGCCTTAAAATACTTGTCATTCATCGTTTCCGAGATCGTCATGACTTCACCAGAAGCGGTGACAATCGTTATTTCGAGTACCTGTGACGAAACATTTCCAAATCCTATTCCGTTCCCATGCGTTCCCGTCGAAATCGCTCCAGCAATACTCTGAACATTAATATCCCCAAGGTTTTCCTGAGCAAACCCTCGCCTCCCAAGCTCTTCGCCGATTTGAAAAAGCCTCGTACCACCAAGCACCGTAACTGTCATTTTCCCTTCATCAAGCTCTTCAATTCCACTTAATAGATCTAGAGAAACCAGCCATACATCCGTCTGGACCAGTCTAGTAAAAGAGTGCCCAGCTCCGACAACACGAATCTTTTTCCTTTGCTGCTTCGCCTCCCTCACCAGCGTACACACCTCGTCAATCGTAGCTGGGTAGAGAATTTTTTCAGGATGGCTTTCAACTGATTGAGACCAATTTTTCCATGTCTGACCTTGAACCGTTTTTATCATAAAAAGCAAGCTCCCTCCCCGCGATACGTTGGATAACGATCGACGATTTCTCCATTGGAAATGCATATTATCTCATTGAAACGTTCACAAACCTCTCCCGCTTTAGCTGCGCGAAAAATAATAGGATCTCCAATCTCAAGTGTTTCTTTTTCAAAGAAGACTGGCGTTTGCACCTCGCCTGCACCTTCTAAGGAGAGGAGCTTACCTCCAGGTGGAAACACTGGCTTTGGTTCTTTGTCCTTCCCAATTGCACCGGAAGCAATGTAGCCACCGCCAAGGCATGTGTAAATGTTCGGGGCAGGCCTTCTTACAACTGGCAAGGCGAAAAATAGTGACGGCTTATAGCAGAAGTCCTTGTAGTAATCAAATAACAGTGGGGAGTAAAATCCCGAGCCCACCGTAACCTCCGTTATGTAATCCTCCGTTGTCGTTGTATGTAGACTGCCCGTACCACCGCCGTTAACAAGTGAAAGTGCAAACCCTTTTTTGCGTAGCATTTCAATGATTTTCCCTCTTCGTGATTGAATTTCTGTGATGGATTTTCCTTTTAGATACGTTATGAGTTTGTTTTTCATTTGCTGTGAAGGAACCCGGTCGCCCACACCTGCAATTTGCGCTTCATAGCCCATCACCCCAAGCAATTCGATCCTCTGTGCCTGCTGAATCCGCTCGGCTAGCTCTAAGGCACTATGCTCCGTTTTTATAGGCGAACGTCTCACACCGAAATGGAGTCCTGGAAAGGTGGTACTCATATCCACATCGACGCAGAGATAGAAGCTTCCCTTTGTCTCCTCAGCGATCTTCTCTAGGTAATCGATATGCTCGATACAATCAACCATAAGAACAATCCGGCTTTCGGTGAGCTGAGCAATTTTTGATAAAGCTTCCTTATCCCAGCAAGGATAGCCCATCAAAATATCATCAAATCCTTTTTCGGCTAGAAAAATCGCTTCATGTGGGCTGAAGGTCATAATCCCCTGATAGACGGAATTTGACTCAAGGATTCTTTTTAAAACAGAAACTGAACGAATTGATTTTGAGGCAATCCTTAATTTTTTTCCGTTTGCTTTTTTCGCAATCTCCCGGCAGTTTGCATCAAATGCATCCAGATCTAATAATAGTGAGGGGAGAGAAATGGCGGATAGTACCTTATTTGAAAACAACAGCTACACCTCGCTTAACTGGTTTTCTCTATTATAATAGAAATGTTATGATAATTTATAATATTTTTTAAATTTCCTGTTAAATGTAGTTTGAATGAAGGGTGTGCGGGGATTGTCAATGTTAGCCAAAAAAACATTTAAGAGTGTTTCGCAAATAAAACTGGATTTCCGCAAATATAGTTGTTTTTTAGCAAATAAATTGAAATTTAAGCAAATATATTCTTTTTTTCGCAAATAAAATAGATTTTCCGCAAATATCGGTGTGAACGAGCCCCCGAAATGACTGGTTTGCAGATATTATTCACGTGGAATGACGGGCATTTTTTTAAATTGCTCAGATCTCGCCCACAACATCACCGAACATTGCTGGTACCAGATAAAAAGAAAAGCACCCTTCCAAAAAAGGATGCTCCTTCAATCAAACGTTTGATTAAACTCATAATATATGAGGATTTTCACCAACTGTCCACCCCACACGGACAAAATCGATTTTTTGTCCACCAGCGGTACCTGGTACCATTCTTATTCTTTGATGTATTCGATGACGCTTGCACAGATGGCGTACATTTCTTTGAGCTGGAGTTTGTGGTTCTCGGATTTGATATGGTCAGCTGTCTGAGGGGCAATGAGTCCATTCTCGACGATCGTTCCCCAGCTCTCACCCTCTTTGAAGAACAGCTTTGCCAAAATGGAACTTGCTTCATTTAATTCGAGAGGACCATTCTCCGTGCTGAATGCTTCGGCATGAATAGCCTCAAGCTTGTCCCCGAGTTCCTTTGCCACAACTGGATTCGCACGGTAAACTGCGCCCTTCAGCATGTTCACAAAGCTATGTCTTGTGGCCGCCTCATCTACCTTTAGTTCATTGGAATAGCCGCCGACGACTAAGCCATAGTTCATTAATGTTTGAATCGATTCGTCATACCATTCACCCTGATATGGATAGTCGGTTTCGATATGCTTTACAAATGCTCCTTGCTTCTCCAACGTGTTTCTTAGCGTTTTGATTAATTCCTTATCCTTGCTTAGCTCCCGAAACGACAAGTCTTGCTCCAAAGCAAGCGCCGCCGCAGCGCCTGCCGCTTCCCCTGTGACCATTCCCGTTGGTACAACCCGTGCACTACCCGCTGCCAAAGAAGAAAAGCCTGCCGAGCGACCAACTACCAATAATCCATCAATTCCTTTTGGAACGAGGGAACGGAATGGAATCGCATATTGCTTTGGATCGGATAAAACATAGCCATAATCCTGAGGCGTTTGTGCTTGAACATCAACTGGATAAGCCCCAAATCCGATGCTATCCCAATGGTCCTTATTCGTCCACACATCCGCCATAGGTAGCTGGTACTCCGCCCAAATATGTCTTGTTTCCCTTACATAGAGCTCTGTTGGGAAGCTGGCAATCTCTGCATTCTCAAAGCCTGGAAATTCCTTTTGTAAAAAAGCGAGAATATGCTTCGTTTCTCGTTTCCCTTTTTCAATTGCTTCCTGCTTTGAAGCTTCGTCCAGTCCATCGATGCCAAAAATCTGCAGTGCATTAATATAATATTCATCATCAATTTTCACGAGATTAAGCCCTCGAAGTCTAGTGTTCTCCTCCACAGGCTCGTAATCATAGTGAAGCTTCGAAAATCCCCAAGCAACCGAATCTGTTACTTCAGCAGCACCGAATTTCTCAGATTTCGCTGTTTCTTTGATCTTTTTCCAATCGACATTTTTCAAATGGATCATGAGCGTGACGGCCATTTTTTTATCCTTAATACCAATGTCCTCACCGCCAGTGAAGTATGGAACATTCGACATGGTCGCGAAATCAGCATCCTGAGTCGCATCAATGAAGGCCTTTCCCTTCACCTCAAACTCACCGTTTACGTTCTTCAATCGCACCGCGGTCACCTTATTTCGAGCCATCACCGACTTCACAACATCCGTTTCTGTTGCTAGTGTAAGATTCGGCTCGTCATCGACTAGCTTTTGAAAAGCAGCCTTAGCTTCCAAAATTCCAAATGCATTTCCTCCGCCAACCAGCTTATGCCACTCCCCATAAATTCCTCGGCTGACCGACTTCCCATCCTCACCCTGAGGAATATCGAGAAAGTTCAACATACCATAGGTGAAAAGTCCACCGAGCTCTGCTCGCTTCTCCACAAGGAGCGTCTTGGCACCATTCCGGGCAGCCGATACCGCAGCAGCAACCCCTTCTGGCTCTCCACCAATGACAATAACGTCATATTGCTCAGCTAAATCACTCTGCACACTTGGTTTCTCATACCCTTGTGTCAGATTCTCTACTTCCTGTTTGTCTTGCTTATTATTATAAGATTGATAGCCCCAATATCCTGCTGCGCCAATTAGTAGCAAGGCTACCACCCAAATTAACCTCTTTCCCATAATACCCTCCCTACAGATTCCGCTTTAAAAGGCTGTTTTCGTACGGATTGTTGTTTTGCAATGGTTTTAATGCCAACCATTGCGTTTTGTATTAGACATGGCCCACGGATTATGAAAGTAGCTCTTTTCTCCGTTGCTTCAATGGATAAATTGCATTAAGTCATATCTGATTCATTTTTTGAACAAAAGCAACAATCACTGAGAAAAGAGCTTTAGATAATGAATGAAGGAAGCATTGATTGCGAACATTTCCTTCAAAGTCAACTCTTGATCCTCACTTATTCGATTAGCTAAATCATCACTGATCACTTGCTGTTCTAGCAGTGTTCCCCAGCTAGTAGTTCCAGTTTCTTTATATAACAACTGGGCCAAAATACCGGCTGCCTCGTCTCTCGTAATAGGCCGGTCTTCTTTTTCTATTAGTTGATCATATAGTGTGGCAAGCTCATCTTCTGAGTAAAAATAGCCCTCCTCATCAACCCGAAGCAATATTTCCTTCACCATATTCATAAAAGCATGCGTTGTCGCTACCTCATCAACCTTCATATCATTATCATAGCGGCCAAAGATGAGTCCATAATCAATTAGGGTCTGAATCGATTCATCATACCATTCGCCTTCATATGGATAGCTTGTCTTGATATGTTTGACAAAAGCTCCTTGCTTCGTCAAGGTATCTCGCAGGGCTTCAATCAGTCCTTCATTCCTACTCAATTCCCTAAAAGTAACCTTCTCTTCGATCGCTAGTGCGGCTGCTGCACCAGCTGCCTCACCTGTTGTCATCCCAGTTGGAACCACACGAGCACTTCCTGCCGCAATCGATGAGTAGCCGGCTGCTCGACCGACAACAAGTAGTCCATCGATTTCCTTAGGAACTAACGAGCGGAACGGGATCGCATACTGCTTAGGGTCAGCGACAATATATCCGTAATCCTGAGGGGTCTGTGCCTGAATATCGACCGGATAGCCCCCATAACCAATATTGTCCCAATGATCCCTGTTTGTCCAAACATCTGACATCGGAAGCTGATATTCCGCCCAAATATGCCGTGTTTCTCTAACATAGAGCTCGCTCGGGAAGCTAGCAATCTCTGCATTTTCGAAGCCAGGAAACTCCTTTTGCAAATAGGCAAGAATATTTTCAGTCTCTCGTTTCCCTTTTTCAATCGCAGCCTTCTTGGATTCCTCATCTAGCCCATCCACGCCAAATAGTTGTAGGGCATTAATGAAGTATTCATCATTGATTTTGGCGAGATTTAACCCACGCAATCTCGTATTTTCCTCTACCGGCATGTACACATGATGCAAAGCAGAAAATCCCCATGCGACCTTATCCGTTACAACCGCACTGCCAAATTTCTCGGAGGCTGCTGTCTCCTTAATTCGCTCCCAATCGAGATTCTTCAAATGAATCATGAGTGTCACCGACATTTTCTTATGCTTAATTCCGATGTCCTCTCCCCCAACAAAATAGGGAGCACCTGCCATCACCGCAAAGTCGGCATCCTGGGTCGCATCAATGAAAGCTTTCCCTTTGACCTTGAAAGTGCCGTGTTCGTTCGTCAATTCCACTCCTGCAACGCGATTCTCTTCTAAAATGGCTTCTGAAACCGTCGTCTCTGTCATTAAAGAGAGATTCGATTCATTCTCCACCAGCTGTCTGAAAGCACTCTTTCCTTCTTCGATACCAAAGGCACTTCCTCCACCAACTAATGCATGCCACTCCTTGAAAATCCCCTGGCTCACCGATTCACCATCTTCTCCTTGAGGAATATCAAGGAAATTGAGCATTCCGTATGTAAATAACCCACCTAAATCATCCCGACGTTCCACTAGAAGCGTCTTAGCTCCATTTCGGGCTGCTGATACTGCTGCAGCTACTCCTTCGGGCTCGCCACCGATCACAATAACATCGTATTGCTTCTCTGGTACCGTCGTCTCGGTCGCTTTAGGTACGTCCTTTTTTAACACTTTTATTCCCCATAAACCTACTAATGCTATTAATAAAATGGAAGCAAATAGCAAAGTTTTTCTTTTTACCATAATACCCTCCTATTTCTCCAGTCTATTCATTCTACCATTAAATTGGATAGGGGTGAACAAAGATTTCGGGACCTAGTACCATGGTACCTGGTACTGTGATGATGAAGATCAAAAAAGGGCATCCATCAACTTTCGGATGCCCTTCTAATATTTAAGACGTTATACTTTGGGAGATTCCCACTGCTACTCTAACTATTGCTTATTCAAACCTAGACTGGTATTCCTCTCGAATAACGGTTGCATCACTTGGCTCTAGAGGCCGTTCAGTAATTTTATGCCCTGCAGCCTTCTTGATGTTCGCCACAAAAGTAACGGCTTCTGCTCTAGTTAGAGTTTCTTCACCTTTGTAGCTTTTAACCGAAACTTGATTGGAATCCTTTCCTTTTGCCAAATCATTCACGAGCAAGTACTTGATTGCATCATCACCAGAAAGATTCAAGCCTCTCGTTCCACTAATGATTTCTGCCACTTCTTTTCTAGTAATCGCTTCGCTTGCTTTCTCATGATAAGGGAAGTTCATCGTTTTCATGTAATCGACAACCCCTTTTGGATATGGCGCCTTTTCCAATTCACTGCCCACCCCATAAGAGCGTCCAAGCATGGTCATAAATTCCGCCGTCGTCACCTTATTGTTAGGAAGAAAGGTTCCACCTGGATAGCCAGTTACAATACCGTCTTCTTCTGCCTTCTCAATATCAGCGAAAGCCCAATGTGTATCCTTCACATCGGTGAATTTCCCGATCTTGTTAACCTTTGTAAAACTCCCTTTAAATTCTTTCGTTGCCAAGCGCTTGAAGTTCTTATCAAAGGCAATCACGGTTAAAGGTTGTTTCGGGTCGACTTTCTTGAAATCAATCTTCATATCCCAAGGCTGTGCATAGGATTCTGCAAGCTTTGTCTTACCCTGGTATACGGCTACATAGTAAGGTTGCTTTCCTAATGGCAGCTTCACATAAGCAAATACATTGTGAACACCTGCTACCTCTTTGATTTTCTCAACAGGAACGTATTGAGTTTTGACCGTATCATTTTTGCTATCAACGGTTAAATGATCGAGGAAGTAGGAGCTGCTGATAATGGTTTGATATTTCTTATCTACCACTGGACTTGCAGCTAAATCATAGTTATTGTTTTGGTTATCATAGCTGGTTGTTTGCTTATCAAGGTTAAAATAAGTGATCGCCTTGATTTGCGGATATATTCTTGGCATGAAGCCATACATATTACCGATTTGACCAGAAGCCCATGCAGAATAATCCTTCCTTTGTTCATAGCTATAATGAGAGACAGCACCTTCTGACACCATCATCGGTTTATGACTATATTTTTCATAAATTGGCTTCAAGTAGTCCATTGGATTCCCACCTGGAACCTCTTTACCATGTGAAAAAGGAATTGTGTATAAAGATAGACCCACCCAATCAACATAATTATCGCCTGGATAATATGGGTCAATATTATGACGTGGAAGGAAGTTCGGTGACCAAACCATCGCCACATTTGGCGCTTCCTCCTTCATAATCTTATAAACCAAACGAAACTTCTCAATATATTTCTTTGGGTCCCCACTCCATGGTACCCATTCGCCATTCATTTCTCCTGCAAAACGGAGGAATACTGGAACTCCTGATTCCTTTGCTTCGCGTGCAAATTGGCGAATATATTCCCCGTCCTTTACCTCATTCAGGCCATTCATAGGTTCAAATCCAATTTGGATGGCTGACCCGTTTTGCTTTGCCTTTTTGGCAAAAGTCATTGGGAAATATGTGTTTGTATCTGGGTATTTTTTACCCCAAGTAGTATAGGTTAAGTACATCGCATGATTTTTTCCATAAATATCTTTGACCGGATCTGGATTCGCATTCTCCCTTTTTCCTGCCAAAAACAATCCAAGGTATGTACCACTGGTAGGCTCAAATTTGGCAAGCTTTTGATTTAATGGGAGTGGCTTTTCAACATAAAGCCCTACTTCTGTACGAATATGATCGGCACGAATCGAATTTTGAATACCCCAATCAGCATGTCCAGCCTTCGCCCAGTACATCGCGTTATCATCATAGTATTTGGCAGCAATGTCATACTGACCCTTTTGATCATAATGCTCGGCTAGCTTTTTGCTATAAATCGCAGCATTATTCCAGCTTTTTCTTGCGATTGAGCTCTTTAAGGAGCTTTCCCATGATTTGACCTCAGAAGCAGTAGCAGCACTCACTTCACTCGGCATGTGGAAAAGTGGTACCAAAAGAAAAACAGCAGCAAGCAAACTTAATATTTTTTTCATTTTCTCCTCCATTTATTACAATAGTTACTCATACTCTATTATTCCAATTAATCCCAGTGAAGTCAACCGTAGATTACAGGGAATTTCCTCCAAATGACAAGAGCACCGTTTTCATGAACAGTGCTCTTGTTATTTGGATATTTTTTATACAGAAGGTGGATGGTCTAGTCCTGTTCATTCCGTATCATAAATCTGCTATTTTCCCTATTTATTCTCTACCCGATCCAGCATCGTCGCAAATTCCGCGCGAGAGATTTGGCGATCTGGTTTAAAGGTGCCGTCCTCATAACCGTCTGTTATCTTATTAGCGATGAGAGTATTAATAGTGTCATAGGCCCAATGCTTTGTGCTGACATCGGAGAATTTCGCTGTCGTTGTGCCTGTAAGCTGATAAGCTCTTTTCAAAATAGTAGCCATTTCCGCACGCATCAGCTTGCCATCTGGACTGAAGCTTCCTGCTTCTCTCCCGGTAAGAATTCCCTTTTCGGCAACTGCCGCAATTTCATTGTAGGCATAGTGGGTGCTCTTTACGTCCTTGAAGCTTGGATTGGTCGTCTTCTTCAAATCTAATGCTCTTGCGATAATCGTAGCGGCTTCCGCACGAGTGATCGTGTTATTTGGTTTAAAGGTACCATCTGGATAGCCTTTAATTAACCCACGTGTATTAAGGTATTGAATACTTGGGTAAGCCCAGAAGCTACTTTTTACATCCTTATAAATAGAGTCATCTACTAGGATACTCACTTCTACTTTCGCACCCTCATATTCAACAATTACTTTTCCTGCTCCACCATTAGTCGCTGTAAACTTTGTACCTGCCATGGTTCCGATATTCCCCTGAACCGTGTATTTCAGTTTGGCAGGATCGACAGTAACTGGATTCATATATTCATCAAAAATTTGAGAGACTGTGATATCCATAGATTTTCCTTTTTGAATGCTGCTTGCTACCTTGTTCAGCTTGATTGTTTTTGCTTGACCAGGCGGTGCAGTATTCACAACCTGCAGAATGGCGGAAACTCTTCGTTCACTTCCCCCGGAAGGCTTGTTTGCCAATGCAGGTAAGATCGTAAATGGCTGGCGAACGGCCATCGTTGTTGAACCGCCACCATCAAGATTAATCGCTGCTGAAGCCCCTTTAGAGATTAGAAAAGATGCTAGGTCTTTTAGATTTGTTCCGTTGCTATAGCCACTTTGTCTACCGTCCACCGTCACAAGAAATACGCGTGTTCCTGTTGAATCGACTGCAACGGCCGTACGATCACTGCGTGTGGTTACAAAGGAAGAACTCGTCGGCATGGAAATATTGACCTTGCCGTCTTTTACAAGTAAAGGTCCTGCTGCAAGAATAAACTCAGCATCCTTCCATTTATCATCAATTGATAGATTTACTTCTATTGGAGTGTCCGCCGGCAAAGTGCTAAGCTTTGTAGCAAGCTCCTTGTTCTGAACGGAAACAACAAAGCCATCAGCTGGAATTGCTGAATTTCCAGGCTGCCCATATTGAGTAATACTAGAAACGGTTCCTGTAATCGTATCCCCGAAATAGACTTCTTTTGTACTCTTAGAAGCATTTGTGACAACAATATCAATTCCCCACGGATTTGTCCCCGTCGTTTTCTTTACAGAGGTGTAGAGAACGTTTTTGTTAGCGGTTCTTTCACTATTAATCAGGTCGATCGGATATGTCTGGCCATCTACGGTAAAAGATAGCTTCGTAGTGTAATAGTCTGCTATAGCCTTACCAGAACTAGAGATGCCAAAGGCAACAGGTTTCTGGGTCGGGCTATCAAACTTTTCTCCTAGAATCCCATAGTTAATAATCTGATTATTTTTTGCCAAAAGATTGGCTGGTCCTGTACTTAGGAAAAAGGAAGCATTCACCGCACCAATCACTCGGTGACCCTCATAGCTATTCGCTTTCGCTGTACTAGTTGTTGTTTTGAGAGAATTAAGTGGATTGGGTAAGCCGATTTCCAAGTTTGTATATGTATTTTTGAGGTTAATATCAAGGATATTGACCGCTTCTTTAACGTTTCCAGTTTGATAGTTTTCCATTATATGAGTGACATCAGGCGCCACTACTGTCTTTTTTTCTTGGACTTTCTTGTCAAATACGGCCGCTTTTGTCGTTGGTAAATTGATAGATAACTGTAAAAGCAGCAGGCAGACGACAAGGATCCCCATTTTTCTCTGCAATTCTCCTCACTCCTGTTAGCAAAATATGGTGTCTACTAGAAAATATACCATATATTTATCTATTAAAGTGCAATTCCCAGAAAGATAGTATTGATTTCCTACAAAAAATGACAGTATTCTATTGGTAGATAAGAATTAGTTCATTTGTATTGACTTATACTAGTAGGTTGACGAACCCCTACTAGATGACTATTTTGAGAGGATATGAACCTATGAAGTTAAAGTATTTTCTACTAGGTTTTGTTGTATTCTTGGTAGCTATTTTTACAATCAATGCTCATGGGAAAGCAGCAGAGATAGAAAGGGGCCAAGAGAATAATATGGTTAATATAGCGGCCGCATCCAAATTTGCCGGCAATAATGTAAGAATACCTATTCTGATGTACCATCATCTCCTGCCGAAGGGAGCCTCAGCAGCTGAAATTTCTCCAGAACGTTTTCGTGAGCATATGATGGCGATTAAGAAAAAGGGGTATACAACAATTACGGACAAAGAGCTATTAGATTTCCTTGAAGGAAAAGGGAAACTCCCGAATAAGCCTATTTTGATTACATTAGATGATGGATATAGAAGTAACTATCTCCATGCTTACCCTGTGCTAAAGGAGCTCGGAATGAAGGCGACGGTCTATTTAATTACGAGCAGAGTTGTTGAAGGTAAGAATAAATATCCTAATGAAATCCCGAAGTTTTCATGGGATGAGGCGAAGAAATCCCTTGATGTTTTTTCCTTTCAGGGGCACACCTACGATTTTCACTATAAGGGAAAAAATAGTCGGAAGCAGCTGAAGGGTATGATAACAGGGAGGATGATGCTTCCGAACGGTCGACTAGAATCTCAAATTCAATACCAAACGAGAGTATTACGTGATTTGTCTATGTCCAAAAAAATCATCGAGGATAAACTCGGAACTGAAGTCATTACCCTGGCATATCCTTTCGGCGAATACTCAGAGGATACAATCCGATTGGCGAAGAAAGCAGGATATAAGCTTGGGCTCACCGTTAAACCAGGAGTGGTCGGAAAGGGTGACAATTTATTCACGCTCAACCGCATTACGGCAAACGGGAATCTCACCGGGCAGGAATTGCTTAAGAAAATTGAAAAATATGAGTAGATTACGTGAATCAAACGATTGATTGAGAGGGTGCTTCTTTTGGAGGCACTTTTTTGATCAATCCCCCTTTTCCCCATAACGTCATACAAAAAAGCTAGCCAAAGAAAACTTCAGCTAGCTTTTAAGAATCATATTCTACTCGTTTGTTTCAGTAGTAGAAACTAGTTCGTCACTTTCCGTATCTTCTCCGGTTCCTGCTGAATCCAGCACCGGCTCCTCTGGTAGTGGGGCTGTGGTTTCGTCTTCCACTATCTCATCTGCTGCAAGTAGACCTTTTTCCTGAAGAATCATGACCCTCGCAAGAAGAGCTGCAAATTCAGAGCGTTTGATTGGAGCGTCCGCTCTAAATGTCCCGTCTGGATAACCAGTTGTTAGCTTGTAAGAGCCTAGAATTCCGATAACATCATAAGCCCAATGACTACGAGTGACATCTGGATAAGTCGTTTCTCCCTGGCTTGTAAGTTTATAAGCAGTAACCAAGATTTTCGCCATTTCGGCACGTGTTAGTGTTTGATTTGGATTGAAAAATCCTTTTTCATCCCCTGTCATAATACCATTAGCTGAAATGGTAGCAATATAGCTAAAGAAATCATGATTCTCTCCAACATCCGGGAAGTTAGAATTCAGATTATAATCAAGGTCGATTTTCAAGGCACGAACTAGAAATGCCGCAGCTTCAGCTCGAGAAATATTCTTTTCGACACCAAAGCTACCGTCCGGTAATCCATTTGTTACCTTTCGATCCTTTAAGTATCCGATGTCCTCCTTAGCCCAATGGTTAATGGTATCCGTAAAGCTACTCGTATAAGCGACCGTTGCCGTTGCAGCCTCGCTCATATTCCCCGCTAAGTCGGTAGCTGTAATGGATAAAAGGGTAGCAGCCTGTTGGGCAGGGATTTTTATTTCAAACCTTCCATTTGCTGCTGTCCTACCCTGTCCGAGTAGCTTGCCATCCTTTTTCACTTCAATTAATGCATTGACTTCACTACTTCCAGTAACGGTTAATGATATGTCAGATACTGGATCGATTACTGGCTGAGCTGGTGCCATTTCATCCACCTCTTGAGCTGGCGAAGTAATCAGTGCTGTGGTCGTTTCTGCATCCCAGCCAACCTCCGCCCCAAAGGCTTCCGAAACTGCGCGCAACGGAATCATTGTGTGGTTATTCACCATCTGAGGTGCAACCTCAAGATTAGTAGAAGTTCCGTTAACCTTCATTGTTTTGGAGCCAATCACTAGCTCAATAATCGTAGTACCTTTTCTTGCAGTGATGGTCTTTGTCGATTGCTCCCACTCAACCACAGCGCCGAAATGCTCGAATACGCCACGCAATGGAACAACGGTTTTTCCGTCAATGAGCAATGCAGATTGTTCAAATTTAACAAGTTCACCATCAATCTTTACGTTCACTTCCTGATACTTCGGTTTTCCACCTCTTGCTAGGTATAGCTTGTAGCCCTCGCTAGCAACATATAATCCTACGAATCTATTTTGACTCCAGATTCGACTGAATTCTGAAAGAGGAACATGGGTGTTACCGGCATACCGACCTAGTTCAGGGGTAAAGCCCGGACGTTTGTATGTTGACGTGAACCAGTCGTTATAGCCCCCGCCTGATGGATTTGTCCCAGGATAGACAAGGCTATAGCCTGTGTATTGGCCAATTCTTTTGGCATAGGCATGATCACGATTGTAAAGCTGTCCTGTTTGCTTAAATTTCCAATAAAGAATTTCGCCGCTAGCATGGTAAGACAGTGCCATTTCTGGGTCGACTTCCTTTGTGAACTTAACCATCGTTTTCGTTTCAGCTGCCTGTTCTGGATAGAATCCTTTGTGGTGACTCCAGCTTGGCGACGGCCGGTTACTCTTAATGGTTGCCCAACCAGCATGATATTGTCGATTCAGATCGACCCCTTTGGCATTCGCTTTCCACTTCTTAAAATCGTGGCTGTATTCGTTCATTCTTAATAATGAGCTATGATCTGTAACTGGAAATTTACTAAGCCCAAATTGTTGAAGGGTGACCCCGTCCGGATTAACCATTGGAACAAACCACATGGTTGTATCATCAAGAACGTTTCTGACATTAAAGCCACCAAATGTTTGATTATTCTCATACATTTTGGCATACTGCTCAAGCATGTACATATTTAGGGTAGTAGAAATCCATTCCCTTGCATGATGTGAGCCATTAACGAGTACCCTGGCATTTCCTGTTCCAAGAGATATAGCATAAATAGGCCGATGATATTCGCTACTGCCAATGATTTTGTAATGAATTAGATCTGGATACTGCTGACCTAGTGCCTTAATATCTTGTACCATCTGGTCATACGTGTACGTCTTATTTGGATTGACAATATCTGCTGCATGACTCAAGGCTGGTTTCCACATAAAGAACAAGATAGTAATAGCAAAAGATACTAATAGCTTATGCTGCCTCACCTTTCTCCCCCTTTTTAGAAAATATATATTATTATACCTATTAATATAGTAAAATGTAATACTTGTAATAGTTGAGATACCTGTGAAAAAGTAGGTAAATTATGGGGAGAGTGGCGTTTCGCAAATATATAGAAATTAACGCAAATAAAAATGATTTTTCGCAAATAAATTGATATTTCCGCAAATAAACCTAATTTATCGCAAATATATCAGAAATACCGCAAATATCCCCAGTGGCGACCCAATATTTCAAATGAAAAAAGAGAGCAATCCATCCAGATCGCTCTCTCAGTCTAGTATTATAGCTCGTCTTCACTAAAATATGGGTAGTAGTTGTAGATTTTCCAAGCCCCTGTCACAGAATCTTTCTTAAGTTGATAGGCACCATCCATATCTTCTGTGAAATCCATGTTCATGTCTTTGCTTGTATATTTTACAGTAACCTTCATACCTGTTACCTCAATGGTAGCAAAGCGGTTAGACTTCTCTAGTACTTTTAGTGCTAATTTTTCATCGTCAATGGTGATCGTGTATTCTTCTCCCTCTTCAACAGGAAACTCTACTCCACCAAATTCTGTTCCAAGCACACGGTAGTAACCTGTACCATTTTCCTCATAAAGCTTTACTAATCCTTCAGAATTGTTTGCTTCAGACATTTTATTTTCTTTTAAAATATGGTTCTTCAAAAATGTTACAATCTCTTCATCTGCTGCAACATTAGATTGCTCTTTTTGCAAAGCTCTATGAATGATTACCATCGCTTGAGCCCTTGTTGCATTGGCTTTTGGACTGAATTTACTTCCGCCAGTACCATTTACAAGCTCCGCAGCTGAAGCTTTTTTAATATAGTCTTTAGCCCAATTATCCGTTACATCGGTAAATGTCTTTGATCCTGACTCCGGAAATACAATCGTATTTTTGAACGCCTCGACAATAATCTTTGTCATTTCTTGGCGGTTGATCTTATCATTTGGTGCAAACTTAGTAGCTGATTTTCCATTAACGACGCCTAAGCTGCTTGCAATCTGAACTGGTCCGTAGAACCAGTCCCCTTTCTTCACATCTGTAAAAGTCTGGCTGTTTCCGCTTTCCTTTAAATCTAGTGCTGTCACGATCAACTTAACAAATTCTGCTCTAGTAATATTGTTTTCAGGCTTCACATACATATTGTTGTCGTTATCCATGAATCCATCAACAATATCCGCATTGATTAAGTCATCCATTTCATCATATGCCCAGTGGTCCTCAATACCCTCATCCATAGGAACATAGTTATCATATGTTTTTGGTGTAGCCGCATAGGCAGATTGAAATGGAATTAAAGCAAATAATGAAACTAGAAAAAGTTTGATTGCTTTCAAGTTCGTTCTCCTCTCAATTTATAAAAGTATTATTACAAAAAAATCATATATGATTTACCATATCACGTCTATGGTAATTGTTGATAGATAGCTTTAGTACTATTTTACAAGGCTAGTCCCTTCATCTTATAGCCTCGTATCTCCCCAAAAATTAACAACCTCATGCTTTCCTGGATCATAGCTAACTGGTTCATATCCTTGCTTTCGGACATAATCAATAATTTCTCCTAAAACACTAGCTGACGCTTTTGAATCATGAAGCAGGATAACGATAGGCTTGTTCTTACCCTTTAGCCCTTGCATTCCGCTTTTTACCTTATCTACAATCTTCCACGGCGTCTTTCCATACCGCCAATCCTCTGTATCAATCGTCCAGTCCCACATTTTGAACTTATTCTTCACCATATCGTCCCTGTATGGCTGCTTCATATAGGGCTTACTCCCGTAAGGTACTCTCGTAAGATGCGAGTCAAATCCGGAAATCGTTTGTAGTGTTTTTCGCGTCTTATCCATTTCTGAGGCGACATTTTTCGGATTGGCATAAATCTTATTTTTATCATGGGTTACGCTATGAAGAGCAGGATAGTTCTCTTCCTTGACCATCCTCTTAACCACCTCAGGATAGTGCTTTATATTGCCCTCAATCATAAAAAAGGTAGCGTGGGTATCCTTCTTTTTCAAAATATCAAGGATTTGTGATGTGTAGGCATTCGGCCCGTCATCAAAGGTCAAATACACAATATTCTTCGGCCGAATGTTAAAGTACTTGTCCAATTCCTTTCGGTGCTTTGTTATAAAGTCAGCATCCGTATACTTGTGATTCTTATCAAAAACTCTGACAACCTGATCCTTCGCCAAATATTTCACATTAAACCCGAAATACTCACCAACCAAACGAACGGGTATGTATGGAGTTCCGTTCAGCACTTTCAATGTATCAAGATACTCTAGCTCATTCATTGAGATGCTTTTGTCAACCATTGAAAAAGTAATTCGCTTTTCATTTATAGTAGCTGTATAGATCTTGTTTTGTGGATCATAGGTAGTTTTTGCCTTTATTCCATTAAGAAGTGGTTCCATTGGGGAATAGGCTGTTCCATCGATAATGAGTGGTTTTTGTTCATTAAAACCTATTAAACTATCATTCACACCAATGGTAATCTTAATCTCTCCCGCAAGAGCTGGGTTATCCCCAAGAAAAAACAAACAAATCATAAAAAACAAAATCCACCCAACTTTTTTCATACGATGCTCCCCCTTTATCTCTCGTTACTCTATTATATTGGACGTATAATTTTTTAGAATAGTTGCCGAAAAAAAAAGCTGCCGTAATGGCAACTCATATTGCTCTTTTCTTGAAGAAGCTCCGCTCCAACCATGAAAAAATGCCTACCCTAAATACTAGGATAGGCGTTCTCTGATTATTGAATTTTCAACGTATACGGATCTGTGCTGGCATTTCCATAGACATCTTCTACCTTAAAGTAGTAGACGCCCTTCTTAAGACTAACTTCACGAATTTCGTGATCACCCTTTCCATAGGAATCAAGTACAGCAACTTGAGTTCCGTTGGAGGAATAGATAGTTACCTTGCCATCGATATCAGAAGGAACCTCTAATGTTACTTTTGCTGTTTTTGCTTTGGAAAGGTAGATTTTATAGTAGTCTGTGTCACCTTTACCAGATAGTAGATTTAAGTAGCCTTTTGCTTTCCACTCATTTTTCAGAATAACGGGCTTTGAAGGAACATTGTTTTTCACAGTAGAGCCTTGGTCTTCGTCCTTCAAGTTCGTTTCATCAATTTTGAACACATACGGAATCAGTGAAGAATTGATGCCATTATAATCGAAGGTGACGATAAAATAGCCGGCATCCTTTTTCGTTTTAAGACTGCCTCTTTCTTCCTGACCAAAAATGCCATAATCAATGAAAATTTGCTTCCCTTGCTCTTCATCTTCAAGCTTTCCATTTCCATTCGTATCCTCAATTAACACGATAACCGGATCAATTTCGGACTTTAGAACGCTCGGAACATTTTTATACAAGTTTGGCAATGTTCCTGGAGTGAGCTTGATAGAATACACAGAAGCCTTGCCAGGTTTGAAATAGTACATATCCATATCACTTACACCTGCGAAGTTGCCATAGACCGGTAATGTAGTTACCTTTGTAGCCTTCTCGTAGGTATCATTGCTTTCATTGGCATCTGCTGTATCTTTCACCTTTGTCTTGATGGTGAAGCCATACTCTTCATAGCCAGGACGATACATGATGTCATTGGCACGGAAGTAATAGGTCTCTCCCTTATGAAGTCCGATCATAAAGGATGTAGCAGCAGTGAACCCATCCATGGAGTATCGTTCATTCGAATATAGATATTCAAAATCCTTCAGTTCTTTATTGTAGCGTAGAACAGACATGCCAATCGGATAGCTATCATCGATTTTCACCTCAAAGGTAGAGCTGTGGCTTGGGGTAAAAGCATACCAATCCTCGTCGCCGTAGGATTGAATATAGCCGTTCTTGGTCTCATTTTCATTGATTGCAATCGCCGCATCCATAATTTCTTCATTATCGTTATTGAACGTCACGAATTCGTCGGTAAAAATAACGTCCTGCAGTGCTTTTTTATCTGCTTGATATTTTTCAATATTGCCTTCTGCAAGGGATTCCTCTGGTCTGTCAAATAGACCTAATGGGAGTCCATCCTCATCATTCGGAAGTACTTTCGATTCAATCGATAACTGATAAGGATCCATTGATGAATAGCTGCGCTCATAGTCAATATTCACTCCACCAAACATCAACATGTACTCGTCAATATAAGGTTTGTTTGTTACTTCAATGATATATTCTTGACCGGCAATACCATTAAAGATTAACTCTTCGCCTTTGCCGTAGCCCCCAAAGGAAGAACGCTCCATCTCATAGGACATTTCCTCTCCATTCTCTCTCTGAACATAATGAACGACAATGGTTGAATCAATACCAGCTACTGCTGATAGATTTATTTTGACGGTTTGCATTCCATCCTGTTCGCTACCTGGAAGCTTGAAACGGAAGAAATCGGAATCTCCTGGAACACCTTTGAATTCTTCTTTATCGTTTTCCTCTTCGTCCTCTTTCGTGCCCTCATTCTCTTTTTCTTCTATAATGGTCTCTTCCTTCTCAGTAGCTTCATCCGTGGACTCATTCTCCTCTAATGGTACGAGTTCATCCTTAAAATAATGATTACCCGATTGATATGGAAGGGACGAGACTTGTACTGGCTGCTCCATTGAATTTTCATCGTCTACGAATTCTAGACTCTTCTGCAAAGAGAGCTTGTACGTATATTGACCGTTCTTATCATATTTTCCAAAGCTATCCTTTACAGCAATAACCAAAGTTCCATCTGCAGGTGCTTGGAAAAGGGTACCTTCGTTAAAGCCTGCTCCTACATCATTGATGTCAACTGATTTTGTTTTCTTCCCTTGTTCGAAAAATAACAGTTCGAGCTTCATATCATACTTAGCTAATCCTGCAAGGGAAATCTGGACATATTCGTCCTTCTTAACGTCCAGCTTATAGTAGTCTGTCTGGTCGAGCTTTTGAATTTTCCCGTCTACATCTTTGCTCTCAAAGCTACCAAGTGATTTCGCTTTGGCTAAAATATCCTTTTCCTTTACTGTTGGATCGGCAGGAATTTTCTTCGGATCAAAGGATAAAAGCTTTACCGGGTCCACCATGCCATAGCCATACTTAAGATCATACCCTTTTTCACCCATATCCTTTGCCGTTTCGGTCAGCATATAATTCACTTGATAAGGTGTTAGATTCGGATATTTTGAGAGTAATAGAGCTGCAGCTCCAGCTACGACAGGAGAAGCCATGGATGTACCACTCATTTTGACAAAGGAAGAACCTTTATCCACATCAAATACCGGTGCATATACATCCTGTCCTGGTGCTACAACATCAACAGATGGGCCAAAGGTCGAGAAGAAAGCCAATTGATTCTTCTCATCTGTTGCCCCAACGCTAATCACTCCATCAAAGGAGGCAGGATAATTCAGTACACTTGCACCATCATTTCCAGCCGCAGCTACCACGATGATCCCACTATCAACTGCTTTTTTGACGGCATCCTTTAGGATTGGAGAAGGAAAATAGAATCCGAGACTCATATTGATGACTTTCACCTTCTGATTAATTGCCTCAAGAATCCCTTCCGCCACTATGTAATCTGTAATGAAGAAGGAACGGTTAGAAACATCAATCGAGACGATGTCTGCATTCGGAGCGACCCCATAGCCCCCGATGCCATTGTTTTTCTCACCAGCAATGATGCCAGCGACATGGGTACCGTGTGTGTCCGCGCTTCCCTTTTTCAGAGGGTCCATAATATTCACGTTTGCAACTAAGCGATTTTTTAACTCTGGGTGGTTGGCATCTAGACCGGTGTCAATTACGCCGACCTTTACTTTGTTCTTTCCAGCTAGTGTTTGAGCCTTAGCTAGATTCAAAGTGTTAAGATGATACATTGTTGAAGCTTTCGGATCGGCCGCCAGAGTCTGGCCATAGGCACTTCTAGAAATAGATGTGACATTGCCTAGCTTGGCATAGTTATTAGCTACTTCATTCAGCGTCTTTTTCCCTTGAACTTCAATGACGTCATAGCCAAGGTTGGAAATACGCTTGACTAGCTTTCCACCTGCCTTCTTATGTTCACTTGCAGAAAGCGGGCTCCGGTATTTGATGATGAGCTGATTTTCAGAAAACTGTTTTTGCTCATTTTTTTTGAGCTCACTAGCTTCAAATTGGTTAACATTTAATCTCTCTAGCTGTGGATATGTACGTTCGTTTAACCCTTTTTCCGCTGCGAACGAGGCGCTCGAAATGAATGGACTTAAGGCCAAAGTAGCTGCTAGTCCAAGCGTGACGCCTTTTCGTTTGACTGATTTCACATGTACCCCTCCTATTAATTTGGCAAAATCTGTTCCAATTTTGTTAAACGTGTATCTTAGTTCATGGTACGGTTCACAGTGGAAATCACGATTGCTGCAATGGTAAATGGAGAAGAAATTGTAATACGAGATTAGGATCCACTGTGTTTCTTTTACTATAGATTACTATAATTTGGTATACATTGTATATAAAGGAATTGTCTATTTATAGAATTTAGGGACAAGGTTGTGATCGCCTTGCCCCTTTTCCATCTTCCTCAGTAAATTTAAGAAAAAAGCACTATTTATTATCTAGGCTGTTTTCGCACGGATTGTAGTTCTGGAATATGCTTAATACCGGCCATTTTTATTTTTTGTTTTGCTTCTCTAGACTAATTTTTACTTGGTCATAATAGAGGGAAGTCATCCCTTCAAAGCCCGAATCTGTTCCAAAGAAGACCCAGAGCTCACCGTATTTGTTTGTTTTTACTAGAAGTGGCTCGGACAGACGCAGTTTCTTCAGAGCATACTGTTCTCCAGTAGCCTTTTCCTTGGCGATATGTCCTATGACAACCGCATTTTTGCCTGAGGCTGCCTGTTCCCCTTTG
The DNA here is from genome assembly GCF_030813005.1 of Anoxybacillus andreesenii. NCBI lineage: Bacteria > Bacillati > Bacillota > Bacilli > Caryophanales > Anoxybacillaceae > Anoxybacillus > Anoxybacillus andreesenii. The sequence goes on from NZ_JAUSTU010000002.1 coordinate 114,995, forward strand.
TCTACATTCATTCGCCAATCATTGTTTATGGGTATTACTTTCGGCTCTACAGCGCTCACTCCAGCCTTCATGTATACCGATTCTCCTGGCGCTCCGCCTACCCCAACTAATCCGGGATCGGCATTGGTGTAGAAATCTACCTCCATCTTCAGTAGATAGGTTTGATTCGGAAGTAAGCCTTCTTCTTTTCCAATTCTCTTCTTCGCATACATGAATAAATCATCACTTCGATTCATTCCACTTAGCAGTAGACCCTTTTTAAGTCTTTCCTTTATCGGGATCAGCTCATGACCAAAGCTTAGTTTGTAATCCTTTTGGCTATAATTTATTGGCAAGTCGGAGAAATCCCCTACCCAGCCATGCAGACTTTTGTTGAAATTATAATCGAGTTCAACCGTCTTTAATTGACTCTTCACTTCAAATGGTATGATCGTATGTTTTCCAGTGATTTTATGTTTAATATGGAGTAGATATGTTGCGTCTTGGAGATATTTTTCTAATGGCTTCACGTGTATCGCTTTCTTTTTGATTTTTAGCTTAATAGGGTGAGTCTTTTTTGTTTCGCCAAGCTTTTGGATGTACACTTGATCATTCTTTGAGGATTCTTTTTCTTTTAAGGAAATAGTCCATTCCTTACGGCTGTCTGTGGTGAACTGTTTATCTCTGAAATCCAGCAGCTGCTTTTGTTTATCGAATAATGGTTTATTGCTTGCTGTGTCCATGACAGATAGGGTTGTATAGGGCGGCAAATACAGTCTCCCGACGAGACACGGATACGTGACCACTTGCGGATAAACAACATTTTTTTCTGGAGTTGTTCTTTTAATAAAAATTTTCAGTTGTTCTAAGGTTTGTACTTCCTTTTCCAGCTTCAGCCCGTAGCCTGGATTCGGTTGAACACCCAAGGCGACCACATACAGAGAGCCGTATTGGTGTACCCCTTCGGTTTTTTTTGCAACCTCTACAAAAACCTTCTCGAGCTCTGTTAACGTTTCCTCGCTTACTAGTTCAAACTGTGTGGATATTGCTGGCTCTTTACTATGTTGAGCGGCCATTGCAGATGGGGTCATTGTTAGGATGAGAAAAACGGCCAAACAAGCAACTAGTAACTTTTTCAACTTCGCTTCCCTCCTTTTCTCTCTTTTAGACGAGGGAGAGAGGGAATGGGTTACAGATTTATCCAAAATTTTGTAAGTAATCTGGGTTGGTCGAGTGAGGGGTAGTTTTTGGGAGAAACCGGGGGATTTTAAGCGTTTCGCAAATAAGCTCAACTCTCCCTCCAATTGAAAGAGCCCAAAACCTGATTTCATAGGTTTTGGGCGACACTTTTGTTTTTATCTAGTCAATCGATAGCTTTTATCCATCGAACGAACTAAAAAGACGGCAAATTGCTCTCTTGTAACGGTATTTCCTGGACCAAACGTTGACTTTGTCACTCCGTCTGTAATCCCTGAGGCATAAAGCCGAGCGACTTCATCCTTATACCAGTTCTCTTTCACATCAGTGAATGGGATTTTCATGGTTGTTGCTGGAAACTGATAGAGTCGTTGTAAAACAACAGCCATCTCAGCTCTGGTAAGGGTTTTGTCAGGCTTGAATTCTGTGTCAGATACCCCGTTAAACAAATTCACATCAACGGCAGCGGCGATTTCCTTGTAATAAGGATGGTTTTGGGGAACATCCTTAAAGCCTGGGTCTGGTCGGTTATCTAAGGAGACATGGTTGGCACGAGTGAGAAGTACAACCGCCTGCCAACGAGTTAGACCTTGACCAACACCAAACTTGTCATTGCCAACCCCTTTGAGAATCCCTCGATCTACTAAATAATCAATCTCATCCTCTGCATAATGCTTGGCAGGGATATCTGTGAATCGATACTTCAAGTAACTTGAAGCCACATAGCCCGTTGTTCCATCGCTGCGCTTAACTGGGTACCAGACGAAATGATTCTTCTTATTTTCATATTGGAAAGGTCCTGTAATGGTCAGAACTTCCCCTGTACTGGTTTTCCCTTTTGCAGCACTGTCTGTTGATGGGCTCGTTCTTATGTTTACAGCCGTCGTAGCCGTTACCTTTTGACCCACCTTGAAGGCGTACTTCGATTTGGTAAAAGGAAGATTGAAAGAATAGTTTTTCGTAACAAATTCGATGTTGTTTGTGCTGTTGCTGTCATAGCTGAAATCTTCTTTCTTAAAAGGTAAATCTGCTAGTTTGATAAGCTCAAACTCATTAATCAAACGTTTGATTTTTTCCTGATAAGCATTCGAATTTGGCTGACCAGTCGCTTGTACAATTGGACTATTGACTGGCTTCGTACCATTATAGGCCATAATTGCAAAGTACCAGTTCTCTAGTACATCCCGCTCCTTATTATTAATGGTTGGCAGGTCTGTACGCTTGAACATTTTATCAAGGGTTTCAACACCGGCCTGAATATTGTAGACGATATCATCCTTCAACTGCTGTTCATTATATTGGGATTGGTTCGTGATTTGCATGATTCCGATTCCGTTATCCCCTGTCACAATCGCATTCCCGTTAGTGTCAAACTGGCGCCAGTCCTTGCTCTCCCCTTCAGCAACCGCCTTAACGATTTCAGGTGGGACATCGTACGCCAATGCTGTCTCGGTGAGTAAGCAGTTCAGAGTTTTGAAGTCTGGGTTCACTTTTGCAGTTGAGTTGTACTTACAAGCCTGCCGAATATCTTGGGTTGATGCTTCTGTATCTGCAGCCTTTACAAACGTAGAAGCTCCAGCAGTTATCAAAAAAACAGCCAATACTTTCAGTAAATTTTTCATCATATCCTCCCCTTCTCATTGATTACTAGATTTATAGTAACACGAATTAGATAGAGATTCGAGCATCGAGGAATGGGTTGGTTTTGTTAAATTGGGAATTAAAGGGACTTTTCTATTAAACTCGTACCCTTACTCAGTCTTAGACTTCCTATCCATTATGTTTATACGCTTAGTTCCCTTAGAAGTCATTATCTGGTTATTATGCCATAAAAGTTACATATAAAAGCCAGTTATTTTCCATTACACTATTCCTTGTGATTAAAAAACAAACAAAAACTTTAGGGGGTTACGAATATAATGACTTACCAGTCAAAATTTTCGAAGAAATTTCTAGCACTAACTTTATCAGCAGCAATTGTCGGTGGTGCGGTAGTACCGGCTATTACAAGTGCAGCTGGTTTCAAGGATGTAGAAGACGGAAAATGGTATACAGAAGCGATTAATGCTCTCTCTTCAAAATCTATTATTAATGGGATAGATGGCAACTTCTTTAAGCCTGCTGATAATATGACAAAGGCAGAAGCGGTTAAGATGATTGCTGTAGCAAAAGGGCTTAAAATTGAGGATGTGAAAGCACCTGGTTTCTCTGACGTGAAAGAGGGACAATGGTTCTACAAATATGTAGCAGCTGCCAAAGAAGCTGGTATTGTAAAAGGTGACGGAACTGGAAAATTTGATCCAAACAAAAAAATTGATCGCGCTGAAATGGCCAGTCTCCTTGTAAGTGCCTATAATTTAGATGCCAAGGATGCCAAAATCAATTTCACTGATGTCCAAGCAAGCGACTGGTTCTACGATGAAGTTCAAGCGCTAGTGGCTTCTGGCCTTACAAATGGTACTTCTGAAAAAACCTTTTCACCAAAAAAATCTTTAAATCGTGCTGAAGGCGCCCAATTCATCTATAGAGCAGTAAATAAAGAAGCTGCCGATAAAGTAGCTGCTGAAAAAACAGCACAATTTATCTATGATGTAAACATTATTAAAGGCGAAGGAAATCTAGCAGAAAAATTTGCCGAGCTTAAATACGAAGCTTTTGATAAACTAACTGAAGCACAGCAAACAGAGGTAGCAAAGCTATTCCTATTGAAAAAAGGCGATACTACCTTCAAAACAGTAGACGAAATCACAACAGCTGTTGACACTGCTATTAAGTCTTATAATGAATTAGTTGGTGCTGTAAATAAGGCTGCTAACGCTACTGAAATGAAAACTTCTCTTCAAGCTATCGGCACTTTATTTAATATTGAAGTAACCGATGAAATGACTGATACTGTACTTAAAGCCAAGCCTGAAAATGGTTTTACAACTGTCAAGGAAATGATAGCATTACTTCAGCCCGCTGCTGATGCAGGTACTAATACAGATACTAATACTGCCGCTGAATAAATAGTGAATGCTAACAAGGTCTTTTCTCTTATGGGGGAAGGCCTTTTTTCTATGCGAAGGAAAACTAGAATATTTCTTGTGGTTCTTCTGAGGGTGTGTATCTTTTTAATGCCTCGCCTAAAGCTTATATAGCTTCAGGCAAGGCATTATCATTAATAAATATCAATAACCTTAAAACTGTCATCTCCAGGATTTTTGCCTCCATTTGCAGGGTCTGATAGTTTCATAACTTTAGCCATGAGGGTAGCAAATTCTGCTCGTTTGATGGCATTGTCAGGCCCAAAGGTGTTATTTGGGTAGCCTGTGGATATTTCATGTGCCACAAGTACTTGTATATCCTTGTAGGCCCAATGCTTAGTTGTTACGTCCTTGAAGGAAACTTTGGACGTTTTCTGCTCTAAATCAAACGACCGATTGATGATGGCAGCCATTTCTGCCCTTGATAGTGTTCTGTTTGGGTAAAAGTAGCCGTTCGTACCTTTGAAGATTCCTGCCTCCACGGCTGCGGCAATTTCATTAAACCCATCAGAACCTCTTTTTACATCCTTGAAATTCGGGTTAGATGGATTCGTTGTGTTCAATCCAAGAGCCCTAACCATCATCCTTGCCGCATCAACACGGCGAATCGTGTCCTCTGGTCCAAACTTTCCATTTGGGTACCCGTTGATAATTTTCTTTTCCACTAAATAATCGATCGCATCCTTCGCCCAGTAGTCGCTTCGAACATCGCTGAAGGAGGTCTTAGCAATGGCCGTCATTCCGAAAAGGAGGAAACCTACGAGCGAAGTGACGATTATTATAAAACTAGCTTTCTTCATTGTAGATACCTCCAGCGTTAATTCACTTTATAATCCTTCGAGAATATTCTTTTTCCGTTCATATCATAGGCTTGAATTTTGACTGTACTGCCTGAGCTAATCCCCGTTAATCCTGTGCTATAGGTATTATTCCCCAAATAATGGAGCTCCTTGGAGTTGGCTGTTACCCTAACTACTGTGTCATTACTAATCACATTCACAGTCGTCGCAAAAGCATTTGTGGAGAAGGTAACACTTCTTATAGCATCTCCATCCTGGCCATCTTGAGAATCAGACCCATTGACAACAAAGGGCATGATGATCCCCTTACCTAGCTTTTCTCCTTTTTCGGAGACTATTTCACTGCTTATATTTAGTCGGTATTTCACATTCTCTTGATAAGGCTCTCTTGGTGTGACAATGATGGATTTCTTATCGCTAGAAAGAGTTGCTGTTGTGAAAAACAAGCGGTAATTCTCATCCTCGACGTAAACAGTTGAATCTTTAATCGATGTCGCCTTTAATGGTTTGCTGAAAGCGATGGTCCAAACCTTTTTCGTATCTGTAACTTTTTTCTCACTCCATGTATCTACTGCATCGGTGGCACTTGGGCGGATATTCGGTAACAAGAGTAGTAGCACAAGAGCCGCTAAAACCGAAGTAATGATGGCTTTTCTCTTATTCATCACTGCTGCACCACCCGTACTTTAATCTCATCCATTCGATTTTCATCAAGTAACCCCTGTAAATCACTTGGGCGATTTAATAAATCGTAAAGCGTAAAGGTTCTGCCTGCGTAGCGAAAGCGATCCTTTTGCTTGACCGTTGTAATATTCTTTGACTCTAGTGGAATCTTAACAATTTTTTTGTCTAAAATAATATCATTGCTGTCATAGAGCACTACTTCAATATCGAATGATGTAGTATCCGGTAAACGTGTATAGGCAAAATCAAGCATTTTCTTCCCCGTATTCGAAGTAATATTAAAATTATCCACCGTTTGAGTGGATTGAATGGCAACCCCATTTCGTTTCGGAGTCACTTCAATCCTTTTAACATCTCCAAATGAGTTATCAAGCGTTTTATTTTCAAACGAGATATCGATGTTTGTTACAGACTCTATCGTGCTATTTTGAACTATTTCCTGGCGTTTGTGGATGACTGAAATTTCCTCGAGATAACGGTCTGGAGCTGTGACTCTTATCTTTCTAGGGGTGTAGTCTTCAATGATCTGGTTAATTTCTCTACTACCAGACATCAATTGATAGAATGTCAAAAAACTTGTGCTGATATTGTAGGTAATACTTGGGGATGTTCCATAAAAGGTTAAAAAATTAGCCCCCGTATTATCTAATACGATATGATCGGTGATTTCGAGTCGATAATCTTTATTCTTCACCCATTTCACAGCACCTGCAGGATTTGGCGTAATAATTAGTTTCTTTTTTGACGTATCGAGGCTCATCGTGATCTCGACTGGCAAGCCTGAGCTCAGTTCTATGAGGCGAATTCCGGGATGTGCTGCAGAAGGTCCGAATGAGGAACCGGTATAATATCCTCCAGCATAACTTGTATTCCATTGCACTGGACCATCAAACTCGATAACAATTGGTGATGTTACTTCGAGATATGCTGTGTCGGGGTGCTTCAAAATTGAACGTGCATATGATTTCGATGGTACTGCTAAAGCAGCAAAAGTTGCAAACGCTACCAGCACCATGATTGTTTTAAAAAGAACCTTCCTATTTATTCTAGAGGTCTCCATATCGTCACCTTCCTACCTAAAATTTCATTTATATTAATAATTTACCTTACTAAAATATAACATTATTACTATTGTTTCACAAGATTCGACAGGGGTTGGAAACGTTTGGCAATGCCAAAACCTTTGTAAACAATACAATCATTCATCATTTCAACATCTTGGCCTGAACTCTATTTGCAAGTATTTAGAAGATATCATCCTCCCTAAATGTTTACATATCTTGATGTAATTTTTCCTGAGTTTATGTAAATCCTTGTCGAATATTTACTGATTATTACTTTTATTTAGAAATTTACTATCTTTCAAAATTATTCCTACAATGCTAAAATTATCCTTGTAGTAGAAAGGAGGATAGAGGTAACTACGTAACAACAAACAAAGGAGGAAACCACTTGTTTAAGAAAAGCTTTGCCATTCTCTTAATCTTTCTTTTAGTATTTAGTAGTTCCGCATTCGGAGCAACTCTACCACTAAAAGAAAAAACAGAGAAACCAAAAAGAAGCAGTTACCAGATTAACAAAGAAGAGTTTGATCAACAGTACAAACCAAAGGACAAGGTTAGAATTGTCGTAGAATTAAAGGAAAAACCAGCAATTGACTACGCTCAAGAAAAAGGTATCAAGTTTAGTGACTTACCGACACCAACGAAAGAAAAACTTCAGAAGGATATCCTCACATCTCAAGATAAAGTCAAATCACAAATTAAGTCCAAGCAGATAAAAATTGAATACATCAACCAATTTACTAATGTTGTAAATGGGTTCAGTGCCAAAGTTGAATATGGAAACCTTCCGCTAATCGAACAATTAGAGAATGTGGCAGATGTACATATTGTCAATGAGTACGAGCGCCCAAGTGAAAAACCAGAAATGAAATACAGTAAGGAGCTTGTCCAAGCCCAAGAGGCATGGAGAGATTACAAATTCAAGGGTGAAGGAATGGTTGTCGGTGTTATCGATACCGGAATGGATCCTTCCCATAGAGATATGATTCTTACAGACAATGATACTGCCAAACTAAAAAAATCTGATGTTGAAAATAGAATTGGCACAAACGGTTTGCAAGGCAAGTATTATACGGATAAGGTTCCTTATGGTTACAACTATATGGACCACAATCATACGATTCAAGATAAAGGTGCAGAAGCATCCATGCACGGAATGCATGTTTCAGGAACTGTTGCCGCAAACGGAGATGAAGAAAATAACGGGATTCAAGGAATTGCTCCAGAGGCACAAATCTTAGCCCTCAAGGTATTTGGAAATGATCCCGAGTTCCCATCCACATTTGGGGATATTTATGTAAAGGCCATTGATGACGCAATCGCACTTGGTGCGGATGTTCTAAATATGAGCTTGGGTTCCACTGCAGGATTTGTTTCTCCAGAGGACCCAGAGCAAAAGGCTATTCAAAAAGCGGTCGACAACGGGATTCTAATGGCTATTTCAGCAGGAAACTCCGCACATTTTGGTAATGGATTTGCAAACCCTTATGCAGAAAATCCAGATATTGGTGTTTCAGGATCGCCAGGTCTTTCTTACCATTCCCTACAAGTAGCTTCTTCCGAAAATAAGTTCATGGACTTAGATGCCGTCAGCTACAAAATCGGAGAGGAAACTGGAAAGGCTCCATTCTTATCAGCTAGTAGTGTTCATCCTAATAATGTAGAACCAAAAACCTTTGAATTGGCTTATGGTGGACTTGGGAAACCAGAGGAATTAGCAAATGTTGACGGAAAATATGCCCTCATCGTTCGCGGGGAACTTGCTTTTACTGAGAAAGTATTAAATGCCCAAGCCGCTGGCGCATTAGGTGTTATTATCTACAATAACGCAGACGGATATGTCAATATGCAAAGCGATCCAGCGATTAAAATCCCACAATTGTTCATGCTAAAAGCAAATGGGGACAAACTTGCAAAAGCGTTAAAAGAAAATCAAAAAGTAACCATTACCTTTGAGGGTGATAAAACAACTGCGCCAAACCCTGAAGCTGGAAAAATGAGTGATTTCACATCATGGGGTCTAACACCAAATCTTGATTTCAAGCCTGAAATTACAGCACCTGGTGGACAAATCTATTCAACCCTTGAAAACAACGAGTACGGGATGATGAGCGGTACATCAATGGCAGCACCACATGTTGCGGGTGGTTCGGCACTTGTACTACAGAGGGTTGATAAGGAATTTAAGTTTACTGGCCTTGAGCGAGTGAAAATGGCGAAGAATTTAATGATGAATACAGCGAAGCCTATTATTGATCAAGGAACCATCAATAATATGACTGGTTGGGAAATCCCGTATTCACCTCGTCGTCAGGGATCTGGAATTATGCAGCTACACTCTGCCCTTTCCTCACCAGTTATTGTAACAGAAACATCTACCAACGAAGCAAAGGTAGCACTCAAAGAAGTTGGGGATCAATTTGAGTTCACATTAAAAGCACAGAACTTTAGTGATGCTGCTGTTAAATACGATGTTCAAGCAAATCTGCAGACGGATTTTGTAGGATGGGGAGAATTAGGTTATAATCTCAGCGAACTTGAAGGGCAGCCAATTATAGATGCTGACATTACAATTAATGATGAAAAATCTGGCCAAGTAATAATACCTGCAAAAGGTTCAGTAGAATTTACAGTACAAATTGACTTGAGTAAGGCAAAAATAGTAGAACCAGGATTAACTGGTGGTAGTTTGACAAAAACAGTCGACATTAACAAAGTCTTCCCTAATGGCTACTTCGTGGAAGGATTCGTAACCTTAACAGATCCAGAAGATAAAAACCCTGAGCTTTCTGTCCCATATGTTGGTTTTAAAGGTGATTGGAACGCAGCACCAATTGTTGATGCCTATGCGGATAGTGGAGATTCCTTCTATGACTATACAGGCCTAATAGACGAGAACGGGTACTATTTAGGACAGAATCCATTGATAAAAGGTATTAAACCTGATAAAAATGCGATTTCTCCAAACGGAGACGGCACTCAGGATTCTACAATACCTGTACTCTCCTTCCTACGTAATGCGAAAAAAGTTGAATTTAACATTCTAGATCAGGAAGGTAACCATTTAAGAACAATCCGAACAGAAAATGAAATTCGCAAGAACTATTATGACCGTGGTCTTTCACCGATGTACTCTCTTAACCCTGCAAGAGGTTGGGATGGCAAAATTAATAACGAAGTAGTGGAAGGCGATTATATTTTTGAAGTAAAAGCTACATTAGACTATCCTGGTGCTAAGCCACAAAGCTTCACAATGCCAGTAAAAGTTGATACTACTAAGCCGACACTTGAAGCAAGCTATGCAGATGGCACTGTGACACTCGCAGCAGCCGATAATGAGAATGGAAGCGGTGTTGCCTATATAGATTTGAGAATAGGCGGAAAATCAGTTACCCTTCTTGCCGGTAATGAAACTGAGCACGAGCTTGGCCTTGGATCGGGACAAACATTAACAGTCGTAGCCGTTGACTACGCAGGAAACGAAGTAAAGAAAACTATCCTTAATAAAGATGAAGAGGAAACAGATGTACCAGATATACGCGTTCTCACTCCTGAAGCATTCAGTACTTTAGGTGAGAAGGAAGTTGCTGTTTCTGGATACGTTGCGGACAACTCAGGAATTGAATCATTAACAATCGGTGGTAAAGAGGTTGACGTAGCCTATAATGAAGAAACAGACCGATATGAATTCCACACTACTTTGGAGTTTGAAACCGACGGAGTCCATCGCTTTGATATTGCAGGAGAAGATGGGAATGGAACTGAGATTTCTTTCTCAAGAACGGTCTTTGTGGACACTACAGCACCAACACTAAATGTAACAGGGGCACCTTCCTCTGTTGGGAAAGGTGATCCTAATCCAAAAGTATCTGTTGAAGTAACGGATAATTTTGATGAAATTAGATTGACCCTTAATGGTAGCGAGATTTTATACAACGAATTCAAAGAACCATTCGAAATGCGCTCATTTGAAAAAACCATTAAGGATATTGAGCTTAAATTAAAGGATGGAGTCAATCGCTTCGTCTTTGAAGTAACTGATTTAGCTGGAAACAAGGCAATACAAACCGTCGATATCACAAAACTTACGGAGTCACCTGGTGGTGGAGGTGGTGGAATACCTGTCCCAGTTCAACCGACCTTACCTAGTGATCAAGGGGATTACAAAGTCGATGATAAGGAAGCTACGTTAGTCGTTGATGGCAACAAATTAGAATCTGCTATTAAAGATTCTACAAAAGGAGAAGTGGTCGTAGATTTATCTGCAGCTTCTAACAAGAACATCCCGTCAATCCTAACAGCACTAAAGTCTGACACAATAAAGAAAATTGCAGATAATAATAAATCACTTGTCTTACAAACAGGGAAGGCAGCTGTAACGATCCCTGCATCAGTCTTAGCTGATTTAGCGAAAGCTGCAACTGGAAATGTAGAAATCTCCATAAAGCAGGAAGAGCCAAAAGCTGGTACAAACTTTGTTTCTAAGGTAGAGAAGCACGGGGACGGTTCTCCTGCTTCCCGGTTTTGATCGGGCAAGTAAGATTTGAGGAAATCCCTACTGGATTAAATGAGGAAATATTTTCGTTTTTGGAATGTAACGTTACGGGACAATGGTTAGTTTTTGTTTTGACACACGCAAAGGCACCTCCCTTAAATTTACATTCATAGTAACAGGAGGCGTTGCGTGTTTATAGGCGTTGTTTGGTTGGGCGCTTACAGTTGAAAATCCACTTTTCTTGAGTAAAAAAATCCAGTACAATTTCTCACACATTTTTGTGTATTCGAAATTATACCGGAGGGTGTATATCGGAATACTCAGACTTCAATATTCTTTGTACTGAGTGCCCTAAAAATAGGTTTATGAAATTGTAAAGTATCATAATTTTACGACTACAGTAGTTAGGCAGATCTTGTCTTTTGTACTTCACCATCTTCAGGTCTCATAAGATGTATAGTTAATTTACATAAAAATAAATAATAACCTAAGTCATTTAGTGATAATGTTTTCTTAAAATTACCTTGTTTTAATTGTTCTTCAAACAATTGCCTTGAAAAAGAATTTAGAAGGCTGAAATCAACAACATAATTCGAAATTATAGGATCAGGAAAATATAACAATCTATAAATCTGATTACTCTTTATCGCATGTTCATCCAATTTTAAATCTTTTATTGGAATTAATGGTGCGAAAATCAAAACATCATCTCTCTCGGAATCACAAGTATTTGAAAGTAATATTGCTTTAGTTCTTAAAACAGAGAGATTCCCATCTTTATCTTGTTTAAAAAATGGAATGGCATCACCAAAAATATCTCCCTGAGCTAGATATGGTAAAGCTGAGTGCATTGAAAAATTTCTTTGCACCCCACTCCTATCAAACTGTTGAATAGAAGCTTTAACTTGTTCTTTCGTATAAGGGCGGATAGAAGGAAATAATTCTGTTACAAAGTCAATAAATTCACTCATTGGAAGCACGGGGACGGTTCTCCTGCTTCCCGGTTTTGATCGGCCAAGTAAGATTTGAGGAAATCCCTACTGGATTAAATGAGGAAATATTTTCGTTTTTGGAATGTAACGTTACGGGACAATGGTTAGTTTTTGTTTTGACACACGCAAAGGCACCTCCCTTAAATTTACATTCATAGTAACAGGAGGCGTTGCGTGTTTATAGGCGTTGTTTGGTTGGGCGCTTACAGTTGAAAATCCACTTTTCTTGAGTAAAAAAATCCAGTACAATTTCTCACACATTTTTGTGTATTCGAAATTATACCGGAGGGTGTATATCGGAATACTCAGACTTCAATATTCTTTGTACTGAGTGCCCTAAAAATAGGTTTATGAAATTGTAAAGTATCATAATTTTACGACTACAGTAGTTAGGCAGATCTTGTCTTTTGTACTTCACCATCTTCAGGTCTCATAAGATGTATAGTTAATTTACATAAAAATAAATAATAACCTAAGTCATTTAGTGATAATGTTTTCTTAAAATTACCTTGTTTTAATTGTTCTTCAAACAATTGCCTTGAAAAAGAATTTAGAAGGCTGAAATCAACAACATAATTCGAAATTATAGGATCAGGAAAATATAACAATCTATAAATCTGATTACTCTTTATCGCATGTTCATCCAATTTTAAATCTTTTATTGGAATTAATGGTGCGAAAATCAAAACATCATCTCTCTCGGAATCACAAGTATTTGAAAGTAATATTGCTTTAGTTCTTAAAACAGAGAGATTCCCATCTTTATCTTGTTTAAAAAATGGAATGGCATCACCAAAAATATCTCCCTGAGCTAGATATGGTAAAGCTGAGTGCATTGAAAAATTTCTTTGCACCCCACTCCTATCAAACTGTTGAATAGAAGCTTTAACTTGTTCTTTCGTATAAGGGCGGATAGAAGGAAATAATTCTGTTACAAAGTCAATAAATTCACTCATCATAGCTCAAATATGTTTACTCCTGTTTTTTCAAATAAACTATCTAAAGATTTATTGTAGATTAAAAGTTCCTCTTCACTAAAATCCCTTATAACTGGGAACAATTCTCTCACCTCTTCTATACGATCAAACCTTGCTCCCATAGTTGATATTTCAGGTGTATTCGTTTGCTCTTCATAAAAAATATGCTCAATAATTGGAGAGTTACCAATCATACTAGAGCTATATGCATTCATAGAAATGGAACCAAAAGCAAAAAGTGCACCCACACTTGCTATAATCTTTGGGGAATGGTTTTTTTGTATTAAAGCTTCGGTAGTCATAAATCAAAAACCCCCTCTAAAATCATTTTATGCAATTTATTATCTAATATAGAGCGTGTGATATTAATAACTTTCATAGCATTTTCAATATTTGACGTATACGCATCTTTATAGTTAAATCCATAACGATCATTAATATCTAAGACACAAACGAGATAATGCGCCTTTTCATTTCTTAACATTCCAGGGCTTTGAATATTTAATCCCTCATACACTCTCAAATTTTTGAATGTAATATTAACATAGTATTCCTCTTCAATTACAAACGTTATTTTTTGTTCTATGTCATGTGGATTGGTGTTTGTATCAATGTTGATAAATTTGCTCTTTATCAAATTAATAGGGTCTTTAATCGGTTCCTTATCCGTTAGAGTTTCAAATACAATTTCCGTCGTCAATCCAGAAAAAAAGTAACCTTCATTAGCGTAATTACCAAGAACATTGTATAGAGTATTTACCCTATCCTCCACATATGTTAAGCAATTTTCCCACTTACCTTGAAAAGTATCATCATAATTGGTTATTAATTGGGTATTCGATAATGATATGTTTAATTGAGAATGCCCATTATGGGAAGTTGTTGATATGCGTGGGATTTCTTCAGGAGCATCGTCAGGTACTGGGATTAATGTAACCTGGTGAAAGTAGTCTTTTAGGAGGTCTTCAATATCGAATGCTTTTCTCCTTAAATTACTAATTCTTGGATATACGATATTAAACCGGGTATTTTTTATTAGCATTTATCTCACTCCGAACAGTATTATTACTCTTATTATATTCTAATATTGCCTCCTCAACAATTATTACCTTTAATTATGTTTTTAAGCACGGGGACGGTTCTCCTGCTTCTTCATAGATATTTGCATCATAAGTTGTTTTCGTCTTGTCAGAAGGAGGTGATGTCTTCAGTAATAACTCATATGAAACACGGCCGTTACAAATCTCCCTGCCGTACCTTTCGTATTGCCGTATCCGTACCGCTTGAACCCTTTCTCGTATGGAGGCTGATGTTTTCAATTGAAGCATTTAGGTTTCCATCCATTTTAAGGAATTTTGAAAAAGGATAATAACAAAACGATCGCGAATTGGACCTGAAAGGCGCCCTTGATGGGATTGAATTTGATTATCAGTGCACGTGCAATAATGGGTATGAGAGCCTATATCCACAAGGACATGGATTCATAGCACCTATCAACAGAAATGCCGCTGGATACGTGACAATTGAACGGGCGCGGCTTATAGTTACTTTTCCTGTCTCAATCGGCTGTCTCAGCATATCTAGTGTTTCTTTGGGGATTCTGCCATTTCATCAAGTTGATGAATTACTGTCAAAGGGAAATGCTCAGTAAATCTGATTAAAAGTAGAATTTTCTTCATGGATGTTTACAAGAAGGAGCCTTACGTGTGTAACGGGTTAATGTTGAGATAACCAAAGATCCGATTCTATCATATCCTATTCAAAACATATTTAATTGCCAACTTTGAATAATTGGTCAATATTTTTTATAGGCTTAAAAAAACCACGGAAATCTCACTCCGTCAAGATACCCAATTTGAAAGCCTGTACGTCTACCAATCAAAGCTGGTTGTAGGAAGCAGGAGAACCGTCCCCTTGCTTCCCCCAGCCTGAAATTGAAGCTTAGTTTGAATCATAACGCCTGTAATATTTTCGTGTTGTCTCGTAAGATTACGAAGGTTTAATAACTGAATTCCTCGCTTTTTATATGGCTCTAATTCCTCTTTATAATACAATTCACAGAGTAGGTATGCATCAACCGCATCTGTCTTTACTTTTCTTAGACTTGAACTCTTCGCCTTATACGAAATTAAAGGGTTAATAATAATTAATAGATACCCACGTTCATCTAGGTATTGGACTACTGGTGTTTGATAGTGCCCAGTTGCTTCTAAAATCACAGGAGGTTTCTGACCTGTTTCATTCTGTACTTGATCTAAAAACTCTACAAGTAAACCAAGTCCCTCCAGAGTATGAGATACTTTAAAACTCTTACGAAATGGTTTGCCTTTATCTACAAAAGCTTGAACCTGACTTTCCCCCTTTGAAATATCCAGACCAACGACTGGATTCATCCTCCATCATCTCCTAATCTCTTATTTGCCGGTACCCCTTCTCCTTCTTGCAGTGTCACAGCTTCGCTTGTTATACGAGATCTATGTCCCAACCAGCCTCAATCATGTTTCTACAAGTAGGGGGCAAACTGTTTAGCTAACGGGATCTAGGTCCCACGGGCAGTTACGTTTTACCCCGGCTACCGTTATAATAAAACCATATAAAAAATGGTCAACCAGAAATATTTTCTATTCTGGTTAACCTTATAATACGAACGGGGCAGGTTTTGTTTAACAAGCAGGGAGTTAAAACAAAAATAAAAGCAGCCGATTTCTTAAATCGACTGTTTTACAAATGGCATTAATTATCGGTGAACGAAAGGTCTGCCATTGTTTTTTTCGGTCCAGATAATTTCAACTTCTAATTCTGTGGCTTTTTCAGCTAAAAGAAAGCTGCTATGTTTATAAAATGCACCCTTGTTCATATCTTTTGCTAAAACAACAGCCTTATTCATATCTATTTTCATTGCCATCCATTCCATGAGGACAACTGTGCAAAGCGTATTTCGTTATGGAATTAGGTTCATCTCTATACAAATTAATATAGACAGATCTACATTTGTTCCAATCTTATCAACTTTTAATGAGTAGTTATTAAATTTTCCTTTGGCTGGTTTGACTAAATCCTTTCCCTTTTCGCTTTTCCAACTTGAACAGAACACTGGTTAGATGTTTGAATTATTGGCAACTTCTCAAAAGGTTAATGCTTCTGCGTTTAGCGATGTTGAGATAAGGGATTAGAATAAAAAGCTTCAAGCTCCAAAGACTAACTTTTTAATCATGGGATACCTCCTTTGAAGATGGGGTTATTATTCCTCAAATGAATTAGTTATTCATTAATTGAAACTTTTATTGAACTAATGGGGGCCATATTTCAACACCGAAGTTTCGCTTTTTCCTTCTTTACGTAAGGTGAGTGCACCTATATTAACGGAGGACATTCTTCATTAACGAGAATAGCCTTTTCTTATTGAAGCAAAGGGGCAGTTTGTTTAAGGTCGATGTAAAACTTGTGTTCAACAATTGGGCCAGAATGTGGAATAACAATATTATCTAAAGTGGATAATGTGAAGGTTTACACTTAAAAATATTGTCTCAGGTTAAGGGGACCTGCCGACAAAAATCAGATATAGTAAGCTAAGCAAACTTCAACTAAAAAAGTCGAACTCCTGCTAAGGAACAGACTTTTTAATTTGGCTGCTTGATAAGCTAAGGCCCTCAATAAGCACAATAATTTCAACGATAAAATTATTTACCTCTATTTCTATCCTTAGATTAATGTACCTCTTCCCTAAGAATGACTAGCATCTCATTTGTTTACCTCAGAAAGTATGTAAAGTTATATTCAAGAGTAATTAAATGGTTGCTTTATAACGTTATTTATTTTACTATATAAAGTAAGGGAGGTAAGTTATGGAAAAAATAGATGACTTAAAACTAAATGTAAGTTTATTACGTAGGAAAGTACCGAATCTAACAAGTGCAGCCAGGCTAGTTGGCTTGCGACCAGCTACCGTTTCTAATCTATGCACTGGAAAAATACCTGTTGGTAGAGCGGAAGTTCGAACCTTAGTTGCACTGGCATCATTAGCCGATTGCAGATTAGATGATTTGATTATCAAAGTTGAGAAAACCGAAATGATAGAAACCCAAATTAAAACTTTAGATTTATTTGCTCCATTAGCAAAAGGAGGTACTGTAGGTTTGGTTGCTCGCCCAGGAATGGGGCAGCTCGTTTTATTAGCAGAATTACTTTATCGGTTAAAGAATCAAGCATATAAAACAATCTTTTTAATGCCTGAAGGTGAACACCGAGGATTAAGTGATGTCACTGAAAATGCAGAAATTATTACAAAGACAATTGAAGAAACATATGACAAGATTGCGAATATTGGCGGGGAGCAAGATATTATATTTGTTGCAGACAGAACCCATGTGATTACAGGTGGCATCCAACAACTACAGGAGA
Organism: Anoxybacillus andreesenii; assembly: GCF_030813005.1. Lineage (NCBI taxonomy): Bacteria > Bacillati > Bacillota > Bacilli > Caryophanales > Anoxybacillaceae > Anoxybacillus > Anoxybacillus andreesenii. The sequence goes on from NZ_JAUSTU010000002.1 coordinate 132,610, forward strand.
ATCTTCATGGGATTGGAATTCATTCTGTTACAACTTTCCTCGTTGATTTGACAGGTGAAGTTGTTGATGAAGATTTACCTTATGGACCACTTGAAACATTATGGCAATTCGATGCTGACCTTGTTGCAAGACATCGCTATCCAGCCGTTAATCCTTTAAGTTCAACATCATCGATTCTCGAAGGAGCTCATTTAGATCAGGAACACTTTGTAATTCAACAAAAAGCTCTAAAAATTCTTCGACGTTATCGGGAACTCCGTTCATTAGTGAATGTTAGCGGGATTGAAAAGATTCCGACTTCTGAGTTACAAACGTATCGAAGAGGCGAGAGACTTGAAGCGTATTTAACTCAGCCTTTTTATATTGCCGAGTCCTTTACAATGAATCCAGGCAAAGCGGTTAGTCTTCAAGATACTTTGAATGATGTGAAAGAAATTATGAACGGTGCCGTTGATTCTAAAAATGTATCAGAATTAGAGTTTATTGGGAATTTACAATCCTAGGATTTGAAAGTAGGTCTTCACATATGTCAAAAATCCATCGATTAAACCCGAGTTCAAAGTCACTCCATGGTTTCTTCAGTAAAGATTTAGAACCCGCATTAGAAATAGATTCAGGGGATACAGTTCATTTTCAAACACTAGACAGTGCATGGGGTGTCGAGAAGCGGAAAGCATTAGGGGAACCAAGAACAAGATTCAATGATGTTCAATCTTCCCGGATGCCAAAACAATTTGGCCATTCATTAGTCGGTCCTGTTTACATTAGGGATGCAAAGCCAGGTCAAACTTTAGAGATTAAGATTAATGAAATTATACCTAGCTCATGGGGATGGACTTCAGCAGGGGGATTTCCTAGTTACTGGAATGAGAAATTGGAAATGATCGAAGAAAAAGAAGTGATGCTAGATTTTGAATTAGATACCAATCAAATGATTGGAAAAAGTCAATTTGGAAATTTTGATTTCACTGTAAAGTTAAATCCTTTCATGGGAATTATGGGGATGCCACCCTTTATACCAGGACAACATACAACTATTTCACCTAGAAGGACGGGAGGGAATATTGACTGTAAGGAGTTACAAGCAGGGAGTACATTATATTTACCGATTGAGGTAGAGGGCGGGCTGTTTTCTACCGGAGATGGGCATGCTGTGCAGGGAGATGGAGAAGTTAGCGGGCCTGCATTAGAATGTCCTATGGAAAAAGTAAATATAACGTTTACAGTAAGAGATGACATTCAGATTAAAATGCCAAGAGCAAAAACAAATACTGGGTGGCTAACAATGGGGTTTCATGAAAATCTTGAAGAAGCAATGTGGATAGCTTTAAGTGAGATGCTAGATTTAATGTCAGCTTTATATAAGATCTCACGAACTGAGGCGTATGCATACGCTTCGCTGGTCGTTGACCTGCGAATAACTCAAATTGTTAATGTTTGCAAAGGTGTTCATGCATTTCTCCCTTTTCACGCATTAGGATAATAGAAGATTCAATTTCATAAACTGCACACTTTGCTCAAACTAAATTAAAAATCCATTACTTTATAAAAAAGGTGGGAATGACCAAATGATTTATAACGATAGTTGGGTTGATAATAATGGTATTAACATACACTTTGTGGAAACAAATGCAAATTTAAAGGAGGAGACTCCTTTGGTAATTATTCCTGGACTTTCGGAATCGGCAGAAGATTATATTTCTGTAATTGAAAATCTTTCCCCTAGACACTGTATCATTATCACACTTAGGGGGCGTGGCAAAAGCGCCACTCCAGAAACTGGATATAGTTTGGATGATCATATCAGTGATATAGAAGCTGTTGTTAAACATCTGGAGCTAAAAGACTTTATTTTATTCGGCTACTCTAGAAGCGTTTCATATGTACTTAAATACTCGCTACAAAACAAAAACTTAGTTAAAGGATTAATCATTGGTGACTATCCTGCTATTCATACACAACTCCCACAAGGGTGGGTTGAGTTTTTCTCATCTTTACCGCCTTGGAGGGGAAAACCTCTATCCCAAAGAATGAGTCATACAGCATTATATGGAATACAAAAAGAGTCAGCTCAGGTAATATTTTGGGATGATTTATCATCGATTGAATGCCCCGTCCTTATTATTCGTGCTGGAAAACCTGGAGCAGCGTTATCGTTAGAAGCCGGTGAACAATATTTAGAGAAAATGCCCCAAGCAAACTTAGTCGTATTCGATGAATCGGATCATAATATTTTTGAACCTAATTTAGATACATTCATACAAACTATAGATTTATTTATGAATAAATGTCATGCAGGAATTTGAGAGCTATCGCCCCTTTTTAGGGGTTTTTCTTTTATATGGAGTACCAAAGCAGCGAGACTTCTCAAGTACTTCTCCTATTTTTACCTTTCTTCATTTCGGCTTTAGATTTTATCTGATATGACACGAATAGCAACATTGGTGTAAATGATTGTTGGTAGAAAAAATTTTAATAACGGTACATACTAAATATAGGAGGTATGAAAAATATGATAAATACGAATTTGAAGAAACTACGATTGCATCATAAATTAACACAAGAAGAGGTTGCTCTCAGGATTAATGTGTCAAGACAGGTGGTTGCAAAATGGGAAAAGGGTGAATCAACACCTGATTTAGGGCATTCTCAGGCGTTAGCCAAATTGTATAACGTTTCTCTTGATAATTTAGTGAATTTTGACGGAGAGGATACGAACTTGATTATACCACCGAAGGGAAAGTACTTTTTTGGAGTTGCTAAAATAGGAGACCGTGGGCAAATCGTTGTTCCTAAAAAGGCACGTGATGTATTTCAAATAAAACCAGGGGACGCTCTTGTTATTTTAGGAGATGAAGATCGAGGTCTTGCAATTGTACCAGAAAAGATGATGTATGCATTTTTAAATCTTGTACAAACTCCGTTTCATAAGGAGGATGAATGATGGATTATGCAATTTCGATGAATCACTTAACGAAAAAATACAATGAAAAAACAGTGGTTGATGAAGTATCATTTTCCATCAAAAAGGGGGAGTTGTTTGGTTTATTAGGTGTAAACGGAGCAGGGAAAACAACATTAATCAAAATGCTGTGTTGCTTAATATCTCCTACAAACGGTCAAGCCTCTATACTAGGATATGATATTAAAAAAAATCAAGAACAAGTCAAGGAAATAATCGCAGTCTCCCCGCAAGAAACGGCGATTGCACCTAATTTAACAGTTCGTGAAAACTTGGAATTAATGGCTGGCATTCATGGATACACAAAAAAAGAGGTAAAAGAAAAAACTGCAAATATGATTGCTAATTTTTCATTACGGCCCTATGAAAATCAAAAAAGTAAAAAGTTGTCTGGTGGTTGGCAACGGAAACTCAGCATTGCCCTTGCCCTCATTTCAGAACCTGAAATTTTGTTTTTAGATGAGCCTACATTAGGCTTGGATATTTTAGGACGGCGGGAATTATGGGCTCTAATTGAAAAATTAAAAGAAAAAACAACCATTGTATTAACAACTCACTATTTAGAAGAAGCAGAAGCTTTATGTGATCGTATTTGTGTCATGAGAGATGGACAAGTAAAGGCAATCGGGACAGTCGAAGAACTGATGTTTATGACAAACACTGAAAACTTCGAGGATACCTTTGTGAAAATTGTTACAAAGGAGGAGCTCGTATGAAAACCATTGTTTTTGCTGATCGAGTAATGAAGGAGATCATTAGGGATCCGATTTCGTTGTTTTTTGGTCTGGCATTTCCTCTCATTTTACTAGTACTCCTATCAGCGATTAACAGCAGTATCCCTGCGGACTTATTTAATATTTCCTCATTAGCTCCAGGTATTGCCGTGTTTGGCCTTTCCTTTATGGCATTGTTTGCGGCTCAAGTATTAGCAAAAGATCGTGCTAGTTCTTTTTTAACTAGATTATTTACAACACCGATGACGGCTCATAATTTTATTTTAGGATATATGTTACCTCTGATTACAATGTCAGTTATACAAGTAGCGTTTTGCCTGTTAGCAGCATTATTTCTAGGGCTTGATTTTACCATTACAATTTTTGCGGTAATTATTATAATGATACCTATGGCGTTTGTTTATATTGGCATTGGTCTGATCTGTGGAACGTTGTTTACCGAAAAGGCCGCAGTAGGAATTTGTGGTGCTCTCCTTACTAATGTTTCGGCATGGTTATCAGGAGTTTGGTTTGATTTAGAGTTAGTAGGAGGAATTTTTATGGACATCGCTAATGTACTGCCATTTGTCCATTCGGTTGAAGTCGGTAAAGCTGTTTTGAATGGACATTTTACAAACATGTTTCCACATCTTTGGTGGGTAATTAGTTATGCGGTTATAATCATGGTTATCTCAATAATTGTCTTTAAAAAGAAAACTCAAGAAGTCTAGGCTAATGAATTTTGATTACCAAGAATATAAGCTAACATTAATATTAGTTTGTGAATGAATGTATTGCTGGCCTTTAAGAAGGAGAAGTACCCTTTTTGTTGAAGTTATTGAACTATGGGGCAGCTTAATGGAACAACTAGCAAGGATAAAAAATATAGTCTTTTATATATAGCTGATGAAGGAGTGAGTCTATGCGAGATAAAGAGAAAATCTTTTATGAACGAAGTACAGATGAGCTACGGATGAAGAGCATACGTGCACAAAAACTGACTCAAGATTTTAAAAATTGTCCAATTGAAGATTCAAATAGTAAAGAGGCTATTATAAAGGAACTGTTTGGAAGTGTTGGCTTTAGTCCGAGTATTGAACACAATTTCCATTGTGACTTAGGATACAACCTTCACGTTGGAGATCATTTCTATACAGGTTTTAATTGTACAATATTAGATATGGCAGAAGTAAGAGTTGGCGATAACTGTATGATTGGTCCGAATGTGGGACTATATGCTGCTGGTCATTCAATAGAGCCTAAAGACAGGAATTAGAGTGGCTATGCCATAGGAAACGATGTTTGGATAGGCGGAATTTGTGTTATCTTACCTGGGACTACAATTGGAGATAACTCAATAGTTGCTGCGGGCTTAATTGTAACGAAAGATGTTCCTTCGAATGTAATAGTAGCTGAAAACCCTGCAAAAATACTAAAGAACATATAAGGTTGTGAAGGATACTTAAACTAACACGACGAGCTAAACTTCAATAACAAAATCAGCCAATAAAGCCGAGAATATACGGAATTTTATTCATCCTTGTATGATCTCAATAAGAAGAACAGCCTTTCTTCATAGTAAATAGACTGTTCTTCTTCAACTGCCGGGTGCGTTAATCCAAGATTAATGCTATTTTTGTTAAATTTATTGAACTAAACCAGCTAATAGTTTGTCAATAATTTTCAATAAAAAATTTAAATCATAAATGATATACTAAAAAAGCGCATGACAAATAAACCTTCCGTTATACACCTTCTGGAAGGTTTTGTTTTATTTAGTTAGATATAGGTATTATTCTATATCTTGGAAAGTCGTTCTGCTTTTTAATAAGGCGAAAATCCAATGTAAGAGCTTATTTACGCAAGCAATCACAGCTACTTTAAACGGTTTTCCTTCTTCGCGTTTCTTATCATAAAACTCACGTAATCTCTTATTACACGGGATGATTTCATCCGTTGTTTTCTGTTTTCGACAATCACGAATGGCACAACGAACAGCTATATATAAGGCATGCCGAAGTCTGCTTGAACCTCTTTTAGTAATACGGTTTTGAGTAGCTCTAAATTTACCAGATTCAAATACACTAGGATCAACACCAGCGAAAGCTACAAGCTTTTTAGGATGGTTAAATCGATCTATCTCACCGATTTCAGAAATAATCGTGGCAGCGATTTTTTCTCCAATACCGGGGATGGATTTGATAATATTATATTCTTCAATTTCTTTAGCGAGAGCGTCTATCTCTGACTCTAATTTTGATAGATGCTCTTTGTATTGAAGAATAATGTTAATATACATACCTAAGCTTAATATATGACTCTGGTAGACTGTCTTTTCAAAAGGATTCCGAGCCGCAGCCATTTTAAGTTCTAGAGCTTTTTCATTTGCCCATCTGATTGAGCGACTTTTACATAATTCCTTAATCTTATTCGCAATTGTTTCGTCACTGGCTTTTAATATGTCTTCAGATGACGGAAACTCTTGTAATAATAAGAGTGATACCACAGAATACAGATCGCCAAAAACCCCTCGATATTCAGGAAATACCTGATCAAGTACAGCCTGAAATTGAAGCTTAGTTTGAATCATAACGCCTGTAATATTTTCGTGTTGTCTCGTAAGATTACGAAGGTTTAATAACTGAATTCCTCGCTTTTTATATGGCTCTAATTCCTCTTTATAATACAATTCACAGAGTAGGTATGCATCAACCGCATCTGTCTTTACTTTTCTTAGACTTGAACTCTTCGCCTTATACGAAATTAAAGGGTTAATAATAATTAATAGATACCCACGTTCATCTAGGTATTGGACTACTGGTGTTTGATAGTGCCCAGTTGCTTCTAAAATCACAGGAGGTTTCTGACCTGTTTCATTCTGTACTTGATCTAAAAACTCTACAAGTAAACCAAGTCCCTCCAGAGTATGAGATACTTTAAAACTCTTACGAAATGGTTTGCCTTTATCTACAAAAGCTTGAACCTGACTTTCCCCCTTTGAAATATCCAGACCAACGACTGGATTCATCCTCCATCATCTCCTAATCTCTTATTTGCCGGTACCCCTTCTCCTTCTTGCAGTGTCACAGCTTCGCTTGTTATACGAGATCTATGTCCCAACCAGCCTCAATCATGTTTCTACAAGTAGGGGGCAAACTGTTTAGCTAACGGGATCTAGGTCCCACGGGCAGTTACGTTTTACCCCGGCTACCGTTATAATAAAACCATATAAAAAATGGTCAACCAGAAATATTTTCTATTCTGGTTAACCTTATAATACGAATGGGCAGGATAATTTGATAAACTGACGGAATGAAATAAATAATGTCTAAGTAATAAGGAGAAGTATAAAAATGGATAAAAAAATATTATTTATTCTAATTCTTCCTTTTGTGTTACTAGTATCGGGGTGTTCTGATGAAAGTTCAAATAATAATTTTCATGAAAATAGTCCACCTACAAAAGGATTTGTAGTTAAAAAGATGGAGCCTAATAAAATACTCTTTATACAGAATATCTCTCAAGAAGAAATATCTACGAGTAGTTTAGAAGAATTATTTGAGAAAGCAAGCGTTTTTTTAGAAGAAGGAGATACAAATGGATATGTCGTTAATTTAAAACCAGAGGTTTACCAAACACTTGAGGTTGGTCAAAAAATAAATATTTGGTTCGCTGATGAACAACAGGATTCCTTGCCACCGATTGTTGGGACTAAAAAGGTGGAAATTGTAAACGATTAAGATATTAGTTATTAGAAGGGTAATTTTAGGGCACCCGTTTCTTATTGAAGTAACGAGTGCATCAAGGTAGTTGAATATAATGTCTAAAAAGAAACAAAAAATATTAAATACAAGGAAGATGATATTTTAGAGTCCTTAACTGAGCAACTTGCTGAAGTAGGTAATTTTGACACCTTTCCATCCAGGGCAGCATTATTAGGTACTCCAGATAAAGATTTAAGGCTAATTACAGTTAGTCGCATTCTTCTTGTAATCAGATAAATAAATAATCCAATAGTTTTAATGCATTGATAGAATGAAAGAAGCGTTTCTCTTATGTATATCTTATAAATAGAAGGTGTTGTTCTGTGTTGTCTAAACTGCTTGCCAAGTTTAGTAAAGAAAATAACAAAGATAAATTACCTCCTAAGGAAGTAAAACCTAAAATGGATAAATCCAAGGTTCTATCAAATAGAATAGGTGAAATAGGAGAATATAAAATCAATATACAGCTCGATCAGTTGCTGAATAACTGCAGATATTTCAGTGATGTGGTACTTCCCAATACGAAATCCAGTTCAGGTTACTCCCAGATCGACCATATTGTCCTAAGTCCGTATGCTATCTTTGTTATTGAAACAAAGAACTATGCAGGAACTATCTATGGAAGTAGGAATAGAGCTAAGTGGTCGGTTAATGGAAAGTTCCCTATGAATAACCCATTCAATCAGAACTTTGGTCATAGTAAAGCGATTCAATCTATATTGAGTAATGTAGAAGATGCTCAAATAGTTTCTATTGTCTCCTTTTCTCGAAGATGTACGTTTAAAGTAGATGCGGAACTAAGAAAGATTCAATCGAATGAATTAATTGTTTACGATACAGAGTTATCAGAGTTTATTAATCGGAAGCAGAATGTTTTGCGTTTGCAATCAAACGCTCCTATTTTTACAGAGGATATGCTTCAATCCATGAGTAAGGTATTAAATGAAAATAACATTACAGACGAAGCGATAAGGGAAAATCATATTAAGGAAATCAGAAAGATAGTGAAAGGCGAGGAGCTAACAGAAGCTACTACTAATATTCCAAAATGTAAGACCTGTGGAAAGGATGTATCGAAGAATGTTCAATCTTTTTGTTTGACCAATGAGAAGAGATTTAAGGGTCATGTTTATTGCTTTGAGCATCAAAAAGGTAAGTGATAGTCATTAACTGTTATACATAATCTTAAAAAGTCTCTTGAAGATTTAATCTTTGAGAGACTTTTTCATATTATAAAAAAATGTAAGTAAAAAATGATTAAAAAAGGGAATAATCGGCAAAACTATTTCTATAAAACTATTAATTTATTATTAAGGAGGTGGGAAAATGTCAGTCTTAAATAGATATTGGGAGAGCACAAATGAAAGTATTCCTAATGAATCTAGAACGATATTAAATGAATACTTATTGAGTTTAAAGCTAGAAAATAAGGCCGTTGCAACCATTACTAAATATCGTAGATTCTTAGAAAGATTCCTGAAAGAATGTAAGATTCCTATAGAAGAACTTTCTTCAGAGGATGTACGAAAATGGTTAGATAAATTCTCGGTGGATAAAAAACCAAAAACAGTAGACCTTGTACTAGCCACCCTTTCTTCCTTTTTTAGTTTTTGTCTAAAGGAAGAATATATGGAAACTACGGTGATGAAGAAGAGATGGAAACCCAAAATACCTAAGGCACTTCCTAAGTATTTAGATGAACATGAGTACGCTCATGTTAAGCGGATAGCGGAGCAGTTATCTGTTCGAAATCGAGCCCTTCTTCTCTTCCTTTTTGCTACTGGGTGCCGGGTTTCGGAAGCTTCTAATTTGAATATAGAAGACGTCAATATTAATAAACGAACTGCAGAAGTGACTGGTAAAGGGGGGAAAATCCGTCATGTCCATTTTTCCGAAGAGTGTGCCCTGGTTTTGAAGGAGTATTTACAAACACGAAATAACGAGCCTACTGAACCGTTCTTTATGAATAAATTTGGGCAACGGCTACTAAAAGGTGGAATCCAACAAGTGTTAAAAAAAGTGGGGATAAAAGCTAATCTTCGCCAGAGTTTTCACCCTCATGTTTGTAGACATACCTTTGCAACGAATATGTTAGCGCGGGGAGCTGATCTTCAGTTTATTGCAGATGAGATGGGCCATTTCGACTTGAATACAACCAGAATTTATGCACGAATACCTACAGAAGATATGAAATTAAAATACCAAAATATAATGGGGTGATATTGATGAATCTGGAAGTTCAGCAGTCTTTTTTCAGGGATCAACAAGCTCGCTTCAGCCCAGAAACCGTACGGGCTTACAAGATTGCACTTAAACAATTCTTTGCTTCATGTCAGAAGAATTATAATGAGGTTCAGGCAAGAGATATACGGAACTGGTTAGCCAATATGACTGAGACTGGATTAAAGCCGCGAAGTATCCACATCAAATTATCAGCAATCAAGTCATTTTACCAGTACCTAATGGAAGAAAATTATCTAACAAAGAATCCTACACTCAAAGTAAAAACTCCTAAAAAAGAAGATTCCCTACCATACTATTTAGACAAACGTCAGCTAGCTCAACTTCAAGAATTAACCAAAGAGAATCCAAGAGATCGTGCCATAGTGGAAGCGTTGTATGCAACTGGTGTGCGGATTAGTGAATTGTTAAATATATTGCTAGAAGATGTGAAATGGGATAGTCGTCAAATATGGATTCGTAAAGGGAAAGGGACTAAGGAACGATTTGTTCTTTTTTCATATGATTGTGCCGAACGATTAAAGACGTATCTGAATCAACGGGAGATAGAAAGCAAATACCTTTTTCCCAATAAAAAAGGCGAACCGATAAGCCGTTGTTTAGTAGAAATGAAGTTTCGGCAGTATACAGAAACTTTAGGGTTTCGAGTAACGCCGCATACCATGCGCCATACGTTTGCAGCCCATTTAGCAGAAAAAGGGATGGATTTTACTTATATTCAAGAATTATTGGGTCATGAAAATATAAATAGCACGCGAATATATACTCGATTAATGAATCATGCTCGGAAGAAACAATATGACCGTTATCAATAGAAAGGATCGAGAAAAAATGGAGGGATTATGGGAGGTTAAATGTGACTTTGCTTATGAAGAGAATAAACATGTAATAAACGGGTTTTTGTTATCATTGAAAAATCAAAACAGGAGTAAGAGTACCCTAATACGCTACAGAAGAGTTCTTGAATTCTTTTTTAAGAATAAGGAAGTATCTTTTATCTCCATTTCATCTGATGACATCCAGAGTTGGAAGATGGTACATCAAAAGGAACTGAAAGAAGTAACGATTCAGACTCATATATTTGTATTACGTTCCTTTTATAAATTTTGTAAGGATAATGGCTGCATAGGAGAATCACCTTTCCTAGAAGATAATGCATATGAATGGGAATTAAAAGAACTACTACCAAACAAAGAGAATCAAAAAGTGATTAATGAATTTTTAGGTAGTTTAAAAAATGAAGATAGAAGCAAAAGAATCTTAAGTAATGCTCGAAGCTCCTTGCAATTGTTTTTTAGAAACAAGCCCAATTCGTTTTCGACAGTTACTTCCGAAGAAACTACATTATGGTTTCGTGCTCACCAAAAGGAAAGGAAAAAAAGTACGGCGGACTGTCAGCTCAGTCATCTTCGAGCATTTTATAACTTTTGTTTAGAGGCTGGCTATGTGGACAAAAATCCATTTTTGTATCATTGGGAAAAGGAAAATAAATATTGGGAAGTAGACATCATCTTAGCTAATAACATTAACAAAGAAAGAATCAACGAGTATTTATTAAGTATCTATGTGCTGAATTATAGTAAAGACACCATTAATGGTTATCGATATAATTTGCAGGTGTTTTTTAAGGGGAAAAAGGAATTGTTTTCGACCATTACTTCGGATGAGATTTTACAATGGCTTTCTCATGCTCAAAAAAAGTACAAAGAAAAGACCATTACAAATTATCTAATAACACTTAATTCCTTTTTTAGTTTTTGTGTAGAGGAAGGCTATATAGATAAGTCGCCAATGAAAATGCGATGGTACCCTCGTCTTCCCAAACCGATACCCAAATACTTGAACAAGGAAGAAGTGGCGAAAATTCGTAATCATTGCGAAAAGGAAAACCTCCGAAACCGAGTCTTAGTGGAATTCCTACTCACTTCTGGTTGTCGGATAGGGGAAGTGCATCAACTTAATCGAACAGATGTGGATTTAGAGAATCGAACCGCGATAGTATTCGGAAAAGGAAAGAAATTTCGTCAGGTTCACTTTTCCGTAAAGTGTTGTTTGCTCCTTGAACAGTACCTAGATTTACGAAAGGACAAAGAATTGGCCCTCTTTGTTACAAGTGTAGGGAAGCCAAGGCGTCTCTCAAAAGATTGGTTAAAAAAAATAATTAATAAGGTTGGAAAGGTTTCTGGTATTTCTGGTACTTTACATCCACACCGATTGCGCCATACTTTTGCGACGGATTTATTAAGCAAGGGTGCTGATTTATCGTTTATAGGAGAAGAATTAGGGCATAAACAACTAAAGACGACACAAATTTACGCTAGCTTGCCAGAACAGAAAATCGTAGCTTTATATCGAAAATATATGGGGTAAGGGAGGGAGGATGAATGAATTCAGATGTGATACTTAATCAATTCCTTTTGGAGTACCAATTTCGGATTGGTAAAGATACACTAACACATTATCTGATTAACGTTAGGCAGTTACTACATTTCACGGGGAAATCGATAGACTCCGTTACCAAATCAGATATCCTCGGTTGGTTGGGTTATTTAAAGAAAAAGAAATATAAACCATGGACAGTTTGGGGGAAATTAACAAGCCTAAAAACTTTTTTCAAGTACTGTTTGGAGGAAGGCTATATCCATAAGAACCCAGCAGAAACAATCCCATTTCCCCGCATAGAAGAAAAGCTTCCTTATTATTTGTCTTTAGACCAATTAGGCAAGGTAAGAGAACTTTTACAAGGGAGATTGGAAGAGCGAGCTATCCTAGAGGTTTTGTATGCAACAGGGGTGCGAATAAGTGAATTGTGTGCCATGAAAAAGGAAGACATCAATTGGTCAGAACGAATTATCCATATTCCAAAAGGGAAATATAAGAAAGGTAGAATTGTTCTTTTTACAAGGAATTGTGAAGAACACTTAAAAAGGTATCTAGATTCACGGAGGGATAACCAACCATATGTGTTTTTGAGTGTTGTACTAAAGAACCGACCTATTGATAAGAATACTGTTGGAAGTAGGTTCCGTAAATATTCTAAATGTTTAGAATTTAAGTTTACACCACATACAATTAGGTACACTTTTACAGCCCATTTAGCTCAAAAGGGAATGCCGTTGGAATGTATTCAAACTCTATTAGGTCATGAAGAACCTCAACAAACCCGTTATTATGCAAGATTATACAATCATTCTCGAACAGAGCTTTACGACGAATATATGTAAATTGCAGAAGATATTAGTAATGAGATTTAGATATTGATTTTCGTCAACCGTAATTACCCATCTACTCTCTTTATTTGGAAGGAAGAGAAGAAACTTTGTCCTAGGAGGACGAGAAAAGTGAAAAAAATTATAAGGTCATCCAATATACAAGAAAAAAAGTTCAGAAGAACCACAAGGACACAATTAACCTGAACTTTCGATATCTGAAATAAGCGCCTTACCCCTTGATATGACTGGGATAGGGCGTTTTTTAATGGAATCATTTTCGAGGGGAAAGTGCGATTAACCTTAAGCAATTTACTGTTACTTTTAATACAGCTCTTGATAAAGCAACTGTAGTAAAGGGTAATTTTACCTTTGATAAGAACGTATTGGGTGAAAATGACAAAATCGAATTGAGTGAAGATGGTAAATCGGTTTTAGTAACTCTAAATACTAAAGTTGATAATCAAGCAACTAAAGAACTTTCTATTAAGAATGTAAAAACTACTGCTGGAAAAACAGTAGCTGATTATAAAACTGATATTAAGTTTTCAGACTTTGTGGCCCCGACTTTAGATAAAGTTGTATCAGTAGGTCCTGATAAGTTTAAACTTGTTTTTAACGAGCCAGTTGATGAAACATCAGCACAGACAGTAGCTAATTATAGTATTAATAATGGACAATACTTCATTAAATCAGCAACTGTAACTAATTTAAATGAGGTTCAAGTTGAACTTTATAGCACTTTAGCAGACGGTGAGTATGACATTAAAGTTAAGGATGTTAAAGACCTTGCTGGCTTTAAGATTGCGGAAACTACATTAAAGTTAACTCAAAAGGCAGACACTGAAGCACCTTTTGTTGCAAAAGTTACTGAAGCTACTCCAAACAAAGTTGTATTAGAATTTAACGAAGACATAATTTTAAATGATACAGTTGATAATCTAAAGTCAAAAATCTATCATACTAACTCAAGTAATAAACCTTCCAATATTACTATTGATGGAAAGAAAATGACCCTAACTTTTGCGGATGCTCAAGCATTGCCAAGAAGTGGAACTGCTCATTTAGTAATTGAGAAGGATGTTGTAAAAGACGGTTGGAATAACAAGAATGCTAAATATGAAGCAAACATTACTGTTGTTGTTGATGTTACAAAGCCAACAGTTGCTAAATTAGAGGCACCTAAAGATAACCAACTTAAAGTGACCTACTCAGAAGATGTTACTAATTCAGCGACGACTGCTGCTAACTATACACTATTAAATAGTGAAGGTAAGAAGGTAGATGGTGTTACTCTTGACCCTAAGTTTGAAGTGAAAGACGGAAAAACTAGTGCTCATGTTGTTCTCATTGACCTAAGCAAATCTATTCCTGGTGGTACGTATACACTTGTCGCTGAAAAAGTTAAAGATGTAGCTGGTAATGAAATTGATAAGTCATCTACAAATGTAACTGTAAAAGATACTACTGCTCCAACTGTTCAGGCGGATGGTGTATTATACGGCGGTAAGAAAATTGTTAAAATTCTGTTCTCAGAGCCAATGGCAACATCTGGTGCTGGTTCAGTACTTGACCTAGCTAACTATCAATTTGGTGGAACATATCTTAACACTACAAAGGCTAAGGCTACTATTACCGATAGTGGTAAAGCTGTATTGATTGATTATAGCGAAACTGACCTTACTATAAGCAATAATAATACTATTACAGTTGGTAAAGTTGCAGATGTAACTGGTAACACTACAACTAATTTTACAACTACTGTTACTGTGAAAAATGCAGCAAGTGTTGGAATAAATAAAGTAGAAGCAGTTGATACAAAGACAGTTAAAGTAACTCTTGAGGATACTTTAAGCAAATTCGATGCTAAAGACTTTGTCTTACAAATTGGTGGTGAAAATGCACCAGCAGGAACTGCTACATCAGTATCATTTGCAAACGTCGATGGTAAAGGTGTTATCACTTACACATTAAAAGAGCATTTAAAAACTAATGCTACAACAGATGGTACTAAACAATTAGCTGTTAAAACTGCAGACGCAACAATTGTTTCTGAAAATGCATTTGGAGTTAAAGTTCAACAAAATGCTGATGCAGTTGCTGCTGCCGATAAAATTGCTGCAGTTGTTGAGAAATTTAACCACGATGGTGATCCAATTACAGATGAAGTTTATGATGTACAAGTAAGCTTTATAGATAGTAACAGCAATGGAAAAATTGACAAAGATGAAGAAGCAACATTCTTTGTTAATTACTCAGAAGTTCTTGATGCAAATTCTATTTCAAGACTTTCATTTACTGTTGAAGGATTCAATGTAAAAGCAGTTGCTTTAGGAACTGATAAATCAGTAGTTGAAATCACTGCTTCTGCTTTAGCTGATAATACTGATATTAAAGTTGCTTTAACTCAAGCGCTTGATATCACCGATAACAGTCCAGCTAAGAATGTTGTAAAAGGTGCAACATATACAGTTGCTAAGAAGAAGTAGTACTTCGTAAATAATAATTGGCTGTGGAGAACGATTCCTACATCTAATTAAAATATTATAGGATTGGTAGACATAATGTCTTTCAACATATGGAAGCTCTGTGGAGAGAAATCTCTGCAGGGCTTTTCTTTCGCAAATTTAAGCACGGGTGAAGCACGGGGAGGGAGTATAAATTATTTTGTGTAATTGGAATTTTAGACAATAGCTGTGGCTATACTTTGAACAGGGCTCTTGCCCATTAGGGGGATAGGGCAATGCTGGGGAGCAACCCGAGCACCTAATGGGATTCTGCCAAAAAGGGAGGGACTTTCTGTTCCTCTTTTTTGCTTCCTTTTTGGGAGAACCAAAGCGATAAACCCATTGGGCGATAACCCAATCATTAAAAAGTCAGTTCATCTTTAATACGGTCCTCAAAGATAATTGCTAATTGTGATATACATTCTTTCCATCCTCTTATTGGCATAGTCCATTTCTTCGAAATTTCCATGGTAGCTAAATAGATCATCTTCTTCAGAGAATCATCCGTTGGGTAAGCCGTTTTTGTCTTAGTAACTTTTCTAAGCTGCCTATGATAGCCTTCAATGGTGTTAGTCGTATAAATTAATCTCCTAATCTCAGCTGGGTAGCTAAAATAGGCTGTGAGCTCCAACCAGTTTGCCTCCCAAGATTTGATAATGATAGAATGCTTCTTACCCCATTTTTCTTTGAAATTGGAAAACTCAAGTTCGGCTTCTTCCAAGGTAAGTGCTTGATAGACTTTCTTTAAATCTGCCATGACAGCCTTCTGTTCCTTATACGATACATACTTCATAGAGTTGCGAATTTGGTGAATCACACAAAGCTGAATCTCTGTTTGAGGGAAAACAGAACTAATGGCCTCTGAAAAGCCTGAAAGATTGTCCTTACAAGCGATTAAGATGTCCTGAACCCCTCTATTCTTCAGGTCATTACAAACACCTAACCAGAAACTTGCACTCTCATTTTCCCCAATCCAGATACCAAGAATTTCTTTATGACCTAAAAAGTTTATCCCCAAAACACTATAGGCAGCTTTAGTCACAATGCGGTTTTCTTTCCGAACTTTAAAGTGAATGGCATCAAGAAATACAATCGGATACACTCGGTCTAATGGACGTGATTGCCATTCTACAATCAGAGGCATAATCTTATCGGTTATCTTACTGACCATTGTGGGAGAAACGTCAATCCCATAGATATCTTTCATCTGATCTTCAATGTCCCTTGTGGACATTCCTTTAGAATAAAGACCAATAATTTGGTCCTCTAATCCGTTAGAAGTGGTTTCATATTTCTTAATAATTTGTGGCTCATACTCGCTATTTCGGTCTCTTGGAATTTCCAATTCTGACTTCCCGAACTTTGTTTTCACAGTTCTCTTACTGTAACCATTACGGCTATTTCCAGTGTGGTCCCCTGATTGATTATGTTTGGAATATCCCAAATGGTCATCCATCTCAGCTTCAAAAACCTGTTGAATAGTGTCTTTAAATAACTCCTTTAACTTTTCCTGAATGTCCTCAACGGTACGACAGTCTTTGGCTAATTCCTTGGCCAATGCATTGGTTTTGTTTTGCATAATTGCTCATCTCCTTAATTGGTAAGTATAACCAATTACACAAAACTTTTTACATTCTCCACGGGGACGGTTCTCCCGCTTCCAACCATAAAGTTGATAGCTTGGTTTTTTTTGATTTTCATTATAAATATTAAAGAAAAAGAGGAGAGCTGATTATCATTAGTATAGAAATAGCTCTCCTTTTAACCTCTCATCGTTTTTATTTAACTGAATAGTTCTCCCAATCTTCCTCCTGAGCTAGTTCGTTACTCCCTCACGATTTGCTTCCTTCTCTCTTTTCGGTAATGTTCATTAGACTGAATCATCGACATGGCTTCCCAGAGAGATTCCTCAGATAAATGCTCCTCTTCTTTTAAGTCAGAGATGGTTCTTGCCAAACGAAGGAGTTTTACCTGGACTCGATTGCTCCACTGTTTTTTCATAGACATTTGCATCATAAGTTGTTTCACCCTGTCAGAAGGAGGTGATGTCTTCAGTAATAACTCATATGAAACACGGCCGTTACAAATCTCCCTGCCGTACCTTTCGTATTGCCGTATCCGTGCTGCTTGAACCCTTTCTCGTATGGAGGCCGATGTTTCAATTGAAGCATTCAGGTTCCCATCCATTTTTACGGAATTTAGAAAAAGAGTAATATCAAAGCGATCGCGAATTGGACCTGACAGGCGCCCTTGATAGGATTGAATTTGTTTATCAGTGCACGTGCAATAATGGGTGTGAGAGCCTAAGTATCCACAAGGACATGGATTCATAGCACCTATCAACAGAAATGCTGCTGGATACGTGACAATTGAACGAGCGCGGCTAATCGTTACTTTTCCTGTCTCAATCGGCTGTCTCAGCATATCTAGAGTTTTCTTTGGGAATTCTGCCATTTCATCAAGGAATAAGACGCCACGGTGAGCTAACGAAATTTCTCCAGGCTTTGGATTTTGGCCTCCACCGATTATAGCCACACTTGATGCGGAGTGATGTGGACTCCGAAAAGGTGGTTCATTTATTACTCCAATTTCCATACCGGCTAGTTGGTATAAACTGATCTTTTCAAGTTGGGATTCATTCGAGAGAGGAGGCAAAATAGAAGGGAAGGTTTCTGCTAACAGACTTTTTCCACAACCAGGTGGTCCTGTCATAAATACATGGTGCTCTCCAGCTGATGCTACTTCAAAAGACCGCTTGGCAAAAGAATGGCCAATAATATCGCTGAAATCTCTATCAAAGGAACGTTCACTATTCCCCACATCCTTTTCGGGGGATCTCAGATGAAGAATGCTCTGCCCTGAAAGATGTTTGACTACCTCATGTAGTGATGAGACATAAACGATTTCTATTCCATCCATCCTCATATCTGGGAGATTTGCATCATAGGGCATATACAGTAGAGAAAACCCAAGTTTCTTAGCTGCAAGTGCTGCTGCAAGTAAGCCATCAAAAGGGTGAATTGTACCATCAAGGGAAAGTGCGCCAATAAAGCACGTAGATGCTGAAATCTTAGATTGTATCACGCCTTTGCTTTTTAGTATTCCAATGGCGATCGGTAAATCAAAAATTGGACCATTCTTTTTTTGTTCTGATGGCAATAAATTAACCACAATTTTTTGATCAATTAATTCCTGTCCAAATGAATATAAAGCGGAAGTTACTCGTTCTTTTGATTCCTTTACGGAAGTATCTGGTAAACCTACAATGAGAAAGGTCTCTATACCGTCAAGTATTTGAACCTCAACTTGCACATGATATCCCTCTACTCCCTTTAAACCAATACTCATTATTTTTGAAATCATATTAAACCTCCTAAGCTTTAAAAATAAGATTGGCGGATATTCCCAAAATTCTTGCTGCTTGCCTTTGTGACACACCTTCAATTGTTTTTACTTTTTTCAGAATCTCATTTCTTTCTAGTCTTGGTAAGCTTTTAACATGAGCGATTTCAACCCCGTAAAGAAACTTCTTAATTTCTGACCGAGCCTCATCGTCTGATAACCTTCTCATATACTCAAAGTCATCTAAGCAATTATCATTATTCTGCTTTTCATTGAATTCTTTAAATCTCTTTATCGCAACCCTCTCCACTTTTGAAAACATGTTTATTACGAAATTTCTTTCAATCAAGTTGTTGAAGATGGTTTGTATATCGTAATAGGCCTGACAACTGCTCCACTTCCACTCCTCAACCTTATGCACCATCCCCGCTTTTACAGGATTTTGGTGGATATATCTTACTACCGTTCGTAAATAAGTATCAGTTTCGACGTTTTCACTTTTAAATCTATCTTGAAAAAGATGCCCTGTTGTTTTGTATTTCCAGTTGTAATACATGGCATAACTGACAGCAATTCTTTTCATCGTTGTTGAAAGTTCCTCATTTCCTTCCCTAATAAGAAGGTGTACATGATTCCCCATCAGACACCATGCATAGACGATCAATTGTGACCGATTCTTATATTTTTCTAAAATAGTCGCATATTTAAATCGGTCTTCTTCATCATGAAAAATTTCCTGACGGTTCGCTCCTCTCCACACAATATGATAGATACCACTTTTGCTTTTTTCTCTAGCAGTTCGAGGCACGGGATCACCTCCACTTTGTTATATGATATTTATTCATTAAAGGGGGATTAATAGATTCAAGGAATTAGTTTCTTTTTAATATTCTTTCATCAGCAGAGTAGATTTTTTGCTTTAGGGAATGGTTGGGGAAGTGAATTATAACGCTTGATGAATTACGGTCTAAGGGAAAGGCTCAGTAAATCTGATTAAAATTAGAATTTTTTACGTGGATAGTTTACAAAAAGAGGTCTTACGTGTGTAACAGAATAATGTTGAGAAAAGTAATGATCTGATTCTATCATATCCTATTCTAAAACATATTTCATTGCCAATTTTGAATAATTGGTCAACATTTTGATTCTGAAGTGTTTTACAAGCAAGCCTGCCAACACCTTTCTCATCACCTACAACTCTCATCTAAATAAAATATAAAGGCATGGAGGAGAATGGTCATTATGTATTCAAAATTTTTTCTAGGGTAATTAGATATCCACCATTATAAAAAACTGATACACGTATCGTATTAGGACGTGCAACAGGATTATATTAGGCTCTTTTCTCAAACATTGTTGCTTTTGGATAATATAATCAAGCTAAACTAGTGATTTTGCTCGTATAATTATTAATGAGACGGAGAAACGAGCTGCTTGCAAAATGCGTATCACATGCTACGTATAAAGAGGAATGGCTGGCATTAGAGCCATTCCAAAACAACAATCCGTACGAAAACAGCCTCATATTATATCTCTTATTTGGATATAGGCTTTCAAAAAAAAACACGGAAATCCCACTCCGTAAGGATGCCCATATTTGAAAGCCTATACGTCTACCAATCAAAGCTGGTTGTAGGAAGCGGGAGAACCGTCCCTGTGCTTCCCATAAAACACAGAAAGAAGGCGCTTCTGAGATTTTACTCTTCACCGTGTTCCTTCTTTCATTCGGTTACTGCGAACTAAGGTGGGACGGGGTACCTGTCCCCGTGCTTCTCCATGTGCCTCTAGATAATTAGAATATTTTTATGTATAATGGATATAGATAAAGAGAGAAGTGCGCTAACACTTCTCCCTACAGCTGCTACCGTCAGGGTGGTGGTTGTCTGAAGAATTAATTTTTATTATGAGAACCACCCCTTAGCTTGTGACGGCGCGGGGTGGTTTTCTTGTTATCTAGTACGTTATTTCGAAAGATATGTGCCGCAATTTCACGGACAATTCCTTTCGAAATTTCACTTCATCACCACATGGCTCTATTAACATAGGCTAGCACTTTCTCATACTGGGACGAGAAAAGCTATCCCCTTGCCCCTCATGGAACCATACACACCTATTAGGAAGCGGGAGAACCGTCCCTGTGCTTCTTACGAAACTTCTTCTTTTGTTTAAAATCTTCTAGTAACCATTCATCAACGATATGTTTAATTGGATCCATAACTGGAGAGGGTCTATTCTGCTTAGGTTTAGCCTCTGGGCTGAAATCCTCCTGCTCTGTATACTTCTTTACCGTCCTAGGATCTCTTCCTATTCTCTTACCTATCTCCGAATAGTTCCCATCTTTCGTATTTACTTCATGTCTGATATAATTAATCTCGGCCACTGCCAACATCTCCTTAATACCTCCTGCACTTGGTTGTCCCAACAGGAAGTGTATGTGTATTTTGGAATGTTGACAAGTGGTTTTTTTAATTTATGCAGGCCCCTAGGGGCCTGCATAAATTGAATGCCATAACCCTCATTTATATGATGCCATAAACAATGAGAGGTTAAAAGGAGAGCTATTTCTATACTAATGATAATCAGCTCTCCTCTTTTTCTTTAATATTTATGATGATAATCAAATAAAAACCAAGTTATCAACTTTATGGTTGGAAGCAGGAGAACCGTCCCTGTGCTTCCAAAAGAAAAGCTCCGCGGAGATTTCTCTCCACAGAGCTTTCCATATCTTGAAAGACTTAATGTCTACCAATCCATTACTTATGAGATATAGAAAATATCTCATTATTAATACTTTCTTATTTTGCTACATTAACAGATACATTAGCCTTAACAGTAACACCATTTGCATCCTTAATGTCTGCATCTCCACCTGAAAGTGTCTTAACTGTTACTGTACCAGTAGTTGCAGTTGCCCAGTTTGATGCACCAGGATTAATTGTAATAATTAAGTCCTTTCCAGAAACTGAAGCTGTATGAGTTGCATCTCCTGCAGCAAATGTTGTAGTACCATTAGAAACCTCTAGGTCATCTAAAATATCTGTAACATTAGTAAATACTGTTCCAGTTGCAATATTTTCATTGAAAGTAAGTTTTAAGATATTAGCACCTATTAAGCTTGCGCTTTGTAAAACTGCAGGAGTATTATCTTGAACTTTTACAGTAGCAGATGTTGAAACTACAACTTTACCACCAGCAGTATTAACATTTGAAACACCTAAAGTCGCATTGTTTGCTGAAGTAGAGCCACCAACAGCACCAACATCAACTGAATTTGCTGGTAAAATTATATTTACAAGTTTTTTAGTTGAGTCAGCAAAGTAAATGTCTGTACCCTCTGGAAGTACTCGGCCATCTAGAGTATAGTTTGTTCTGTCTAAAGCAGAGTTGTTAACAGCATCATTATACTCTACACGGAACTGGTTGTTAGTTCCATTTAGGTTAGTAATTGTTGCTTTTAGGTTTGAACTTGTTGCAGATACAGTTGCATTAACTGTAACAACATCAGCTGTGTTAGTATGGCTATCAGCAACTGTACCAGAATTAAGGCGTACAGTATAAGTTCCTGCTGCTAAATCAACAGTATTATCTGGAGAAATTCGTAAAACTTTATTATCTCCGTTTGCATCAGCAATAATACCAACAATTGCGTTTCCACCATTCATTGCTACTGCTACGCCATCTTTGCGTAATGTAACATTAGCATTTGAAGTACCTGCAACTAGGTTTGTGATTACTTCATCAAATGTAACAAGAATGTATTTTCCATCATTTGATACTGCAGCAGAAACTGCTTTAGGTCCAGTAACATCCTTATTCATTGTCACTGATTGTGTAGTAGTACCTAGTTTTTTACCGAAAACATCTGTAATTACGTTATTTGCAAAAACAAATGTTACGCTCTTGCTAGTTGCAGATCCGTAGAAATAATTAGGAGCTGTATAGCCTACTCCAAAAGTAGCAATAATTGTTTTTCCAGAGCTATCATCTGTATCTTTAGCAAATGCAACATTTGCTGCAGAAACTGCTTGACCGTCGATTAAAGCGCTAATTGCACCATCGATAGTAGTATTGTTACTTTGAATTGTTTTGTTAAGAACAATCTTAACTGAATTAGAGCTTAATTGTGTAGTTGAAACAACTTGTAAATCTGATTGGTCGTCAGTAATTACAACACTACCATTGTATGCTGTTAGAAGATTTCCAGCATAATCAGCTCCACCAGAAATATAAACTGAAGCAGTAGTTCCAGCTGCCAATGAAGCAGGCTTCGCTACAGAAAATTTAGTGTTGTTTGAGTTTGCTACTGGAGATAATCCTGTCAAAGGGGCACCGTTTACACGTAGTACTTCCGGTGCAGCAGTTACAGGTTCTGAAGTAGTTACTTCGATATTTCCAGTTGTTGGGTTAAACTCGACTTTGCTAATTGTTGGTGCTACTTTATCAGAAGCAGTAACAGTTGTAGCATAAGCTTTTAACGCTTCGTCTTTTGTTGTTTTTACAGAATCGGAAATCGTTAATGCATAAGTACCGTCAAAGAAAGTAGTGCTAGCAGCAGATAAAGTTAAAGTTTTTCCATCTTCACTTAATTTCCCTGTAACACTTGTTACGTTTTTATTAGGATTGTTAGAGTCAGCAACTGTACGAGAAACTGTTACAGTCCCAGCAGCTAATGTACCATTTGTAGTATTAGAAATAATTGTAGATGTTTTAACAGCTTGGCTAAACTTAACTTCAAGTTGCTTAGCGTTAATCGCACTTACACTAACAACCTTAGCTTCAGTTGTTTCAACTGCTACACGCTCAGAAGGAACTTCTGTACGGTGTACGAATACAGCTGCTTGTGCACGAGTAACGTTTTGGTTTGGACCAAATTTACCAGTAGCAACACCTTCTACAACTCCAAGGCTAGCAAGGATTTCTACTTCTGCTTTACCCCAGTCGTTGTTGTCAGTGAAATTGATGACAGCTGCATCATCTTTCTTAAGGTTATAAGCAGTAACAACCATTTTCGCCATTTCTTGACGAGTGATTTTGTTTTCTGGATTGAATTTGCCATTGTAACCATTGATTACGCCTGGCTTTTCTTTTTGAATTGCTGCAACGTACTTAGAAGCCCAGTGGTTCTTAGTATCAGCAAAGTCAGTTTTTGCATTGTCATCGATCTTAAGATCAAGAGCTAAAGCAAGAACTTTTGCCGCTTGAGCACGAGTTAAGCTATCGTTTGGAGCGAAAGTTCCATTTGGATGTCCTTCGATTGCTCCTTTACCTACTAGGTAATCAACAGCTTTTGTAGCCCAGCTAGGAATTGTGTCTGTGAATTTCTTTTCAGCTGCAAATCCAGCTGCTGGTGCAACTGCTGATGCTACTACTGCAGCTGTAACAGCAGATGCTACGAACTTACGGTGTTTCTTTGATTGGTAAGCCATAAGTCTAATATCCTCCCTTAATATAAAATACATAAATTATTGACTAGTTTCCGAGATTTTTTATGCCATTGTTCGGGAGAACCCTTGCTCTTGACGTATGTATAAACCTCACAAACTAGTTAAACCCAATGTAAAGCAGATGAATACAAGACTAAGTATAAGTGACAAAAAATGGTGAGTCAACTTTTTTCTCATTTTCCAGTAATCTTATATTCTTGTTTTATTTACCTGTTACTCCTTTATCTTACCTTATTTGTGGGGATTTTCAACAGGTAATAGTTGCTAGTTTCCTATAAACTATCATATTTTGGTGTAATTTGTCTATTAATAACTATTTCATTTCCCAAATTAGCCATAATTATAACAATTTTACCATCTAGTGTCTACTATTCTTCATGATTTTGTCTTCTATTTGTTACACAACTGTAAACGAACAGGTTTCGATATCGTGATAGAATAATAATCAGAGATTTAGTCGAAACTTGTCCAGGAGTTGATGCTATGAGGAAACGTTTCACTTTTGTTTTGATCGCCATCTTCACTCTCTCCTCTATGTTCTCATTGAAGGGAGAAGCAGCAGAGGATTTAGGGAAGAAGGTCGTATCTATCGCAGAAGACTATATTGGCGTTCCTTATAAGTATGGAGGAACGACGACAGCTGGATTTGATTGCTCGGGTTTCACCAGCTTTGTTTTTGATAAGGTTGGAATTACCTTGCCTCGAACCTCAAAGGAACAGAATACCGTTGGGGAAACCGTGAAGAAAGAAGATTTGAAGGCTGGAGACCTTGTCTTTTTTACCACCACGAGTTCAAGCATTTCTCATGTCGGAATATACATAGGAGATCTTAAGTTTATCTCAGCAACCACTTCTAAGGGTGTCAAGATTGATTCCCTGAATGACCCCTATTATTGGGGCAGCCGCTATGTTGGGGCGAAGCGTGTGATAGAGGATGAACTTGCACCAGGAGAATATGTTGATGTTCCTTCTTCTTCTTGGATGTATGAACCCGTTCTTGAGCTGAGCAATAGAGGGATTATTAGCGGATATGACGGGAATGTCTTCCACCCAGAGAAAGCGATTACAAGAGCTGAGGCAGCGAAGATGCTAAGCTCAACGTTCACCTTGAAGGCTTCTAGCACAAATACAACCGCCTACGAAGATGTTCCAAAAGAACATTGGGCAGTGAACTTTATTGCTGCTGCCACAGAGAGTCAGTTCTTTAATGGCTATGAAGGGAATGTCTTTAAGCCCGATGAGCCGATTACACGTGCAGAGGTTGCGACTCTGATTACAAGAGCGTTTCAATTGAAGCAAAACGGAGCTGAGATTTCGTTCAAGGATTTGTCTTCTGGATTCTGGGCTTATGATTCTATTCAAACGTTGGCATCTCATCAGATCGTGAAGGGCTATGAGGATCAAACCTTCAAAGCAGAAAAGAAAACAACAAGAGCCGAGTTCTCTTCCTTATTATATAGTGCACTTAAAAAGTAAAATAAAAAAGCGAATGGCCGCTATGGTCATTCGCTTTTTTTGATGGTTTCATATGATTTATCGAAAGGAAGCATCCAACACCCTTGCAAGAAAGACAGAGAATTCTGCTCTTGTGATGTTGTTCAATGGTTTGAATGTCTTATCTGGGTATCCCTCTGAAATTTGATTGTCTACCAAAGCATAAATAGAATCCGCGTAATATTTGTCATTCTTCACGTCAGAAAAACCGGATTTCGTTGAAGATGTGTAGTGATAGGCTCTTTCCAGCATGACTGCCACATCTCCTCGGATAATGGAAGCATTCGGTTTAAAGCTGCCGCCTGGGTATCCAGTGATAATTTGTTCTTCACTAGCCTTTTCAATATATCCTGAAGCGAAATGTCCGCTACTTACATCTGTATATCGTGTTGTGCGCAGTGTCCCATCATATTCTAAGGCTCTCCCGATCATCGTTATCGCTTCTGCACGATTGACTGGGTGGTTAGGGAGAAACTTTTTGTCATCGTAACCCGTTACGATTCCCTTCTTATAAAGATAGCTGATTTCGTCAGCGTACCACTCACCAGTTGGAACGTCTGCAAAGACTCTTGCCGTCGTTGGTGCTTGAACTAACCCGTAGCCGAAGTTCTTATCCTTCCCTGGCTCTCCCAAATCAACAGCATTATTTTGCATGAGCTCACGAATCTGCCTGTGATTTAATTCTGGATAGGCTTGTTTGTATAAAGCTGCGATTCCTGCCACATAGGGTGCGGCCATCGACGTTCCATAACTGTATTGATAGTCTGGTTGATTATAAGTACTATAGATTTTTTCCCCAGGCGCCACAAATTCTAATGATGGGCCAAAATAGGAAAATCTTGATTTATTTAGATTGTTGTTCACAGAACCTACCGCAATCACACTTTGATATCTCGCAGGATATAGAACATCCGTTGTAGCTGGTAGGGTTGTCTGTGTGTTTCCCGATGCGGCAACAATTAGGATTCCACGGTTATAAGCTTTGTCTAGGACTCTTTCAAGAATGGAAGAGCCTTGTTCGGAGGTCAAGCTTAAATTGATGATATCTAGGTTATTCTCGATGCCCCATTCGATTCCAGCAAGAACGTCAGACAGGTTGCCAACCCCTGTATTATTTAGAGCCTTAATCGCATAAATTTGCGCTTCAGGTGCTACCCCTACTGTACCAATATCATTATCAAGGGCTCCAATGATGCCAGCTACATGGGTGCCATGACCTTCATCGTCCGCATAAGAGCTGGTTCCTTCTACAAAAGTAACACCACCAGCAATTTTCAGATCTGGGTGATTAGGACGTATCCCTGTATCGATAATACCGACTTTCACGCCTTTTCCTGTCCAGCCATTGGTTTTCGCTTCATTTGCGAGGACCTGTCTAAAGCCCCAATTTTCAATTTGCTCACTCGTTTCAACCGGGTGATCAGATTCAATTTTTAAAATATTCGGTTGACTCCGCAGGGATGCTAGCTTGGAAGAGGGAACAGTTGCCGAAACTGCCGAAACACTATCATAAATATGATGAATTTCAACCGATTCATCCTGAAGAAGCTGTCCATCTATTGAGTTCTTAAATAAAATTAGGACTCTCTCGCTCCCCTGCTCAGCCGAAGGATAAAGAGGGATGTTCATGATTAATAGAATAGTGGTTAAAAAGAGAAGGAATTGTTTTTTCATCGCTGATTCTCCTTGTCTAGCAAGCTGTGATTCATAAAAAAAACGGACAAAGCAGGTTGTCCGTTTTCTATTTTCTCCAATTATAGTAGTCTACAATTCCTAATGCAATAGCTTCGGCTGCTTTATCCCGATATTCTTCTGAAGCTAGCTTTGTAGAATCATTTTTGTTCGTAATGAACCCCAGTTCTACTAATGCAGATGGCAGTGGGGTCTTCTTAATGACGTGAAATCCAGCCTCTTTGACACCCCGATTTGAGGTTCCTAACGCTTTATATAGACGGTCCTGGATAAACGTCGCAAGCTTCTTGCTATTTTCTGCTCTTGGATTTAAGGCTGCCGTGCTGTAGTATGTTTCTGTTCCACTGGCACTACTATTAGCCGCTGAGTTCGTATGAATGCTGACAAATGTGTCTGCTTTCTGTTTGACGGCTACATCGACACGTTCGCTTAATTCTAAGAAGGTGTCATCGGTTCGTGTCATGACGACGGTATATCCTTTATCCTTGAGGATTTTTTCAACCTTTAAGGCGATAGCCAAGTTGATTTCTTTTTCCTGGAGACCGTTGGCAACGGCGCCTGGGTCCTTCCCACCATGGCCCGCATCAATGGCGATAATTTTCTCAGTCGATGGGGTCGGTGCCGGTTCTTGGGTTGGTGGTGTTGGTAGAGTGTCTACTAAATAGTTTTGGTTGACATAACCACGCAAGCTGCCAGCCGATATGTATACCCAGCTGCCTTCCTCCTTGTAGATCGTCACTAATGTTCCGTTTGCAAGGGCCCCAACAACTGAATAACTGGTACTTGGACCTGTACGTACGTTCAAGGAGCTTGCGTTCACATACGCTTCACCAATTGGTTCCAGATTCATGGAGACACGGAAATCTTTGTTCAGCCCCCGAGCGACGAATAAAGCAAACTCTTCCCTTGTCATCGCATTATTCGGTTTGAAGGTTCCATCGGGATAGCCGTTGGATAGACCCGCTGTTACAATCGCATTGATTGCCTCATATAATGCGCCAGATGCTTTGACATCAGAAATGGAGACTGTTCCTTTTTCTGTGAGGTTAAAAGCCCTTTGAATGAGGTAAGCCATTTCTCCTCTTGTCATCTTGTCCTTGGGACGGAATTTTCCATCTGAGGGTTTTGTGAGAAGCTTATTCTGATAAGCTGTTTCAATATAGCCTGAAGACCAGGCGGTTGCTGGGACATCCTTGAAGGAGGTTTGGCGCTCTTTGCCATTATAGCCAAGTGCCCTTCCTACCATCGTTACTGCTTCTTCTCTTGTCACATTCAGCTTTGGACCAAAGGTTTTGTCGGGGTATCCCGTGACAACATTCCGGTCTAGGAGATAGTTAATCTCTTTGGCATAGCTGGTTGGGATGTCCTTTAGGCTCGCATATGCCTCCTTGCTCGCCAAGGATGTGAGAAATAGACAGGCTACGACAAGGATGGAGATACGATAGACGAATTTCTGTAGCATTTGTTGTTCTACCCTCCCTATTAAAGTATCATTCTGTCATATTGTAACATATTTTTGGAAATCCTTGTCGCAAATACTAAAAATAAGACGAAAGATTCATAGGGCATTGGGTTTGACCGATATCGAAGGGGATTTCTTCCGCTAAAAAACTAAAAAAGAGCCCTCTTTTACAAGGACTCTTAATAGGATTTGAAATATTCAAGCGCTTGAAGTGCAGTTTCCTTCGCTTTTTGTCGAAGCGGAAGGATTTTTTCTCGCAATTGTGCTATTTCCTCCTGCTCATGCTCAAGCTTATTCGCGATGAGCTGGTAGATGGAGTGCTCATCCCAGCCCGTCTCATTCACATGGCCCGCTACTGCCTGGCCGCTGATTTCTGCAAAGGCATCAATCTTCGGATCGTAGGAAAGGGCGATAAATGGGGTCTCCACCACACTAGCAAAAATAAGAGCATGGAGCCTCATACCGACAAGTAGATTGGATTGGCCGATCATTAAAATTTTCTCCTCTATGGATGCATCGTATGGGGCGATGTGGCTTGTCGCTGTCATCATTCCAGCTACTTCCTTGGATGTTTGGTCGTCATGCTCACCATGCATTGGGATAAATACGATCGTCGCCCCATCCCCCGCAGCCTGGTCTAAGCTTTTAGCGATTTTCTCCTTAAAACTCACAGGTGAAGACCAGTCCCGTACGGACACCGTCAACACAGGGCCTTCAAAGCCTTGGGCATCCCACCAATCGCTTTGCTGTGATTGCAAGGAAATTCCCAATACAGGATCAGGCACGATATCAATTGGATTGGGTAATCCGATTTCCGTTAACAAATTTTTAGAAGCTTGATCACGAACCGTTATCTGTGTTCGCTTCAGAATATGCTTCACGATTTTTCGATTATAGCCTTTGTTAATCGGGCCCATTCCCTGTGCATATACAAACACTGGCTTGCCCAGCATTTGAGCCATCTTCATAATCCCCGTGTAATAAGGGATGGAGCGGAAGCCTGTTTCATCCTGCAGCAGGCTTCCTCCCCCGCTGATGAGGCCATCTGCTTTTTTCAAAGCGGAAAAGACCTCCTTCATGCTCCAGCGGTTTACCGCATCAACTCCATAGACCCTTTCCGTCTTCGAGGGCTGATTGGATAGCACCGTTATCTTAATTCCAGCATCCTCTTCTCTTAAGGCCTGAATGATCGAATATAGAATGGCTTCATCCCCAACATTATCAAAACCGTAGTAGCCTGAAAGAACGATTCTCACGAAAACCACCTCGGCTTGATTTGGCTATGATAGATTTTCGTAGCCAATTTATAAAGATAGATGAAGACAAAACCGACGATTAGTCCAAGCACAAGGCTATAGGCTGTGCGTAGAAGCGACACATAAATCGGAATATGCAAATGGGTAAACGTATTGACGATTGATAGAAAGCCGATGACTCCCGGAATAAATAGGAGCACGGCTACTTTTTTATTCTTCGGAACGAAATATAGGCCTAGTACATAGAGCGGGAAGCCAATGAGAAACTCCTTCGTTCTCGGTCTAACATACATCAGATTTTCTAGGTATTGACGAATGGTTAACTCAATTGAGGAAACCGAGCCCTCGTTACCAGTTCGGGTGATATAGTATAGTCCAACAATCCCGATGATTCCAATGACAGCTAAGTGCCAGTAGATGACATTTGATTTAAGCAAGGTTTTGATGTTTCCCCAAATCGCATAGATGAACATGAACGCAATCGGGAATACATAGACAAGAATAACACCTCTAAAGACATCAACTTTTGTCAAGAATTCATTGCCATTGAGAATGCCGATGACGATGGCAATTCCCAACAAGCTGATGAGGGTAGCTCGTCCATAGGAACGAAGGATGCCTCGTTTTTCATCAATTGGAAGAATCGCGAACACCGGTGCTGCCAAAGCCACGAGCAAGGCTAAGCCTTGAATCAGCATCATTTTACCCGTTACAAGGTAGAGCAGGCTGACCGCACCTAATCCGAGAACAGACAGGTAGAATAACCAATTTTTCTTTAGGATGCTAAGGACCGCCAATGAAATAAAGAGAACCGCCGCAAGCAAGGTAAAAATGTAGCTCCATGTAGGAATATGAATTTCCTCAAAAGGCTGTGCCTTTCCAAGATGGAATAGTCCTGGCATACTCTTCTGAACATCCTGCATGAACTGCTCTGTTTTTTCTAGCGTTGCTTGTGGGTCCTTGTCCTCCTCCATTTTGATAAAGAGGGAACGAATATTTCTCTCCTTCACCGCACGAACAGCCCGCTCTACCCCCACTTGAGGGCTGGCAACCTCTTCTAATGCTAAGCTGTGCAAGCGAATGATATTCATATCTAACATATAAGCTAAAGTATGGAAGCCTTTCTGGTCGTCAAATTCAATGGCATAGGCACCGTATCCATGTTCCTTCAACTGTCCTGCGTAATTTCGAATGAGATTGGATTGTGGAAATCCGAGCACATCCTCCCCCATGAAGAGGATTCGATTGGTCTCATCCCCAGCAAGCTCTAGCACCTGTTCGAAAAGAAACGGATCCTCCGAAAGATCAACATTTGGGAGTCTAAGGATAACCGGAAGCCCTTCATCTTTAATGAGCGCAATTTTTCTTGGGGAAAAGCCTAATGGTTTTTCCTTAATCTTCTTTTCTTTTCCTTGAACAAAGACTAAATCTCTTCCTTTGAACGTAACCTGTTCTGTATGTTCAAAAGAGGTCGCAATTTGATCGGTAATTTCTGTTCCCTCATGAATGATGACATATAGTCCATCAGATGGAGTTTCTGGGATAAGCTGTTCGAATTCTTCATCAAATAGGGACATTTCCTTCAGCTTCTCGTAGTTGAGGGTGGTGACATACCCTTTTTCCTCAAGGGACTTAATCGTATCTGGCTCGATGCTGACTCCTTGTAAACCAGCTTCTTTTAGACGATTAAGAACCTCAGTTTCTTCCAAATGCGGATCTCTACGTACAAGATCAGCGACATTTTCAAACGGCATGACCATTTCATAGGTCCGATTCTTCCATTCTGATTGGAACCGGCTTGTAATACCAGGTAAGGACAATAGAAGAGAAAGAATGATGATTCCCCATAGTATTTTCTTCAATTTCCTTGCCTCCTTCCCCTTCTGTTGTTGAGATGTCGTATTCCCATTGTTATGTGTTTTCCTGAAAAGCTTGCTTATTACAGGAAGCTTGGTTAGCTCCTCAAGCTTGATTGTTCTGGTTAGTAAAAGCAAAGCAAAGTATATGCCTGCTCCAATCATGATAGCGATAGTCGAATAGAGAAGCGCACGGGTCCGGCTCCATGCCTCCATTTGGAAAAAGAGTGTCGGTATTCCAATGACTGCTCCCATCACCAGCGAAGAGGCGACCATCGCTGTAGTATGCCTGTTCCAAATGTTGAAACGAGCCGTTTTCCAAATGACATACGTATTTGCTGCAAATATAATGACATAGACCAGTAAAGTTGAATACCCGGCTCCAATCAAACCAAAGTATTTGACAAAGAGCATATTGGTTACTACCTTGACGATGACGGCTGCCAAAATAATGTAGGCAGCTATATTCGCCTTATTCATCCCTTGAAGAATGCCTGTCCCTAAGATTGAAAGGGAAGTAAACACAGCACTAATTCCGATCACACTAAGCACGGCACTTCCCTCTAAATTTGTAAAGAGAGCGAGGTTTAGCGGTAGTGTTAAGGCGAACAAACCAAATGCCGCGGGCCATGACACGAGATGAGTGAGGCGGTGTGTTCTTTCAATAATTGTGGTTGCTTCTTTTATCTTGTTCTCCGCCAATGTCTTTGTCATTAACGGGATAAGCGGCAGCACAATCGATGACGAGAAAACGGTCGCAATCTGTACAAGGGTAAGTCCCCTGCTGTATATTCCGTACGTATGATTAATGCTATCCTCTGCAAACCCCGCATTCCGCAAACTCATTGGAATGGTTAGCGAATCAATCGTATTGGTAAGCGCCATGGTAATCGCTCCGATACAGATTGGGAGCGAAATGAGCAGAATGGTTTTGCTCATGTCCTTAAAATGCTGAAAGGTGTATTTCGATAATGCCTTCGGTTTTAGGGATGACCTGCTAAATGTCCATAATAAAAAAACGGTGGAAGCTAATGCTCCTAATATCGAGGCAAACATGACCCCACCTGAGACAATTTCACTTGTTTCGTTTCTCTGCACCAGTAGGTAGGCAATGATTAGAATAAAGCCCACGCGGATAAATTGCTCTAAGACCTGGGATACCGCTGTTGGTCTCATATCCTGGAATCCCTGGAAATAGCCGCGGTAGACAGCCATGTATGGTGCAAT
The DNA here is from genome assembly GCF_030813005.1 of Anoxybacillus andreesenii. NCBI lineage: Bacteria > Bacillati > Bacillota > Bacilli > Caryophanales > Anoxybacillaceae > Anoxybacillus > Anoxybacillus andreesenii. Next base: position 165,779 of record NZ_JAUSTU010000002.1, read on the forward strand.
GAGCAAAGTCGCAGCAACTACAATGAGGGATAGCCTCGTACTTGGTCCACCAAGCATATTTGCTAAGGATCCTGAGAAGCTATAAATAAGAGTAAAGCTGATAACCCCAAATAGAATCGTTAATATGGTTGCTGTTCGGTAAATTTTGTGAATTCGGTCCGAATCGTTTTGCACGGTGGCTTGAGAAATAAGCTGAGAGATGGCCACTGGAATCCCTGCGACTGACAGGGTTAGGGCCACCATATAGACCGGATAGACGAGACTGAATATTCCTAATACCTCGTCCCCCGCAATATTTTGCAATGGAATTCGGAATATGCTTCCTAAAATCTTAGATGCTAAGGTGGCAATTGTTAGAATGAGTGTGCTTTTTAAGAAGTTATTCATATTTTCCCGTTACTTTCACCTTTAGTATTTTGAGACCAAATCGAGGTAGGGCAAGCATCCTTTTCCAACGACTTGGTTGTTTAATTAACCGATAGAGCCATTCCAGGTTGGCCTTTTGCCACATTTCTGGGGCCCTCTCAACCGTACCTGCGATGACATCAAAGCTGCCTCCGACCCCAATGCAGACCCCTTTTTCAAAAGCTGAGAGGTTTTGCGCAATCCAATTTTCCTGTCTAGGAACGCCGAGGGCCACAAAAATAAGATCTGGCTTTTTCTCGCTGATTTCCTGTTGGATTGTGTTGCTGCTCCAATCGAAGAAGCCGTTATGTTGGCCTACGATATTGATTTTTGGATAGCTGGCTTTAATATTTGCGACGGCTTTTTCTAAGGTTTCCTGCTGCCCGCCTAGTAGGTAGATGCTATACTGTTTTTCCTGTGCAAGCTCGAGGAGATCCAGCATCGTATCATACCCAGTCACTCGTTCTGGGATGGGCTTGTTTAATAGCTGTGCTGCTTTGACCACACCAATTCCATCCGCCGTGATATAGGTAGCCTGATCGATTACCTTCTTATATTGTTCATCTTCCCTTGCTTTCATGACAATTTCTGGATTTGCCGTTACGACAAATACCTTGTCTTGATTGGCAAGGTGCTCATCTAGCTTTTTTACAAACTGCGCTTTCGTTGTATTCACAAAGGGAATTCCCAAAATATCGACTTTCTCTAAGTTCATTTGTATTCTCCTTAACAAGGGAAATATTCTTGGCCGTTTTTACATGGAATATGTTTATGGAATGGTCCTAATGCCGACCATTCCCTCTAGAATGTAGCACAGCACCACAAATGTGATAACTAAGGCACTTTTCTCAGCTGTTTATGAGTAGACCGCATAGATCATTGGCAGTATTCTTATCCTTTGCATCAAACAACCATATTGAGAAAAGAGCCTAATTCTTAAATAATATACCATAAACGGTGGGGAATTTCTCAAAATTTCTTGCTGTGGATGTATGAAGACGTCAATAATTTGGGGGAAATTTATAAAAAGAGAAGCAGCACTCTTCGTGTTACTTCTCTTTGATCGATTGCTATTTGTATACCGGGACATCATAGTAAAGCAAGTAAGAATCTAATAGCTGGTACATCTGATGAATACGATTTACCTGCTTTGCTGCCCAGCCAATGTCTGTGGCATATTGATGTGTACCCGGTTTTGCTGGATTCCATCTCATTTTATAAAGAGTGTCCTGCTTGTAGGAGGCGTTGTTGATATAATCCTCTGAGATGTACTTGGCACCGCCGATAATCGCCTTTTCAGGAGTGTCCCATCCTTCATTGTAGGCACGTTCAGCACCACATTCTTCTGGGCAGCTGTCATAAGCTCCAATTCCAAACATATTGTATACCGTTTTTTTCGGAACTGTCTTCATTTTTGGCAAACCGTTTTCATCTAGTTTAGGGATCCCTTTGCTGTCACGTTCCACAATTGATTCAATTGTAATCCCCTTTGCTAGCTTAGAGCTTCCACTTCCTGTTTCTAGCAGAGCATGGGAAACGAGATAGATTTCATTAATATTATACTTTTTACTGGCATCAATAAAGGCTTGTCCCTTTCCTGCAAGAATCCCAGTTGAAGAGGTTAAGATTTTGCTATTTAGTTCGGTCGCCGTCACTCCCGCTCTTTTTGACAACAACAGAAACTGAAAGTATTCTTTGGTATTAGGAGTAAAGTTTTTGGGATTCACATAGTAGGCAACATCCTCTGATTTAGCATTGCGCCATGCACCATACTTGATTTCATACCATTTTTCTAGTTTATCATTTTCCACTTCGTTCAAGATTTCAACTTTGGTTGGTGCCTCTAAAATGGAGGTCATCCGCCCAACCTTGCGGAAACTTGTTCCAGGTCCTTCATAGACATCGAGAGAAGTCGTATTTTCGATAAAACCATATTTCTTCCCATTTTCATCTACAAGGTTCGTAAGATTATCCCCAGACACGTATGCTTTATCATTACGGTATTTATCTGTTTGTGGAGAGACTGCCATTTGCTTATTAATCATTTCATTTAGTGTAAGGCTGTAGTTCGTGTAGATAACCTCAGGTTCATTCATGATCTTATTAATCATTCGCACTAATACAGCTGCAACCTGAGCACGAGTAGAATCTTGAGCTGGAGCAAAGACATTTCCATCCATTCCATTCATAATTTCGAGATAGACAATTCTTTGAACATGTTCTTTTGCGTAGGATTGAATTTTGGCCTTGTCCTTGAAGCTAAGGGTTGCTGGTTCTGAATAAATCTCTCTTGCATTTACAGCTCTCATAATCATCGTCGCCATTTGTTCACGCGTGATTTTCTGATTTGGTCGAAACGTGCTGTCTTCAAACCCAGTAATAATTCCTGCCTGAATAGCAGCCATCACATCCGCATAGTACCATTGAGATGGATCATTAGGGTTAAGGTCCTTCATTTCTGGAGCTTCTGAATTCGTTGATCCCCCATTATCCGTTGGTAACTGCTTTAATGTGGTCATCACAAGCTTTGCGAATTCAGCTCTCGTAATCGCTTTATTCGGTTGATAAGTTCCATCTGGATACCCAGTCATAATTCCTTTCTCAACTAGGGCTCGAAGGTCTTTTTCAGCCCAATGACCTTTAATATCATCGGCTGCCTTCGATACTGGCACATACACAAAAAACAGCAACAGCGCTAGGAAGGCTGTGAGATATTTCTTCATTTATTTTCCCCTCTCTACCATTTTCTACATCCAATCTAGCAAAAAAACCTATTTTTCTCCAGAAATATATGTCTATATTTCTATTATTTTGGAAAATAGGTTTTTTTACAGTTAAATTACAATTTGATTATATCTTGATTACTTGTAGAAATCTTTCAGTGAATTATGGAAGAAAAAACTCGATTATCTTATGATGATAATTGGCTTTTTCGTCTCGTTTAACCATTTGAGAATAGTGATTAAGTCACTTTCATTGAGCGCAATACAACCTAATGTATAGTTGGTTGTGCTATTTTTCGTATGAAGGAAAATGGCGCTACCCTTGCCTGAAATAATCGGATCGTCATTATAACGAACGATAACCCCGTATTTGTATAGAGGGTGAGTCATTTTTTCATAGGACTTCCATCGTTTGATTGGATCCCCGTTGTAGTTGACCCATTGGTTATAATCACTGGAGGTAACATCATCCACCCAATAATCATGAGCAGTTGCCTTTTTGAATGGGTAGCTAAGATTGGAGATCGCTGATCCCCATCCAAAGGCCGTCCCAAGAAGATAAGTTCCTGTCGGCGTCTTGCCATCGCCTTCCTTCGTTTTGCCAATGCCATTTTTACCAATGACGGCTTTGTAAGAAGTATTGACATTCTGCCACTTTGTGCCGTTTCGCTGCTGGAGCTGTACGTTGGCGGTGGTCTTGGAGGTAGCCGTTACGATGATTCTTTGCTCTGCCTGTTGTTGTAGAGTCACAATTTTGCGAAATTTTGTATCTAGAACCCTTGCTAAGAAAACAGAGAATTCGGCTCTTGTTACTGTTTTATCAGGTTTAAAGGAGCCATCCTCGTATCCAATGGCAATTTGGTTAGAGGTGAGCTGACTAATGGCCTGATAATACGAGTTGTTGCTATTCACATCGGTGAAAGCGTGTACTTCTTCTTCGGGCAGATCGAAAGCCGTTGCTAATAGGCTGGCAACCTCTCCTCTCGTCAATGGTTTCTTTGGATTGTCCTCTAGAAATGAAATATTTGTGTGCGTCGCTCTTTCCACCATGAGCACTCCATGCTCAGCGATAATCAGATCATTGGGAGCAAAAATGCCATTCCCATAACCCTTAATCAGTCCTTTGTTTGCAAGATATGTAATTTCCTCCTTTGCCCAATGGGTGGTGCTCACATCCTTGAAGCTGATCGAAGCAGCTGTAGAAATGAGGGGAAAAGTCATAAAAAACACAGCTGCGATTACCCCTAAGTACATTCTTCTCATCATTCCAACCTCCTATATCTTCCTAAATTCTAGCATTCAACCAAATTGGCGTATACACCAAATTATGGAAGAATATTATCTTATGAGTTGGTACCAGGTACCGTCGGTGGACAAATGTGACGATCTGTCCACAGGCGGTACCTGGTACCGCCTGTGGACTTTTGAGCGATTTTGTCCGTGTGGGGTGGACAATCAAGGGAGTTTCCCATTATTATGCGGTTGTTGTTGAAATTTATGGGTAATAGTTTGTTAGTTTATGTTAGAATATTGGTAATAACAGCGTAAATTAAAGAGAGGTGTCATATCATGAAGAAAAAGGTCGCAGCCATTACGACTATTGCTATGTTGTCATCTACCTTTGTAACGAACGCCTTTGCGAGTACCTATCAGGTTCAAAAGGGAGATACGCTGACGCAAATTGCGAAGAGACACAGTTCAAGCGTTACCGAGCTAAAGACTATTAATAACCTTTCAACCGATTTGATTTATGTGAATCAAATTCTTAAGGTTACAACAGCTTCTGTGCCTAGTAGTCCCGCTACAGCTCCGGTAACATCTAAGCCATCTTCTGCAGCCGATATAGCTCCAGTGTCTTCTAAGCCTGCAACAGCAACTCTTACATACACAGTAGTTAAAGGAGATACATTAAGTAAAATCGCAAGTCAACATAAGATTACTTTGACTGATTTAATGAAATGGAATAATCTTGACCATCACATTATTTATCCTGGACAGAAACTTAAGGTGTCTGTCGCTTCAACCGCTCCAGACAAAGTGGAAAGTAAAGAACAAAGCCAAGCGACGAAACCATCTCAACCTGTTAGCACATCTGATTATATCGTGCAAAAGGGAGATACACTGGGACTTATTAGTTCAAAGTTCGGTATGACCGTATCAGCCCTAAAAGAAATGAACAATCTTTCTTCTGATTTGATCTATGTAGGCCAAAAGTTAAAGATTACAGGATCTTATACTCCTGAAAAAGAAAATCCTGTAAAAGAGGAAGCGCCTGCTCAAGAGGCAATGAATCTGATTAATCAAGTGATGAAATGGGTAGGAACTCCATATCTATGGGGCGGTAGCACACTCAATGGCTTTGATTGCAGTGGTTTCATCTACTATGCCTTTAACGAATTTGGCACAAAGATTAGCCGCCAATCGACAGGGGGATATTACAGCAGATCTTATTATGTAGATTCGCCGAAAGTGGGAGATTTGGTTTTCTTTAATGATACCTATAAATCGGGAATCTCTCATATGGGGATTTATCTAGGAAACAATGAATTCATTCATGCAAGTTCATCTAAGGGAGTTATGATTTCAAATCTAAACGAAGCCTATTATAAACAACGCTTTGATGGATTTAAGAGGTTTTATTAAGATTTCCTTATTGTTTTGAATTAAAAGAGGGACCTGATACAAGTATTAACTGGTTCTCTTTTGGGGACAAAAAACAAAAATAACATATGATATCACAATAAATTAGCAATGAAAAAACTGCGTTTTTATCTAAAAATCGCAGTTTTTTTATCGTAATTTATCAACTGTTGGATGTTGATGTTACTGTCTTTGAAAAATAAACGGAAAAATTCCGTTTAAATTGGGAAATACCCATATTTCCTTAAAAATAAGGGGAGGTTTTCCGTTTATCTTATCCAAATCTTTGGATTTTGACTTATTTAGAGCAGTTAATCGGAATATCTCCGTTTATATCTGCTTCTTGGGCTTCTCTCTTAGCATTAGCCGGAAATTCTCCGCCTATGAATTTTCGTACCTACACGAAAATCAACAATGAGCAATAATAGGGCCTTTGATATAAAAAATGAACATAAAATCAGTAATCAAAATCGCAGAAAAATAGTATTATACAACAGCTAATGTACAAGGTTAATTTAATGCTAAATCGAGTGCGATTTTAATAATAAAAATGCTACCAATGGCTCAATATCAACAAAAAACACCTACTCAAACAATGCAGTAAGTGTGCGATTTGGTATGCAATTTACTTATTTTGTCCCCTTCAAGAGAACCCGTTATACAAGTACCGGGTCCCTTTTGTTATGTATGCAGGCTCAAAAGCAACAAAGATTGAGAAAAGAGCCTTTATTGATTGCTTAGCAACCCTTGTCCCAAATACTTTAATATTTCCTTCTTCCTCATACCCTGCAAGTCCTTTTTCTTTACTTTACTGACTTCAATAGGGGTGAAGAATGCTGTCTTGTTCTTGATGTTACTTGGATTGTTGAGGACAAGCTCTCCTTTTTCAACATTTTCTGTAATTTCATAGATTCCATTCACCATTATCCCCGTTTTGATCTTGCGTTTTTCAATTTTGCCATTCTGCTTGAGAGCATAGATATATCCATTGCGAATCGTGTCAGCAGGCAAAGTTCGTGCGTCCTCTACTTCCTTAATGACGATTTTGAGATCAACATGGGCACCGTTGAAGACTTTCGAGGGAATATCTTCTGTTTCCACAGCTTCCTCATCTTCATCAGTTACATTCCTGTTTTGGTCGGATTTGTCTTCTTTCGTTTCCTCTGCCTCTGTCGCATCATTCTTATCAGCGAAGGCGTCATCTCCCACTTCAGCAAACTCTACCACAAATTCATACTGACTATTTACATGGACCTGTGGCTCCTGCTCTGGATTCACCGCAATTTTAGCAATCACCCCTTCTAGCTTATTTTTCAATGTCTTGGAGGAAATGATGACCTTCATGCCTTCTTCAACTTCCAAGATCTCTTCTTCATCTAGGAGCCCCTTGATTTGCTGCTTAGAGGAAGTAATTGTCATCACTGGGTTTTGAAGATCATGACTGATTTTTTTTACCACACCGGAAATCGTGCTGCTTACCTTTAAGCCGTCTAGGTCGTCCTCAGAAATCGAAACTAGCTCTTCCAGTCTTTCAATCTCGCCTTCCACTCTACTAAGCTGTGATTCTTTTTCATAAATCTGTGCTTTAATGGTGCTGTCGATTGCATCCTTATTTGAAGTGTCTTCTTCCTTTTCCTTCTTCTTCGATAAGTCACTCCTAATTTTTTCTAACCTACTTATGTTTTCTTTGATGGCATCCCGATCATTTTTTAGCTTCGTGACTTCCGCTTCGAGCTTCTTGATGGTTGCTTCTACATTTTTAGGAGAGTATTCAAAAAGAGGTGTACCAGAGTGGATCTCTTCCCCTTCCGTAACAAGGAATTCCCCGAAATCCCCCATTCCATTTTGGAAGTAGACATTTTCCTCTTCAGCGGGTGTTACGACACCTTCTTTCTGTTTCGTTAAAACGAGATTCTGTTCCTTAACTGTTCTCCAGTCATTTATGTATTTCGATCGTGCCACTTCACTGTCTTTTTTAAAAATCAGAAAGAAATTGACGACAACAAAGAGGGCAATCATACCGACGACGCTCCATTTTTTCCAATTCATTCTTGTTGCCCTCCTTAGAATAAGACCTCAAATTTAATAAAGGTAAAAAGTGCGAAAAAGACCCACATAAAGAGATTTATAGAGAGGGTTAGGATCAAGATGTACTTTGCACTTTTTTCCGTTATGACTCGCAAATACTTGAATTGAAGGATGATCACCCAAATGGAGAATAATGATATGACACCGAAAAAGTTGGAAATTAGTTCGTAGTCAGTTAAATATTGGGCAATAACCCCTATTGAAAAGGGAGAAGATGCATGATCTAATCCCCAATACAACTTCATTGGGAGAATGAGAGCTTTTTCAATTAGAAAAATACTCGCAGCATAAAGCTGCATAACCACGAGCTTCCGGTATTCAACATCAGTGAAAATCCAGAAAATAAGGGCTGGAAAAAAGATGATAAGAGCAGTTACGAGCACTGATTGAAGAACCTGTCCCATTGCAAAAAGAGCTTTAATAGTGGAAAGTTGTGTATCCGTAGTTTCATAGATTAGTTTGGATAGCTGCTCACTACCAATGCCGAAATAGGCCGAGATCGTTGCTAGTACGAAGGTCACAACCAGAAGAAGCGACGTTTTTTTCCATATGCCAGAATATTTTTCTGCTTTATTTAGTTGGTGAGAGCTTATATACGGCGTCCTTAGCCCCCTCCACAGCTGTACGTGAAACAACATTTAGAATCCCCCAAAAATATGTCATGAACTATCTTCCTTATTTTACAACAATATTTGGAAATCGGCACGCAATATATGACTAAACGGTACCAGGTACCTATTTTGAATGAACGTTCAAAAAGGTACCTGGTACCGCTTTAGAGGAAAAAACCGCTTGGCTCATCATGAACCAAACGGTTTTCAAGTAAATGAATGAGCAGCCATTCATTTTATTAGATAATACAGATTTTATCTTGCTACATCGATTTCGGTTGGTCGGCCCTTTCTAATCGCTGATACAACTAGTGCCAACACGGCGAAGACAGCAAGTAATACGATAACCACCAATGCATTCGACCAGGCAGAGCCCATATGATCAAGGGAAATAACTGCCTTAAATCCAGCATTCGTGTAAGTCAATGGCAAGAACTTACTCATTGAGCGTAATCCTTCTGGCAGCATTTCAACTGGTAGGTTGGAGCCTGTTGTTGAAAGCTGAAGGACGATGAATATAAATGCGATAAAGCGGCCAATATTTCCTGCGATAGAAACAAGGAAGAAGACAATCGCCAGGAACGCTAAGCTAACCACGCAAGCAAACAAGATGAAGGCAATGCTGTTGCCCACTTGAAGCTTTAAGAATACTAAGGCAAAAATTGAAACCACCAGTGCCTGAACAATCGCTAACACGGATAGATGTAGGAACTTCCCGATAAACCACGCAACACCCGAGGTCGTTACATCCGCTGGCTTTCTGAAATCAACCACAAAGGACATAATCAGAATTCCAACAAACAATCCAAGCGATAAAATGTATGGCGCTGTTGAATCACGGTAGTATTGGTAATTATTCACCTTTTCCTGAACGAGATTAACTGGCGATGAGAACATAGCAATATTTTTGTCTGTAACCTTCAGGGCACTTGTCTTTTCAGCACCGCCCTTTAGACCTTCCGCTAGTTCTTCACTACCTGCATTCAGCTTACCAACACCTTCATCAACCTTGGTAACGCCATCTGTCAAGGTCCCCCAGCCTGTTTGAACGGACCCTGTTCCATCACTGACTTGCTTCATTCCAGTGTTCAGCTTGGAAGCACCGGCTGAAAGCTGCTTCCAGCCCTGATCAACCGTTTGGTTACCAGCTGAAATTTGGCCTGCCCCTGAATGAAGAGTCGCAACGCTGCTCGTTAAAGTCTTCCAACCTTTTTCAAGATCAGATGTTCCGGCAGCTAATTGATTCGAACCTGCTGCTAAAGCAGTAGCACCATCAGATACTTGTTTTTGACCAGCAATTAATTTGTCAAACCCATCAAGCAGTGAACCAGGTCCAGGTAAAAGCTTTGATACAAGACCACCTACTTGAGAATTTAAGTTCCCCATATTCGTTGATAGCTCAGTCATACCTCCTGATACAGCTTGCCCCGTACCCACTAACTTCATGAAGTTCGGGTCGTTGCGAAGATTCGGGTTTGCTGCTAGATAAGCCTGTAAGCCATCGGATAAGCCTTTTGTTGCGGCAGAAAGATTCTGGGTACCTTCATTAAGCTTGCTAATAGCGCCCCCTAGACCCTCCGCACCTGGTTGTAGAGCCTGTAGGCCAGTGGCTAGCTCTTTTTTAGCTGTTTCGAGTCCAACCAATACCTGTTGGGAACCACCCTTTAAGCCTGTTAAGCCTGCTTCAATTTGTTTTGCTCCAGCGGATAATTTTTCTAAATCCTTCGTCTTCCCTTGGAGCGTCTGCAAAAGCAACCCTGTCCCATTATTCAGATCCTTCGCTCCATTCGCCAGCTTCGAAATATCCCCTTGTTTCGATGTAAGCGATGTCAAAAGTTCGCCAGTTCCAGCCTCCAATTGCTTGGCGCCGCTCGCTAGCTTGTTGATATCTCCGGACTTCTCTGTCAGTGCTGATAGAAGCTGACCAGTGCCATCCTTTAGCTCTGCCGTTCCGGAATGGATTTGCTCGGATCCATCTGCTGCGGACTTAAAGCCATCAGCCACTTCCCCAAGCTGTGCAAAAATATTTTCCACATAGGTTTGTGTAATTTTGTTTCCTAGTTGCTCACGAATTCTTTCTGTTGCACTGTTTGTTACTTGAGCAGCCATAAAGTTGAGCCCTTCATTTTGGATATATTTGAGCTCAAGCTGCTTTGGATCCGGATCTAATACCGTCGTGACATTTTTTGAAAAGTCTTCTGGAATTTCAATTACCATATAATAGTCTAAATTTTTGAGTCCCTTTTTCGCATCTTCTTCACTTACAAATTTCCAGCCTAGACTTTTGCTTTCCTTAAATTCCTCGACGAGATCCTTCCCTACGTTGATTGGTTCGTCACCAGACATTGCTCCCTTATCCTTATTGACAACCGCTACTGGTAAATTCGAGAGGTTGTCATAAGGCCCCCAAGTTGCTGATAACATCACGGCTGCGTAGACAATTGGGATTAACAAGACTGCGATGACGGAAATGAGTACCCCTTTGTTTGTGAAAAGCTTGGCCATTTCGGCCTTAAATAACTTCATTGCCTCCATCTGTATACCCCCTTAGCTTGATGAATCTATATCAAGATGGAGTTAGGTGTGCGAAAAATTCCGTCGTGCACCACAATTGTCTTATTAAATTGTCCATCTTCCAATACACAACGCCATGATTGGTTACCCACCCACCTCCATTCGTATTAACATAATATTCTAAACATTTTTGAAAAATCCTTCATTTTTTCAAATTTTTTAGTTGAAATTTACTATTTTTCTTTTTTGAGGGTAATATTATTGGGTTTTATGGGAAAAAAGAATGAAAAAAGCACCTCAGTAACCCGAGGTGTGAAATGGAGATTGATTTGTTCAATTTAAGAATTGAACAATAGGCGCCGCCTTCTAAAAAAGGAAGTTGCGTTTTCCTACTTTTCTATTAAAACATAAAATTTTCTTCTATGTTTTCGCCAAAAACCCGGAATTTCCCGCATTTACAGCACATAATCTTGTCTTTTTGAAGAAATCCTCGTTGCAATATAACTATAGTAATATTTTTTTCACTGACGATCCTTTCTTACCACTTAGAGTTCCTCCTCCGTCCCCCATGAATTTTTGTTATAATAGAGAATACGGTATTTTTGCACAGGCTGTTTTCTTATTGAGAATAGAGCCTTCACAAGCAGTTTGGAGGTATCGAAATTGTCATCGATTCCAGATAAATATAAAGAGTTGCTGCACATGGCTGCAGCTGATTTAAAGAACCTACTATGGTCGGAAAAAGAAGAGGATGCAAAGCTCGTTCAGAAGGGCTTGCTTTTGTATCGGCAAGGCCTTGTTTCAAAGGTTCGCCTAGAAGATGAGAAAATACTTGCGGTAGTACAGGATGTGACCCGCGTCCACGTCGAGCTCGACCTGAACTTCCTACAAATTAGCCACTGTTCCTGCCCAGCCGATGGGCTATGTCGTCATCAGATCGCTGCCTTTCTCTTTGTTTATGCCATGGTTGGGAGCGTTTCGGAATGGGTGGAAAGCTGGCGCCAGCCAATTCAAGAAAGAAAAGCTGCACATACCTGGGGCATCCAGCGTGCAAAAGATCTCCTTAAGACCTCTGGAAGCATGAAGCCAGACTATGACCGCTGGGTCCAGCGTTTTCAAGAAGGATTCGAATCAATCATGCAAGCTACGAAAAATCGTAAGCCTTACTTAGTCGCCTCTCTGTATGAGGCCTATTCGCGCAAGCTGAAAGCGGGTGCGCCTGTCGAACAGGAATGGCGTCAGCTCTATTTTCTTGTTGCGTCCATCCATACCTTTATCAACCTGCTCCGCTTGAGTACAGAAAACAGTTACACCGAGGACGAAATTAGCCGTTATTATCGTGGAGTATTCTTCACTATGATCGATGATGTGGAAGAATTAGTGGAGAAACTCAATGTCCAAGCCCTGCCCTTTGCCTTTGACAATTTTATTGAAGGGCTAAAGAATGATTCGACAAAGCTTGTATCGGAAAACTTTGTGCTGGAATTTGAACGGACTCATTTATATGTGATCCTGTGGACACGGCTTTTTAAAAAGAAATCCTGGCACGAAAAAGAGCTTGCCGATCTGGGACGATTTGAAAAAACATTACCAGTCCTCATGGCTACCATCCACCAATGTATCATGCTTTGTGAAGATGAAAAAGCCCTTCGTTTACTGCATGACCTAGAGAATTTTTCGACCCCTTTTATGATTTATTGGCTAGAAAAGCTAACCGCTGCGAAGGATTGGAAGCGAATGGGGCCCTATGTGGAGATGTTCACTGCTCATGCAAGAGAGTATATGCAATCCCTAAACGAGCATTATGCGCGTATTGACTTTTCGCGACTGGCCATTCGAACGGTTCAGGCCTACGCAAATGAGACAAAAAAAACCGAAGCTTATGAGAGAATACTCATTCAAACACTGCCCTATAGCTACCATTATTATGATGAATTTCTGTTTGACATGGGCTCCTATGAAAAGTGGTGTGATCTACAAGCTTATTTAGGATTTGATTTGAGCTCTATCTCGACTGAGAAAATTCGCTTTTTGCAAAAGGAGCAGCCTGACATCCTGCTTCCACTCTATCATCAAGCGATTCAGCAGCATATTGAGATGAAGAACCGCGGCAATTATCGGGAAGCCGTGAAGCTATTGAAAAAATTACGGACGATCTATAAAAAGCTAAAACGACAGGATGATTGGCAGCAGTTTCTTGACCTTTTATTAGAACGGACGAAGCGACTGCGCGCATTTCAGCAGGAATGCGAAAGGGGGAAGCTCCATGCTTAGCACGAATGCCTTAACGATAAATATTGAGCCGATTGGGGATAATCAGTTTTTTTTGACAGCTGAATGCGACGACAGGTTTGTCATGCCTTCCGAGTGGAAGGGACTGCTCTTTAACCGCCATGAGGAGAGCTACTACGGCATGCTGATTGAGGACAAAGGGCATGGTGTAGCCGTCAACGGCTGGCAATTAGCGACATTGCTTGCGAAGGAGTCGTTCAATCGTTTGATTGAGTGGGATTGGGATGAGACAGGGCAAATTTGCCTTGCTGCTGCCGAGCCAATCTATGAAGCAATTCAGGAAAAGGAGTGGGTGCCGGATTTTGCCGCTCTTTCACAGCAGGAATTCCGCTGGAGGCTTCCAGAGCGTGTGAAAAATGAGTTTGGACCTTCCTTTTGGGAGCAAACCATTGGAGAGGATGTTCCCGTTGGCGACTTTGTGGCCGATTGGTTCAACGCTTCACTCCACACCTTTTTCGAGAAAAATAAGGAGTGGAGGGAGAAGATTGGACAAAGGCTTGAAGCCCTGCAAAATCAGTCGATTGCCCCTGGTGCCTTGGCCGCTTATTTCGATGAGGAAACATGGAGCGAATGGATGGGCGTCAAGGAAAACAACCATCCTTTTACCATTGGTCTGCGCTTGGAGGAGCCTGCCGATATCGATGGAACATGGGATTTAGGAATATTTCTGCGGGGGAAAAAGGAACCTGACCTCATCGTGGATGTGAAGGATCAGTCCAATATGCCGAAGGAGTGGTTCGATTATTTGGACGGAGTTTCACGGCAAGAGGAGCGCTGGATTGGGCTATTTCCGTGGCTAAAAGGGAAAAAAGGAATAGCCAGCGCATTGACAGAGGAGGAAGCATGGCTCTTTTTGACGGATGCAAGTGAAACGCTGCTCGCTTTAGGGGTAGAAATACTGTTGCCGTCCTGGTGGCAGGCGATGAAGGATGCGAACCTAAAGGTGAAGGCAAAGCTCAAAGGAACCTCGAGCCACCGTCCTTCGTTCGTTGGCTTGCAGGCGATGCTTGACTATAATTGGCGCTTTTCCATGAATGGGGTCGAGCTATCTGAGGATGAATTTAACCAGCTTGTCGAGGAGAAGCGACGACTTGTCTATATTCGTGGGCGCTGGATTAAGCTCGACCCTGGATTCGTGAGGCAAATTCAGGATTTGATGAAGCGGGCCGAAAAGGAAGGACTCCATGTTCGTGACTTGATTGAGCAGGAGCTGATGAATGCAAATACTGATGAGGCTCTGACAGAGGACGAAAGAGCCTTTGCTCGCGTGCAAATTGAGCTCAATCGCCAGTGGAAGCAAATGGTTAAGCAGCTTCGGGATGTGAAAACAATTCCGCTCGAACCAGTGCCGAAGGGCTTTCATGGCGAGCTAAGACCCTACCAAATCTTAGGCATGAGCTGGCTATTATTCCTGCGCCAATATGGATTCGGGGCATGTCTTGCCGATGATATGGGGCTTGGAAAAACGATTCAGCTGCTGTCTTATTTGCTAGCTGTTCAAGAAAAAGAGCCAGACGGCGCTGCCCTGATCATCTGTCCGACATCGGTGCTCGGCAACTGGCAGAAGGAGATTGAACGGTTTGCACCCGATTTGAAGGTGTATTTGCATTATGGGACGAATCGACTGAAGGAGGGTGCATTTGAGGATGCGGTTAGCGAATCTGATATTGTCCTTACCTCCTACGGCTTGACACATCTCGATTTTTCCGAATTTGAGCGGGTGGAATGGAGCACGATTGCGATCGATGAGGCGCAAAATATTAAGAATGCCAACACAAAGCAGTCCCGTGCAGTTCGCAAGCTAAAGGGGAAGCATCATATCGCCTTAACGGGAACCCCGATGGAAAACCGCCTATCTGAGCTGTGGTCCATCTTTGATTTTACGAACCATGGGTTCTTAGGTAGCCTCGGACAATTTCATAAGCGTTATGTTCTTCCAATTGAAAAGGATGATAATAAGGAGAAGGTGCAGGAGCTGCAGGCCTTGATTCGCCCATTCCTCTTGCGGAGAACGAAAAAGGATGAAGAGGTGGCCTTGAATCTACCGGATAAGCAGGAGCAAAAGGAGTATTGCCCGCTTACGGCCGAGCAGGCCTCCCTGTACGAACAGCTCGTCCAGGATACCCTCGCTCAGCTTGAAACGTTGACAGGCTTTGAGCGAAAGGGTCTCATTTTGCAGCTGCTGGGTCGGTTGAAGCAGCTTTGCAACCATCCCGCCCTCTATTTGAAGGAAGCGAGACCTAAGCAGGTGCTAGAGCGCTCCTTGAAAATGGAAAAGCTAACCGAGCTAGTTGAAGCCGTACTCGAACAGGATGAGAGCTGCCTGATCTTCACCCAATATATTGAAATGGGCGAAATGATTCGTCAGGTGCTAAAGGATCGATTCGGAATTGAGGCACCGTTCCTGAACGGAAGTGTGGCAAAGTCAAAACGGGATGAGATGATTACGCAATTCCAGGAGCGAAAATTCCCTGTTTTTATTCTTTCCTTGAAGGCGGGTGGCACAGGGTTGAACCTCACCGCTGCCAATCATGTCATTCATTATGATCGCTGGTGGAATCCCGCAGTCGAAAACCAGGCCACCGACCGTGCCTACCGCATTGGACAGAAGCGCTTCGTCCATGTCCATAAATTCATCAGCACCGGCACCCTTGAGGAAAAAATCGATTTGATGCTCGAGAAAAAGCAATCGCTCAACGACCAAATCATCCAAAGCGACAGCTGGATCACCGAGCTCTCCACCGACGAGCTGCGCGACCTCATCCACCTCACCTAAAACAGTACCAGGTACCAGCCGAGTCAGGCTGGTACCTGGTACCGCCGATGGACATTTCTTCCCTTTTGTCCGCCTCAGGTGGACAGTACATTCTTTAACCCCATACAAAAAACGGCGGTGTATAGCCGCCGTTAAGATGAGGGTTCGGGGATATGCTTGATTCTATCTAATGGGGATGTCAGAGGAAATCGGTTCGAATAAGTGAGTTTCATACATATCATGAAATAAAGGATTTTTTCTCACGAAGGTTTTCTGAAGATTCTTCTAGGAGGATGCGTTCTAGCTGAAGAACGCGGTTGTAAAGATGCTCATGTCTTTCATTGGATTTGCCAACCATCATAATTAGTCTTTCGAGTAGGATTTCGAAGCTCTTTTCTCTGCTAATTGGTTCACTCAAGTCGTCGTCACCTCTTTTTCAACATGGGCCACATGGTCCCTTCTCGTATCGATGAATCGAACCGATTCTGCAATCACCTCTGTTACAAATTTTCGTACGCCCTCCTCATTTTGATAGTTTCGCGTCTGAATACGTCCGGTAATGCCAATAAGTGCGCCCTTCTTACAATACAAAGAAAGATTTTCCGCATTTTTTCTCCATATGGTACATTGGACAAAGTCGGTCTCAATCTCTCCTTTTTGATTGCGAAAATTGCGGTTTACTGCCAGGGTGACATTCACAACCGAACTACCTTCCGTCGTAACCTTCAGTTCTGGATCCTTCGTCAATCTTCCAACTAATGTGACTTGATTGATCATTTTTCGACTCCTTTCTACCATGATGCCCCAATCATATAAAAAGTCTTTGCAGAGGTAAAACAGACAAATTTGTCATTTCAGATTGAAATTCGGGGCAAAAGATTCCTTTACATGTCAAAAAAGGGCGAAAATACGATCTTTGGGCTCTAATTCGGGGTAAATAGCGATTTTTCATATTCGACAAAAAACATTTCGACAAAATGCGACAGAGAGCAAAAAACCTATGTCATCGAGCCCCACCATTTCTAACTAGGTATCGTTCGCATTGTGTCACGGTTATGTTATAATTTTTAGAAGGAAATTTTTCACTGGAAATGGAGGGAATTTCTATGAAAACATTTAAATTAGTTTCCTTGCACATTGTAAGAGAGAATAAAATTGAGGATATTCCATTAGAGGATGGTTTGATTATTAACAAAGAGGATGAAAACAACACCTGGCTCATCGAAGCATATACCGATAAATCATTCCTGGACCTTTTTCAAAAGGCCATTGATCAAGACAGTGAATTACTGGTGCAGGTCGTGATTACCAAAAAGGAAAATGATCCAGCTCCATTCCGAGTGAAAGCAAAATCCCTTCATGCCTTCGACCAAAATATTAGCGTTCTTTTAGAAGGGTTTCTAAAACGGACTAGAAGTAATTATTCGGAGTTGCTGCTGGACGACCTTCTTCAAAAAGGCCTATCTGGCGACGCATTAATGGAAGAATTTAAAATGAAAATGCAAACAAAGCCCAAGCTGGCTTCCATGAAAGAGCAATAAACCCATATAGGTAAAAAAACTCCCACTTGGGAGTTCTCTTTTTTAAGTGTTGCCTTTTAATGTAGGATATCGGCTTTAAAGATTTGTTGATCTTCCTTAATCTTCAAATTCAATTGTTCTATAATATAATTGATATCTTGCTGTCTATAGTCATAAAGGGGAAGCTCTTCTCCAAAAACCTGATAATACATAATCGCCGCCATCTTCAACGCTTTGTCGCTAGCAGGCATTAGCTGTTCTGCTTTTTTTTTATTTCTTTTTTAAGCAAATCAATCACATATTTGGCTTCGGTTTTGCAGGAGAAATCATATTCCTCCCCAAGCTCCTTTTGAAGCTTCTCGATTTCCTCCATCTGCTCCTTTGTTGGCTCCTCAGATAGAATTTTGTCGATGGTTTCATTAATCTTTGCTGCTAGCTCCTCATGAAAAACGGAGTTGTTCTTAATATCATCGCTTATTTTATCATACCAGGATGAATTCGAATTAATATACTTCCGCCACTCGTCAACAAATTTTTCCATACTAAATTTATTTTCGTCCCAACCAATATCGTTCATATAATTTTCGAACGTGGTTGTGATTGAGCGTGTAATACTAATTTTAATGCCTGGTGAAAGATCTTTAAACATTCTGGTAAAAGTACCCCCCAAACTTTATCTAAAACCGGAAACTGACTTTGGCAATATCATCGATGTGAGGCAGAAACATTGGCAACAAAGCAAAATACTTATTTTACTTTATCACAATAAGTTAAATATGACAAAAAATTCATGAAATCCAATACTAAATTCTAACATATCTCGACACAAAACCCAAGGAAAATCCTATAAAAAGGTTCAGTCTTAACAGCTTCTCTAGACCACTATTGTGAAAAAGCCTATCACAATTATTATTTAATTGCAAATATGTCCATATTCAACGTCTACAATAACCGCTCGACGCAAAAAGGACAGGTTCTCACCCTGTCCCATTCCATGTGCTAACGATCCTTATTATCCTTATCCTTTGCATCTAAATCATCCTCAATGATATCTTCACCCGGGTCGTTATTGTCCTTCATCATATCCTTATCGTTATCCAGGTTCTCATCATTGTTGTCATTGTTGTTGCCACGGTTAGGAGTAACGTTTGTCCCGTTATTGTTATCATTTAAGTTTCCATTGATATCCCCATTATTGTTCTCAGGTGGTGGGTTCTGATCATTGTCATTGTTCCCACAACCAGCCATGACCATTAGGGACAAGATCGAGCATCCTAACAAAGCCAAAAGCTTTTTCATCATAAGTAAAAAGCCCCTTTCTCTTCTTCAAAAATTTGACCTAAACCACGGTCTGATGTTAGGATGCCCCAAATGGAAAAAAATCTTACACTAAAATTTAAGGATCTCTTCGCAAACATTGTTGCTTTCAAAAAAACAAAAAGCAACGGGTTTCTTCCTCTCTATTCCTGTTTCTCACCTAAGCCAAACATAATTTCAGCTTCTACAGCAACCTCCCCGTCCACAGTAGCGATTGCCTTGCCCTTCCCAAACGACCCACGCACCCGGGTTAACTCTACCTCCAAACGTAGTTGATCACCGGGTTTGACCTGTTTTCTTATGCGGCAATTGTCGATTCCTGCGAAGAAAGCCAATCTTCCTCTATTCTCTTCCTGTTTTAAAATAGCCACTGCTCCTACCTGTGCGAGGGCTTCAACAATGAGAACTCCTGGCATAACTGGATAATCAGGAAAATGGCCGTTAAAAAACTCCTCATTGGCTGTCACATTCTTGATACCGACTGCTCTTTTTCCTTCTTCGACTTCCAATATTTTGTCCACTAGTAAAAAGGGATAGCGATGTGGGATGATCTCTTTAATCTGATGAATATCAAGCATTATTATTAGTACCTCCTACTAATACTAGGTTTTATATCCCTATTGTAAGTGAAGTCATTCCATTACGCAAGGGCAGATCAAACGCAAAAAAAGCCGACAAATGCCGACTTTTCCCATAAGGAGTAGTAAACTCATATTCAAAAACGATTTTATTTATGCTCAATCAGGTCCCTAATATAAGTCCAGGTTGATTTTTGAAAGACGTCCTTTGCCTCACCATTTCCAATCACACTATAGCCAAATATTGCTCCAAGAATCACGCTTATCACGATGAACAACGAAAGGATAATGAGACGCAGCCATAATGGAATAAGCCGAATGCGAATCCTTTTCCGCTTTCCACCCTGTGCAGACTCTGTCTTAGCCTGCTCAAACTTTTCCTTTTTTGCTTGTTTGTGTTGCTCTCGTGTTTGGCTGTTTACCGACATGATCTTTCTCCTTGAAAACAATTTTGAAAATAAGCCTTTTTTTAAGGCGGGTTTTTTTAACGAATTCCGTTCACAAGTCCCAGCATCTGATCAGCGATGCTTATGGACCTCGATTGAAATTGATAGGTGCGCTGGGTATTCATAAGGTCCGTCATTTCCTTTGCCATATCGACATTAGAGGATTCTAGGGCATTTTGTTGAATCCCGATTTCATTTCGAAGAGGACCCACTAAATCGGTAAAAATCTCCTCCAGCCCTACATTCAACTGGGCAAAATTCGTTGGCAGGCCGTACAGATTATTCCCTTTTGACTCTAGGAACTGAGGTTTGTTGACCTGGACGACGGCGAGATTAAAGGCTTGAACCGTCCCATCTGTCTTTGTCACGGTCAGTCTACCATTCGGATCAATACTGTAATCCTTCGGCTCTCCCGTTATGTAAATAGGATTTTCATACTCATCAACAATAGAATGGCCATCAGCTGTCACAAGAGCAAGTTCATTCACGCCGACGGGGGATAAGTAGAATGCTCCATTCCGTGTGTATTGAATTTCGCTCCCTGCTTCGGTTTGAACAAGCACCTTATAGAGCTGATTTTCCTTTGTAAAAGCGGTATCCAGCGGACGATCCGTCGTCTTAATCGGACCTTGTGTCATCACTAATTGCGCTTGGGCAAGCTTTGCCCCAGTGCCCTGACGAATACCATTTGGGGTAAGGCGATTCACTTCCGCCGCTAAATTACGCTGATTATTAAACTGCTGATACATCAGTTCCGTAAAGGTTGCCTCTCTCCTTTTGAAGCCATTCGTATCAATATTCGCCATATTGTTGGAGATGATGTCCAATTGCTTTTGCAGCTGTGATAATGTATTCGTTGCCGTGATCATCGTTCGATTCATGCTTTAACCTCCTTTCAGCCTAACGCTTATCCGATTCTTCCAACCTCATTGGCAGCCTTGTCCATGCTTTTATCATAGGCCTGTAATACCTTTTGATTCGCTTCAAAGGCCCGGTAGGCCGTTAGCATATCCGTCATGGAACGGCTCATATCTACATTGGATCTTTCTAATTTTCCTTGCTGCAGTGAAAATTGAACACCCGCTGCTCCCCGTGCATCCGCTAAAGCTCCTCCATCACCTGTGCGATAGAGGCCATCGCCCTCTTTGACGAGGTTATATGGATCGGCTGAATAGCTGATTCCTAAGAATGCTGTTTCTCCAGCTGCCCCTTGCAGCATCCCATTTTCGTTCACGGTGAATTGGTCACTGGACAGCTGAATTCGATTTCCATTCGAATCAAGGACATAATTGCCGCTCGCGGTTGTTAAGAAGCCTTGTCCATCTAAAGTAAAGTCACCATTTCTTGTATAGCGAATCTCCCCAGCCGCATTTTGCACGGTGAAAAAGACGCTGCCGTTAACGCCTGTTTCCTGGTTTCGAGGCATGATGATATCCACTAATGCAAGGTCTGTCGTTTGCCCCGTATCCTGCAAATCTCCTTGGACGAACTTTGGCATAACCTCCTGCATGTAGACACCCGTATTAACCGGTCCTACTGTTTTGTTAAAAGGGAGATTCAAGCCTTTTTCAGTTGGCACCTTCTCTTGGTCAAAGCGCTTCAGCAGCATTTCTGGGAAGGCTCTCAAGGATGATTGGTCCGCTTTATAGCCTGGCGTATTCGCATTGGCCATATTATTCGTTAACATTTCTGTTCGGCGCTGCTGTGCAAGCATCCCTGATGCAGCCGTATAAAATCCTCTAAACATTCGCTCACCCCATCGTAAGGACTCTTTTTTCAAACGCATATCCGTTAGAAACCCTTCAAACGACCAAATACTTCTTGATGCATCTGAAAAAAGAGTCCTGCTTGTCCTCGTCAAAAAGCCATATATTCCTATTATAAAAAAAATCAGTCAAATAAACATTATATTTTTTCTCGAAATAAGAAATGGTGATAAGTACCAGCTCGTTCACTGGTCCTCATCACCCTTCTAGAGCTGTTGATACACGCGGCTACGCGATGAGTTTTTTAGCCAAAGGCTGTTTTCGTATCGATTGCGGCCTAGCCGAATCTTCGACTAGAAATCCTGTCGATGTTATCAAGCATAATGCCCGTCCCAACTGCAACACAGTCCATTGGGTTCTCGGCAACCAACACAGGCACCTTTAATTCCTCTGCTAACAGTAGGTCGAAGCCATGTAAAAGGGCTCCCCCACCTGTTAGA
Organism: Anoxybacillus andreesenii; assembly: GCF_030813005.1. Taxonomy (NCBI): domain Bacteria; kingdom Bacillati; phylum Bacillota; class Bacilli; order Caryophanales; family Anoxybacillaceae; genus Anoxybacillus; species Anoxybacillus andreesenii. Next base: position 187,874 of record NZ_JAUSTU010000002.1, read on the forward strand.
ATAACACCGCGGTCAATGATGTCAGCTGATAATTCTGGTGGAGTGCGCTCTAAAACGCTCTTTGCCGCTTGAACAATGACGAAAACAGACTCGCGAAGAGCCAGCTCAATTTCCTCAGAATTGACGGTAATCGTTCTAGGTAGACCAGAAACCATGTCACGCCCGCGGATTTCCATTTCTTCATGACGAGAGCCCGGAAATACCGTACCAATTTGGATCTTAATATTTTCAGCTGTTCGCTCCCCAATGAGTAGCTTGTATTCACGTTTGATATACTGAAGAATTTCACTATCGAATTTATCTCCAGCCATTTTAATCGAAGCAGAGGTTACAATGTCTCCCATTGATAATACCGCGACATCTGTCGTTCCTCCGCCGATATCGACGACCATATTTCCGCTTGGCTGGAAAATATCCATCCCCGCTCCGATGGCCGCTACCTTTGGTTCTTCCTCTAAGTAAATCTTCTTTCCTCCGCTCTTTTCAGCGGCTTCCTTGATCGCTTTTTGCTCTACACTTGTGATGTTTGTAGGGCAGCAGATAAGAATCCGTGGCTTTGACAAAAAGCCTTTGACATTCAGCTTGTTAATAAAATGCTTTAACATCGCCTCTGTCACGTCAAAGTCTGCAATAACTCCATCTTTAAGTGGTCGAATCGCCACAATATTTCCCGGAGTACGACCCACCATTCGTCTTGCTTCCTCACCGACAGCCAGTACCTTATTGTTATTCTTGTCAATCGCCACCACAGATGGCTCGTTCAGCACAATGCCTTTCCCTTTTACATGGATCAGCACGTTAGCAGTTCCTAAATCAATTCCAATATCCCTAGCGAGCATGCTTTTCGTTTCCTCCTTGAAAATATCCCAATCTATTCCTTCAAAATACTTCCCTTAGGAAATTCCTAAGAATAGCACTTACGTATCACCTGTTGTTGTTTTTATAAATGCACTATATCCTAATTGACTATTTTACCATACTTATTAAAAATAAAGTAACAATTTGTCAAAAATTGTTTGACACTTTGCTAAATATTTTCAAGGAAGATATCCGTATTCATTTTGGTTCGTTCATTAAAACGGCCGTCTAGCCTTTACTTTCGAATGGGCTCGCTTTCTAGCTCCTCCTTCTTGTATTTCATTTTTGTTGCTTCACCACCACGCAAATGGCGAATTGATTTATGGTAATCTAAGATTTCCTTAACTTCATTAGCTAGCTCTGGATTAATTTCAGGAAGCCTCTCTGTTAAATCTTTATGGACTGTACTTTTGGATACGCCAAACTCCTTCGCTATGACGCGAACCGTTTTTCTCGTCTCCACGATATACTTTCCAATCTTGATAGTTCTCTCTTTGATGTAATCGTGCACACCACTCGCCCTCCCTAAATTGGATGTGAGAAGTGTGAAATGAGACTCGCTTTCATCGCTTCATCAAGTACTGCCTACCGCACACAAAGTGCGTCAGAAAGCACGTTGCCTTCTGAATTTCAGGAAATAATCAGGTCCCCAACTATATATGCATTCTCATCCTCAAACGACCCCTCACCTCAAACACTCTCTTTGTAAGGTTTGTAACAGTTTATTAGCTTGGATTAAGGAATATGCACGAAAAAGGCAATAGGGACAAGGCATAAGGTGATTTTTTCGAAAAGTCAATCAATTTGCAGGAGTTTAGACCGAGCTGGACTCTTTTTTTCCGTCGCTTGCGGGGAATTACCCTCGGGGTTGCTTAAATATCGGAAGCTGCTCCACTAAAACCTCCGCCCAAAATCGACGGTAGCTCCATTATTTCCCGAGAAATTTGTCGGTTCGGATTGATATATGTCTGAGGGGGTATTTTTTCGACGGTATGAAATCCTTTGATGGAAATGGTGCCTATCTTAATGAGTCGGTGTTTGGGAAGAAAGCCGGTGTTTCCGTGCTATTTTAAATGGAGCTAGGAAATGTACTCTTAAAAAAGAAAAAACCCGCAACTAAGCGGGTTCCCTATCTTTTGGATATTATTAGGCGTCGGAAGAGTCTGCTTTATCAGCGTCTTCTTCGTCAGATGTTGCATCATCATCTTTAGTCTTATCTTGTTTGCTGTCATCAGCATTTTTCGACTTGTCTTCTTTAGGTGCTGGCTTTTCCTCTTTTGTTGAATCATCTGTTTTTCCGCTATCATCAATTTCCTTGCCTTCGGTCACTTTTGCTTCCTGTAAGGCACTTAACGGCTTGTTGAAGTAGTCAATTGGATTAACCGCTACCCCATCTTTGCGGATTTCGAAATGCAAATGTGTTCCAGCTTCCTCGTTGTATAAGCTTTTTCCTGCTTTTGCAAGGATGTGCCCCTGTTCGACCTGGTCCCCAACCTTCACACCAATATCCGTAACGGATTGATATTGTGTTACAATACCCTTGTCATGCTCAATTTCGATTACATTGCCGAGAAGTGCATCCTCTCGTACACTTGTTACTTTACCACTTAAGGCAGCCAGAACATCAAAGGTTTCGCCATTTTCCATCGTAATATCTATCCCCGTATTTGGACGATAGCTATTATTGTAAGAAACCAACGCTGCTTCTTGCTTTTCTTCTGGGCCATCAAAATCATAAAACTCTTTTTGAATGACAACAGAATCTGGATCTGCTACCGGCATAGAGAAGTTTTCCATCGCCCTATTAACTTCCAGAGCATCCTCTTGGAACTTCTTACCTGAAAGATCAGTGGCCTTGTAATCGATTTGTTTGTCGTTATCGGCATTGTTGCTGTTTTGGAACCAGAGAACCGCGGTTAGAATGATTGCAGCGCCTGCAATATATAGGCTAGGGTACACCCAACGCTTTTTCATGAAGCGCTTAATCTTTGAATCTTGAGAAGATCGTTTCTTTTCTTCCTCTCTCATTTTCATCACCTCAGCAACCATTCTGAACAGATTCAGCCAAATATATACATTTGTAAAAAATTTTTTTTGGTTTATTTTTCGACAAAGTCTTTAAGATTATTCATGTAAGGCGCTTTTTTTAAAAAAAATTTTTGTTGAACCTAAATATAGTTTTTATAAAGTAATCTTTGAGAAAACGTAAAAAAGCGCTACTCATTCTATTTGTATCGCCACCTAGTATGAAACGAAATGGCCGGTTGTAAGGCCATTTCATAACCATTTTCGTAGGAAAAGACCTTTTGGATAGGGGAAATTATTATGAAAAGATTTTTGAAATGGGTTGTGAGGCTACTGCCGTTTGCTTACATGCTATTGGTTTGGATTCTTTCAAGTTTGCCGCATAATGCTGTCGTGGAACTCCCAGACTCTTCCGTTGACCGCTTTTTCAAAGAGTCCATGCATCTTGTGGAGTTTGCAATCCTGTATTTGCTTTCGGTTGCGGCTGTTTTAACAAGCGGACAATTTTCAAGGGGCTTGAGCATGGTTTGTGCAGGGATTGCAATTAGCTATGGTCTGCTCGATGAATTCCATCAATCCTTTGTTCCATACCGCTCAGCAACCGTCATTGACTTTGTAAAGGATACGATTGGGGTATTAGTGGCTTATTATTTTGTTATGCGAGGCTATCGAAGGCATGGGTTTCGGTGGTTTAGTGGCTTTTTTGTAGGGAAATGAGGTGAGCAAATATCTGGGGGCCATTGAGCTCTTTTCTGACTAGGTGTAGTATCCAGTAACCTCTATTGGGTACTCGTGCTGTCTTTTTTCTAGGAGTTCAGGTTCCAATACCCCCTATTGGACACTCTTTCTCTCTTTTCTCCATCCGTTCAGGGGTCAATGACCCCTATTGAGTACTCTTTCTCACTATTCTCTCTCCATTCAGGCACCAATAAGCCGTATACTCAACTTTTACCCTCACAAACAAAAATAGGGTACACGAATCGCTTGGATCCTGTACCCTATTCTTTAAGAGCCTGTTATTTTTTGGCGGTGACTTTGGCAAGGAGGTTGGTCCCGGTGTCAATTTGAACTCCCTGGTAGTAATGCTGGACAATTTCTTTATAGGTCTTTCCCTCTTTGGCCATCCCGTTTGCCCCGAATTGACTCATTCCTACTCCATGACCGAAACCCTTTGTATTAATGACGATATTTTTTCCTTTTCGTTCCCAGGTGAAGTCGGAGGATTTTAGTTCGAGTGTCTCCCGAATATCCTTTCCGGTCAATACTTTGCCGTTGATATCGACCTTTCCGACGCGATTGCCCTTTGTCCTTTCGAGGATCTTGCCAACTTCACTGCTATTTGTCAGCTTTACACCGAGCTTTTTTTCGAACTCCTTAATAGATACTACCTTTTGCCCGTTGAATTTTTCCGTATTGACGTCCCATGGACTTTCCACACTCTTTAGATACGGCCGTGGACTCGACCAGTAATCCTCAGAGTTCTCTGTAAAACCGTTGCTTGTGGAGAAGAATGCAGAATAAATCGGAGCTCCTTCATAGGTTAAAATTTGTCCGCTCGTTGCTTGAACTGCTTCACGAATTTTCTTTACCCTCTTTTGATAATCCTTCCCCCACTGCTTCCTCAACTCTTCATCACTTTTGTACACTTGATGATTTTCCGTATCGGTCACATCGGCACCTTCAGGAACACCCTTTTTTTCTCCATTCATTAGGTACGCAAAATAAGTTCTTGCTGTTATCGCCTGAGCCTTTAGGGCTTCTAATTCAAAATCTGCTGGCATCTCTGCTGCGACAACCCCTACAATATATTCCTCGAGCGGCAGGTTCTCAATCTTTTCCTGACCGGCGCGATAAACCGCTACCTCAATAGCGGGCTCGTTTGATTCCACTTTGATTTCTTTCCCTTCAAGATCCTCATCAAGCTTGCCCGTTGTTTTTTCCATAAAAGGGAGGACCAGTGCTGTCGGAATGATCAGTGTGACGGCAAATAGTACTGCGGCTAAAACGGCGATTGGTTTCATATTTTTCATGCTAGAGCCTCCATATGTAAGTTTGTATTCACTTATACATATGGGAATGGACAAGCCAATAGAACTAAAAATGTGTATAATTTCCGCAAGTCTCATCCACAATATCTTATGGTGAGAAAAAAAATCCGCCATTCTGAAAGCAAAAATAAAAACCGCAAATGGTGAGACCATTTCACGGTTTTTGGTGAGTTCTTATGCATTTAAATCAGCAATATAAGCCTCTTGAATCGCAACTCTTTCTTCCATGTCATTAACACGTTCAATATCTGCACCAAGATTTGCTAGCTTATGATGGAAGTTTACATAGCCACGGTCCAGGTGCTTCAGCTCTGTCACTCTCGTGGTTCCTTCTGCAACTAAGCCTGATAAAATCAAAGCAGCTGCAGCGCGAAGATCGGTAGCCGCTACTTCCGCTCCCTGAAGATTGGAAGGGCCATTTAAGATAACGGATCGACCTTCAATCTTGATATCTGCGTTCATTCTGCGGAATTCTTCGACATGCATGAAACGATTTTCAAAGACCGTTTCCGTAATCATGCTTGTTCCTTGGGCATTGAGTAACAACGCCATCATCTGTGATTGCATATCCGTTGGGAAGCCTGGATGTGGCATCGTTTTAATATCAACCGCTCTTAGGCGCTCAGGCCCCAGCACCCTTAGCCCTTCCGCTTCCTCTTCAAAAATAACTCCCATTTCCTCCATTTTTGCAATAAGGGAGGTTAAATGCTCAGGAACAGCTCCTTTGACAAGGACATTCCCACCTGTAATGGCAGCCGCTACCATGAAGGTACCTGCTTCAATACGATCAGGGATGATCGTATGGTCTGCGCCAAATAGGACGTCGACACCTTCAATTCGAATCGTTCCTGTACCAGCACCGCGAACCTTTGCCCCCATTTTGTTGAGGAAATTGGCTAAATCAACAATCTCTGGTTCCTTCGCCACATTTTCTAAAATGGTTGTACCCTGTGCTAGGGTCGCAGCCATCATAATATTTTCCGTTGCTCCTACGCTCGGGAAATCCAAATAAATCTTAGCTCCATGAAGGCGGCCATCTACCTCTGCTTCAATAAAGCCGTTTCCAACCTTCACCGTTGCTCCCATTGCTTCAAAGCCTTTGAGATGTTGATCAATCGGCCTAGAACCAATGGCGCAACCACCTGGCAAGGCGACACGAGCACGGCCATTTCTTGCAAGTAGTGATCCCATAACTAAGACGGAAGCACGCATTTTTCGTACATATTCAAAGGGTGCTTCAATGTTTAACTCGCGTGATGCATCAACAGTGACTTCGTTATTTTTAAACTCCACATCGGCGTTTAAATAGCGTAATACTTCATTGATCGTGTACACATCGGAGAGAGTTGGTACATCCCGAATTACGCTTCTTCCGTCACTTGCTAATAATGTTGCGGCAATAACCGGCAAAACTGCATTCTTTGCTCCTTCTACTTTCACAGAACCGCTAAGCCTTCTACCGCCGCGGACGATGATTTTTTCCAAGTGTATTCCCCTCCGCGTCCAATTTCTCTATATTAATATTCAATCGTTATGATTGGTGTGCCAACTACGAGGGTCGTTTTGGCGCCTAATCCTTCTGCCCGAACTCCTAGCTGCAAATTCATGTTATTCTTGGTTGTCCTCAAACCATTGGCCAATAATGGCGAATAGGCAGATGTCGAGATAAAATTTGTTTCTTTTAGGGACTCCACTTCTACTGCCTGAAACTTGTCAAGTATCTTATTTACAGTAAAAGGCAAAGTCGTATTCATCTTATCATTGATTTCACCTTTTATACAAGAGAAAAATGTGGTATTTCCACGAAAAATGTCAGAAATTTTCCTTGTTACATCTTCTTTAATAAATTGCTCTGTTTTTCCCGTAAAATTCTTGCCACGGGCTTCATAAATCATGTAAGTTTGTGGATTTTGTGTTGTGAGGGTAGATAAAACTTGAATGCTCTCTTCTATTCCTTCGGAAGACGTTCGAGAAGCGATGGCTTGCCACTTTTTAGCGTCAGAGGAAATCCTCCATGTCCAATCTGGAAAATTCTTTTTGAGCTGCTCGACATGCTTTTGTACATCCTCTAGCCGTTTTGTTTCATATTTTTCCCTTGCGTGTAGAGACCATCCATTGATATCTATATTCTCACTTTCTAAAATTGTCACTAGTGTCAATAGGTCCTGATTCTCGTTTGCGATCGCTATTTTCCCATTTACATACAGCAAAAGAACTCCAATAATACCAATTGATGTGAATAATGCAATGATTTTTTTCCCCATTTTGTATTCCTCCCCTTAGTATCATTGTTACCAAGGCGAGACAGAGCATACAAAAAACGAGTCGTCAGTTTTTGACAATATCCCAATTGTCGGATTTATTCACACAAAGAGAATTGTACCGAATATCCTCATAATTAGAAAAGGTATGAAGGCCTATCTTTACTAGATATTTTCCCTTTTAATACAAGCTATAAGCCCTGACTTCTATAGGAATTTACCCCTTATTGGAATATCATGGGTAACTGCTGTGACCATAGTAAGTAATCGAGGAAAAAATTACTGACGGTTGAACCGATGACAATGGATAATAATATAAAAAGTACCCGTGCTTGGAATACATGGTTTCCCCGAAGCAATTTTTCGTAATTTATGCTTTGTAATGCCCACCATGCGATCGCAATAAAAACTAGGTGGGAAATAATGCTGATTAAAGCTTGGTGCCCAAAGCTTGAGACCATGGACCATCCCTCCTTTGGTATGTAATAAAGGATGCCTCCCTATTTGACGAATATGCAGTGGAAAGGTTTCACGATTGACTGGAAAGAAGATCGACTTTTAATTGGACTGGGTTTGACAATATTCTTACTCCATAGAAAAAGAAGGGGCCCCTTTTCCCCTTCTTTTCACGAACTATATAGAACCCCTTGTTTAATCTGACTCCCCCCGTCAGACTACTTTAAAAAATCATTAAAGCCATTGAAATTCGTATGGAAGAAATCCAACGCGGTGTTCGGGAATAGACCAAAGAAAATGGTTGCAATGACGCAAAGCCCGATCACGACGCCAATTCCAGCTGGCATTTTTGTTTTTTCGGTTGGCACTTCGATAGCAGATGGTCTGAAGAAGATCTGCGTTAAAATACCGAAATAATAGAAATACGATACGACCGTTGTTGCGATCATGACGGAAGCTAGTACATAATGGGCTGGCTCTTGAATTAAAGCCCCCATGAAGATATTCAGCTTCCCGATAAAGCCTGCTGTTCCTGGAATTCCGGCTAGTGAGAGGATGAATACTCCCATAGCAACAGCTAGCCATGGTGACCTCTGATACAATCCGGCAAACTGACCGATATCTTCGTTGTCTGTTTTCTCCGTCATCAGCTGAATCACTGCGAATGCCCCTAAGTTCATAAATAGGTATGCTCCTAAATAGAACCATAACGCATCAAACATGAATGTCGAAAGGGCAGTTACTGCGACAAGCAGGTAACCTGCATGTGCGATGCTTGAGTATGCAAATAATCGCTTTATATTTCGTTGTCTTAAGGCGATGACATTTCCAATAATCATCGTTGCTCCAGCAAGGACAGCAATGTAATCTTGAACCGAGATTAATAGACGTGTAGTCGCATCGACGCCAGACGCTCCTGCTGGTGTATTCAAGTAAATAACCAAGATTACACGGAGGACAATGACAAAGCCTGCTGTCTTGGAAACAACGCTTAAGAAGGCTGTAACAGGCGTTGCTGCCCCCTGATACACATCCGGTGCCCACATATGATAAGGAACGGTTGCCAGTTTAAAGGATAAGCCGACAAAAATCATGAAAAAGGCGAGGCCAAGCAGGTAAATATATTGTGAATCCGCAAGATTCGGCAGACTAGCAGCCATTTCAATTAGGTTTGTCGTACCCGTTAACCCGTACACATAGCTCATTCCAAACAGCGTGATCGCCGTTGAAATACTGCCATTAATCACATATTTCATCGCTGATTCATTGGAAGGCAAATGCTTTTTCCTGATTCCTGCAAGTATATAAGAGGAAAGAGAAAGAAGCTCCAATCCAATAAATAGCGTGATTAAGTCCCCACTTGAAGCCATCATCATCGTACCGAGGAGTCCTGCCAGTAGAAGATAGTAGAATTCCCCTTTAAATTCTTCCATCTCTTCCTTCGGCTTATAGCTCACGGCTAAAATCATGACGAGGGCTGCGCCAAGTAATAAGAGAATCTTAAAGGCTTTGGCAAAAGAATCGAGTCTAAAAGTATCGTATAGAATCGATATTGGCTCTAATTCTATTAAATTGATGAGCGCTCCGAGAGCTACTAAAATCCCCGCAAAGCCAATCCAGCCCAAGATTCTTCGATTAAAATGCTTTGGTGCAAACAGGTCGACAATGGATAGAATGGTCGCAACACCTAGAATGATAAACTCCGGTGCCATCGCACCCCATTCAAATGACAAAATTGTATCTAAATCCATTCAAATCAACCCCCTAACCCAAGCATGATAGTCTCAAGTGTGGCTTGCAATGGCTCGCTTAGTACACTTGGGTATACGCCAATCAACACAATCAGCGCCGTTAATACTAAAACTGGCACAAATTCTGCTGCTTTCAAATCAGTAACTCCAGCAAATTCACGATGAGCTTTGCCGTAGGTTATGCCCAGTGTGGCACGCAATAAATAGACAGCTGTCATAATGATTCCAATACATCCGATGGCCGCTAAGATTGGCATTTCCTCAAACAATCCAAGGAAGGCCATGAACTCACTGACAAACCCTGACATGCCTGGTAGACCAAGTGATGCCATTGCCCCAGCTAACAAGAATCCCGCTGTAAGTGGCATCCCTTTTGCCATTCCACCTAGGTTCATAATGGTGGATGTATGGAAACGCTCGTAGAATACACCGACAAGGAAGAAGAGCAAGGCAGAAATTAACCCGTGGGAAACGACCTGGAAAATCGCTCCTTGAATCCCTGCTTCATTTAATGCTCCTACTCCCATCAAGACAATTCCCATATGGGAAATCGACGAATAGGCGAGAACCATTTTGAAATCCTCCTGCAAAAATGCAAGGAAGGCTCCGTATAAAAGATTGACAACTCCAAGGATAACTATCAGCACCGCAAGCGATTCAAACTGCTCTGGGAAAATCCCCATTCCAAAGCGAATCAAACCGAACGCACCAATTTTTAGTAGAACCCCAGAGTGGAGCATGACGATGGATGGTGGTGCCTGAACGTGCACGCGAAGCATCCATGTATGCAATGGGAAGATGGGCAGCTTCACACCGAAGGCGATGAGAAGAGCAATCATCAATCCCATTTTTAATGAATCAGAAAAAGGCGAAACCGTTGCTGGATCCTCCATCGCCATGATTTTTGCCAGCGCCTCAATATTGGAGGTGCCTGTTCTGGCAAACAGAACCATGATGACAATCAATAGAATCGCAGAACCGAGGCCATTATAGATTAAATAACTATAAGCCGCCTTTTCTTTTTCAAAATAACCCCATTTTCCGATTAGGAAGAACATCGGAATCATCGTAATTTCAAAGAAAATGAAGAATAAGATTAAGTTTTGAGCCACAAAGACACCGAGCATTCCGATCTCAAGAAGTAGGAAGAGCATAAAATAGCCTTTCCATTCTTTCTTAATATGAATGGAGGCAATCGCTGCAAGTGTCGATAACACCGCTGTTAAGACGATTAAGATGAGGGAAAATCCATTCAATCCCAGCTCATAATCAATCTTAAACAAGCCCATTTCAGCAAAATCGCCAAAGTGGATCCAATTCACCTTCACATCGTACTGATCGATGTTCCCTCCACCTAAATGTTGAAAAAAGGCAAAGAGCGATAAGACGAGCGCTGGCAAGGTTGCCAAAAAACCAACAAACTTAATATTGGATTCCTGTGTCTTTGGCAAGAAGGCAAGCACCAGGATTCCTACTAAAGGGGAGAAGACTAAGATGGATAAAAAGAACTCATTCATTTTAAGTACCCCCCTGTTAATGCATAAATGACGATTAAGACGGCTAGACCAACAAAGGCAAATGTACCGTACGTTTGGATTTGACCGTTTTGGATTTTTGAGCCGATTTTTCCAAAGCCTTGAACGATTCCGGCAACCGTCTTGACGAGTCCCTCTACAATAAAGGCCTCAATATAGCTAAGGAAGACAGAAAAGAATTTCGTTGCTTTGACAACGGTCACGCCGTACAGCTCATCCATGTAGTATTTGTTGTATAGCAGCTTATAGGTGTATGGCGCTCGAGATGAAAGCCAATCTCTTGAAAGTGTCCTCTTTCCATACATGAGCCATGCTAGGAAAATTCCAAGCAAGGAAACAACCGTTGCGACGATCATAATCCAGGCTGGTCCTTCAATATGACCGTGTCCAAGAGCTGCATTTCCTTCTACAAGCCAATCTCCAAGGAATGTGCCAAACCAAGGAGTGTTCACGTAGCCCGCGACAACAGCAAGGATTCCCAGGACAATCATTGGGAACGTCATCATAGCTGGTGATTCATGCACATTCTTCATGTTGCTACGTGCTTCTCCCGTGAACACCATGAAGAAAAGGCGGAACATATAGAATGCAGTGAAGAAGGCAGCGACAACAGCTAGCCAGAACAGAGCGGTATTGCCATGTGCCCAGGCTGCAATTAAGATTTCATCCTTACTGAAGAAGCCAGAGAACAGTGGAACGCCACTAATCGCCAGTGTTCCAATCAGGAAGAGCGGACCCGTTAGACGCAGCTTTTTCCATAGTCCACCCATCTCTTCGATGTTCTGAGTGTGGACAGCATGGATTACACTACCAGCAGCAAGGAACAATAGGGCTTTGAAGAAAGCATGGGTCATTAAGTGGAAAACCCCTGCTACATAGCCAGCCGAACCGAGCGCGAGCATCATATAGCCAAGCTGTGAAACCGTCGAGTAGGCTAGTACTCTTTTAATATCCGTTTGGACGAGGCCAATGCTCGCGGCAAATATTGCTGTAATGGCTCCAACGACCGCAATGGTCAAGAGTGCTGTCTTGCTCGCTGTAAAGAGCGGGAACAATGCAGCGACTAAATAAACCCCTGCTGCAACCATCGTAGCAGCGTGAATTAAAGCCGATACAGGTGTTGGACCTTCCATAGCATCCGGAAGCCAAGTATGAAGTGGAAACTGACCAGATTTCCCGACAGCTCCAATGAAAATTAGAATCGCCGTAAGGGTAATCATTCCTGCAGAAACGGCTCCATTTTCAACAGCGAGGAAAATCTCATCATACTCGAAGCTGCCCACCTGCCAGAATAATAGAATCATTCCGATAAGAAGGCCGACATCTCCGATTCTTGTCATGATAAAAGCCTTTTTGGCAGCGGCCTTCGCTTCCTCTTTGTAAAAATAGAAACCAATTAAGAGGAAGGACCCGACGCCAACAAGCTCCCAGAAGATATACGTTTGCAATAGGTTCGGGGAAAGAACAAGCCCTAGCATTGCAAAGGTAAACAATCCTAAATAAGCGTAAAAAATGTGAAAGCGATCATCACCGTGCATGTAGCCCTTTGAGTAGGTATGTACGAGAAAGCTGACAAGCGATACGATGACGAGCATTAATGCATTTAACTGATTGACTTCAAAACCCGCTGTTAATTGAACATCCCCTATTGAAAGCCAATTTGCTTCGGCTTTAAACGTCGGGTGGTTGAAGCGGTCAAACAACACCACCAAGGAATAGATGAAAGCTGCGAGCGTGAAGAAGATGCCAATATAAGCACTCGTTTCTTTCATCTTCTTCCCAAATAGAAGAAGGAACAAAAATGAGAAAAGCGGGAAAAGCGGTATGATCCATGCATTCTCCATCAATATCACAATCCCCTTTTAGAACACGCTGCCTGGTTGTTAGCCCAAGCTTTCGCGCGTTTGATTGAGGCCTGCAGCAAGCAGGTCTTAGTTTTTGAGAAAGGCTCTATTCTCAATCATTGTTGCTATTGAGAGCAGAGTCTAGTTTTTCATCGAATTTATTTCATCGATATTTACAGTCTTGCGGTTTCGGTATAGGGCAATAAGTATTGCCAGACCTACGGCTGCTTCAGCGGCAGCTACCGCCATGGCAAATAAGGCAAAGACTTGACCTGTGATCGAGGGTATCATGCCATATTTGCTAAAAGCCACAAGGTTAATGTTCACCGCATTGAGCATGAGCTCGACGGAAATCAGCACGATAACCGTGTTTCTTTTGGTCAATGCCCCATACAAACCAATGCAAAACAAAATTAACGCTAGTGTCAGGTAGGCTGAAACGGGAACTGAGCTCATTCCTTATTCGCCTCCTTTTCATCATCTTTCTTGGCTAACACAATCGCTCCAATTAGGGCCACGAGCAGCACAACAGAGGTGAGTTCAAAAGGAATGATGTACTTTGTATACAGGGCCATTCCAATTTGCTCCACATTATTTACATGAAGCGTGCTTTCCTGTGGATTGAGGTCTAGATTGTAGATGCCAATATAAACTGCAAAGGCAAAGCCTAATACCCCTAATAAAAGGAGAATTTTCCGTAGGCCTCCCCCTTTTGCCTCAGTTGTCTCGCGGTGGCGAGTCAGCATGATTCCAAAGAGCATGATGATCGTAATCGACCCCGCATAAATAAGAATTTGAACGACTGCAACGAATTCAGCGGAAAGCATGACGAAAATGCCGGCAATGCTAACAAAGGTCAAAATAAGTGCCACCACCATGTGGACCACCTTATTTAAATTGAGCAAAAGTACGCCGCCTATGACCGCCGTTATTGCAAGGATAATAAATGCTAGTAATTCACCTGAAAACGTCATGGTTTATTCACCTTCCGAACATTCTCGTCATTTTCATCCAGCCATTCAAGGTTTTTGAATAGCTCATCACGGCTGTATTCAGCAAGCTCAAAGTTGTTGGTCATGACAATCGCTTCTGTTGGACATACCTCCGTACAAAGGTCACAGAGGATACAGATTTCAAAGTTAATATCGTACGTATCAATAATTTTCTTTTTAATGGAAGGATCCGGGTGCTTTTTCCCCGTTAATTGAATGCAATCTGTTGGACAAATATTCGCACAGTTGTTGCAGACAATACATTTCTCGGGATAGAACTTCTGGATGCCGCGGAAACGATCCGGCAGTGGAATTGGCTTCTTCGGATAATCGTAGGTCGGCTTTTCCTTCGTTAAGTTTTTAAGGGTATACTTTAAACCTTTCGCTAATCCAAGCATGTTTTTTCACCCCTTATGTGAAAGTGTTCATCTTCCCTTTTGCGTGTCCACCCCACGTGGACACTTTCGGCATTTTGTCCACGGATGGTACCAGGTACCTTTTTGAACTGTGGTTTAAAAGAGTTTAAGGATCTCTTTTAGGATGGCGGTTAGGAAGATATTGGCGAGTGCGACTGGGAGTAAGATTTTCCAGCCAAACTCCATCAGTTGGTCGGCCCGGATACGTGGGAACGTACTGCGGAACCAATACAAAATAAATGTGACTGCACAGAATTTCAAGGCAAACCAGACAGCTCCTGGAATGAAGCCAAGGAAATCAAACGGTGGCAACCATCCTCCAAGGAATAAAACGGTTGTCAGTGTTGCCATGGCAAACATATACACATATTCCGCCAGCATGAAAAATGCAAAACGGAAGCCTGAGTATTCGATAAAGTAACCAGCGATTAGCTCATTTTCCGCTTCAGGAAGGTCAAATGGAACCCGGTTAAGCTCTGCAACAGATGCAATAAAGAACACTAGGAAGCCAATCGGCTGAAGCAGGATGTACCAGACATTTTCCTGGGCAGCGACGATTTCATTGAGGTTCATGCTACCTGTTAATAGGACGACACCCAATACAGACATCACAAGTGGAATTTCGTAGGAGATCATCTGAGCGGCTCCACGCATTCCACCGAGAAGAGCGTATTTATTATTGGATGACCATCCCGCCAGCAAAATCCCGATCGTTGTTAGTCCAGAAATCGCTATATAATAAAGGAGACCTACCCCAATATCTGCAAATTGTAATTTGTCTGTAAACGGAAGCGTTGCAATGACTACAAATGAAGGTGCAAACGCAATGACAGGGGCAATAATAAACAATGGTTTGTCCACGAGCTTCGGCATCGTATCTTCCTTTAATAGAAGCTTCAAGACATCGGCAACCGTTTGAAGTAACCCCCACGGACCCCCAACTTGGTTTGGACCATAGCGCAGCTGCATAAATCCTAATACCTTCCGTTCGGCTAAAATGGCATATGTTACAAAGCCGAGAATAACCAAAAGCAATACGACTGCAAGTCCGAAGAAAATCAGAAAGTTCTGTAGCCCTGCTGGTGAGTGCAATAAATCTTGTACCATTAACCATCCACCTCCCCTAGGATAATATCAACTGCTCCTAGAATGGCAATTAGGTTTGAAAGGCTTTCTCCCTCTAAAAGCTTAGGCAGGATTTGTAGATTATAAAATGATGGTCTTCTAAATTTCAGGCGGTAGGGCTCTTTTTTGCCGTCGCTCGCTATGTAACAGCCGATTTCCCCACGAGGAGATTCAATACGTACGAATGCTTCTCCCTTTGGTGCTTTGATGATTCTTGGCACCTTCGCCATAATTTCCCCCTCTGCCGGGAATTGCTCGCAGGCTTGTTCTAAAATTTTGAGTGATTCTTCAATTTCAGCAAAGCGAACATGATAGCGAGATAAGACGTCGCCTTCCTCCCGCACGGGTACATCAAAATCAAAGCGATCATAGATGGAATAAGGCTCATTTTTACGTAGATCCCACTTTACTCCAGTGCAGCGAAGATTCGGACCACTTAAACTGTAGTTAAGCGCATCCTCTTTCGTGTATTTACCGATTCCTTTTACACGATTTAAGAAAATTTCGTTTCCAGTAACGAGATCATGGTATCCCTTAACCTGTTCACGCATATGGGGAATGAACTCTTTTACCTTGTCTACCCAGCCCTCTGGCGCATCCCATTTGACACCGCCAACACGCATATAGTTAAAGGTCAGACGAGCACCAGAAAGTTCATTAAGGAGATTTAGAATCATTTCCCTTTCACGAAACGCATAAAGCAGTGGGCTTGTCGCTCCTAAATCGAGTACAAATGTCCCCCACCATAGCAAATGACTGGAGACGCGCCCAAGCTCCATGGCCATCACTCTTAAGTATTCGGCCCGCTCCGGAACCTTAATCCCCATCATCGTTTCTACTGCATGACAGATTACATAATTATTTGTCATTGCAGAAACATAGTCCATGCGGTCGGTATACGGAATGATTTGCGTATATTGAAGGTCTTCTGCCAGCTTTTCTGTTCCGCGGTGGAGGTAGCCGATGACCGGCTGCGCCTCTTTAATTTTCTCCCCGTCAATTTTTAGAATAAGGCGAAAAACACCGTGCGTACTAGGATGCTGAGGTCCTACATTCAAAAGCAATTCTTCTGTTCTGAGCATGGTCACACCTCCACATCATACGGTTCATAGTCTTTTCTAAGCGGATGACCAACCCATTCCTCACCTAAGAAAATGCGGTGTAAATTTGGATGATTGGAGAATTTGATTCCCAATAAATCATAGGCCTCACATTCAGGCCAATTTGCACCAGCCCATAGAGAGCATAATGACTCGATTGTTGGTTCATCTCGGTCAAGCTTTACCTTAAGGGCAACCGACTGGCTATTTTTGTATGAATACAAGTGAACATAGACTTCCATATGTGATTCATAATCAACGCCATGCAGCTCCGATAGATAATCAAAGCCGAGCTGCTCATTATATTTCAAAAACTCTGCCACTTTAAAATAGCTGTCTTTCTTGGCAACCAGGGTTGGAACATCCTTTGAGAGTCTATTAATATAGGACTCTTCCAAAACCTCTTTCCCCAGATGCTCTTCAATCACTTTGACATATTTATCAAGGGTTGGCTGATTTACTGAAGGCTTTACTTCTTCAACTGGTGCTGCTTCTGCCTTTCCTCCTGCAGCGGCTCTAGCCTTTGCGGCAGCAGCGGCCTTTGCTTTTGCCTTCGCAGCAGCAATGGCTTTTGCTTTTTCATCATCACCTGCTGCTTCGCCCTCTTGTTTTGCTTTGGCAGCGGCTTTTGCCTTCGCAGCAGCGGCGGCCTTTGCTTTGGCGGCTGCAATTGCCTTTGCCTTTTCATCGTCGCCTGCTGCATCTCCAGCCTGCTCGGCCATCCGATTTGCTTTTGCTTTTGCGGCTGCAGCGGCTTTTGCCTTGGCGGCAGCGGCAGCTTTTTTCTTTGCCATATCGTCATCCTCTGACGCTTCCGATTCCGCTGGCGCTGTTGCCTCGGCTTCCTGCTGCTCCATGGCTTTCTTTTTCGCTAGTGCGGCTGCCTTTGCCTTGGCGGCAGCGGCGGCTTTTTTCTTTGCTATATCAGCATCCTCTGCTGGAGGCTCTGCAGCGGCTTTTGCTTCCTGTTCTTCCTTCGCATTCTTTTTTGCTAGAGCAGCGGCCTTTGCTTTTTCAGCAGCCTCTCTTTTTAGCTGTTCTAGATCTTTTTCCCCGCTCATCGATTAGATCACCTTCTTCCCAGTTTTCGCCTCGTAACGGATTTTTTCTTTCAATTTATTGATTCCATAGATTAACGCAGCTGGGTTCGGTGGACAGCCCGGAATATAGACATCAACAGGAACGATTTGGTCTACCCCTTTGACGACCGAGTAAGACTTCACATACGGTCCTCCTGCAGTTGCACAGGAACCCATAGCGATCACCCATTTCGGCTCAGCCATTTGATCGTATAAGCGTCTAAGGATCGGCGCCATTTTCTTTGTAACCGTCCCAGAGACAATCATGACATCTGATTGACGCGGTGAGTTACGATAGAAGGTTCCATAACGGTCTAAATCATAATGCGCACTACTCGAAGCCATCATTTCGATGGCACAACAAGCAAGCCCGAATGTCATTGGCCACAATGAATTGCTCCGAGCCCATGCTTTTATTTGATCGAGTGAGGCCATTAACACCGATCTCTCTACCTCTGCCATCTCTTCTGGTGAAATGTTCTCTAATTTTAAATCCATTTTAACACCTTCTTCTTCCATGCATACACAAGACCAATGAGAAGCATGAATACGAAAATAAACATTTCGATTAAAGCAAAAATCCCAAGCTTATCATAGGCTACTGCCCATGGATATAAAAACACCGTTTCTACATCAAAAATCACAAATAATAGGGCAAAAAGATAATAGCGGACGTTGAACTGAACAATTGAGTCACCAAAAGGATCGTTACCGCTTTCATAAGTAGTAGCCTTTGCTTCCGATGGAAGCTTCGGACGTAGCAATTTAGCTAAAGTAAGCGCCACAACCGGTAATATTACCCCAAGACATAGAAACACTACCACGATCAGATAGTTATTCTGATATAAGTTTAAAAGCTCCATACCCCTTCCCTCCAAAGTCGTATAACTTTTCTAAATCTTATATTTTGTAACCGAATTCATTATAACATTGTTACAAAGTTGTGTCGACAAAGGTTAGACACATTTAAGCTATGAATCTTGAAACCCTTCCTTATTCATTTTTAATGCAAATCCCGCCAAATTAGACCCAATATTTAACAACCCCCTTCAAACTAACAACCATTATAATCCATTAAATCTTATTCCATATATTTTGTATGTGAGAAATGTCAATAAATGTTCACATTTTAACAAATTATTATTTTCCCTCTGAACAGGCATATTGCACATATATGAATAATTCATCGGTTGGCATCCCCTCTTCGCTGTTACTCGAATAACCAAGAACAATGGCTTGTTTAGGCACGAACCGACAAAAGTAGACAAAAAAACACCTCTCAGTTCTATAACTGAAAGGTGTTTGGATTGGTTATTTCCCCGCAACATTGATGCGGTTAATTGCTCTTTGTAGTGCAAGCTCTGCCCGTCTGAAATCAATGTTATCCTGCTTTTGTTCGCGAAGGCGTTGTTCTGCACGTTCCTTCGCTTTTAATGCACGTTCAACATCGATGTCTTCTGATACTTCGGCAGCCTGTGCTAAAATGGATACTTGCTCAGGGCGAACCTCTAATAGGCCTCCACTGACTGCAACAAATTCCGTTTTACCTCCGTTTTTTAGACGGACCGCACTAATTTGTAACGGTGCAACCATTGGAATATGCCCAGGTAGAATTCCTAGCTCTCCGCTTTCTGCTTTAACGCTGACCATTTCCACATCTGATTCATACACTGGGCCATCAGGAGTAACAACACTGACTTTAATCGTCTTCATATTTTACCCTCCTGGTCTAGAGTTAGACCTCTACGCCCATTCTCTTAGCATTCTCGATCACGTCTTCAATGCGTCCAACTAGACGGAATGCATCTTCTGGAAGGTGATCCCATTTTCCATCAAGAATTTCTTTAAAGCCTTTGACTGTTTCTTTTACAGGTACATATGAACCCGGCTGCCCAGTAAACTGTTCAGCAACGTGGAAGTTTTGTGATAAAAATACTTGGATACGACGAGCACGTTGAACGACAATTTTGTCTTCGTCGGATAACTCGTCCATCCCTAACATGGCAATAATATCCTGTAATTCACGATATTTTTGTAGGGTGGACTGAACTCTACGAGCAACCTCGTAATGCTCTTCTCCAACAATTTCAGGAGACAAAGCACGTGAAGTAGAAGCAAGAGGGTCCACAGCAGGGTAAATACCCATCTCAGAAAGCTTTCGCTCAAGGTTTGTTGTTGCATCTAAGTGAGCGAATGTTGTCGCTGGAGCCGGGTCTGTATAGTCATCGGCAGGTACATAAATCGCTTGGATAGATGTAACAGAACCTACGTTAGTAGATGTGATACGTTCTTGTAGTTTACCCATTTCAGTAGCAAGTGTTGGTTGGTAACCAACGGCAGATGGCATACGTCCTAAAAGAGCAGATACCTCTGAACCTGCTTGAGTAAAACGGAAGATGTTATCCATGAAGAAAAGAACGTCTTGTCCTTGTTCATCACGGAAATATTCTGCCATTGTCAAACCAGTCAAGGCAACACGCATACGTGCACCTGGTGGCTCGTTCATCTGACCGAATACCATCGCAGTTTTCTTAATAACACCTGAATCTGTCATTTCATGGTAAAGGTCGTTTCCTTCACGTGTACGCTCTCCAACACCAGCGAATACAGAAATACCGCCGTGCTCTTGAGCGATGTTATTAATAAGCTCCTGAATTAATACGGTTTTACCAACTCCGGCACCACCGAATAGACCGATTTTTCCACCTTTGATGTATGGTGCAAGAAGGTCTACTACTTTAATTCCAGTTTCAAGGATTTCAACCTCTGTTGAAAGCTGTTCGAAATTAGGTGCTTCTCGGTGAATTGGATCACGACGAGCTTCTGCACCGATTGGTTCATCAAGGTCAATATTGTCACCTAAAACATTAAACACACGACCAAGTGTTACGTCCCCAACTGGAACAGAAATTGGTGCACCTGTATCAGTTACTTCAACACCGCGGGTAAGACCGTCAGTAGAAGCCATTGCAATCGTACGAACGGTGTCATCACCTAAATGAAGGGCAACTTCAAGAGTTAAGTTGATGTCAACCTCAGATTCGTTACGCGCTTTATTAACGATAGTTAAAGCGTTATAGATTTCAGGAAGCTGACCGCTTTCGAACTTCACGTCAACAACCGGACCCATAACCTGAACAACGCGTCCTTTGTTCATCTTTTTCCCTCCTAATAAGAAATGCGAAGGCGCCTTGCTTACCCCCGACAAGCAGAAGACAAGCCGACTGGAAGGTTGTTCTGTAACCTTCAAGGCGGATTGGCTTCTGACCTCGAGGGGGTAGGCGCCGTAGCTAGACAATCAGAAATGCGAAGGCGCCTTGATAGCGCCTGAAGCTAGACAAATCGAAATGCGGAGGCGCCTCGCTAGCGCCTAAGCCAGATAATTCTAGCCTATTTATCTGTACTATTTTATAAGTATTATTCTAACGCCGCAGCTCCACCGACAATTTCGGTGATTTCCTGTGTGATCGCTGCCTGACGGGCACGGTTGTAGCTAAGACTTAATGCTCGAATGATTTCATTCGCATTATCTGTAGCACTACTCATCGCAGTCATTCTGGCAGCATGCTCACTTGCCTTACTATCTAAGAGAGAGCCATAGATTAGGCTTTCTGCATATTGAGGTAGCAGAACTTCCAAAATCTCTTCAGCAGACGGCTCAAATTCATAGGAAGTAAGCTTATTGCTTGAAGAAATATCTGTAAGCGGTAAAAGCTTCTTCTCCGTTACGTCCTGTCTGATCGCATTGACGTAGTGACTGTAATAGATGTGAATTTCATCTAATGTTCCATCTGAGAACATTCCTACAGTCTTGCTAGCAATATCCTTGATCTCAGCAAAGTTTGGCTGATCAGGTAATCCGACAATATCAAGAACGACATTCATGCCATTTTTCTTAAAAAAGTCACGACCCACACGACCGACGGCAATAATCGCAAACTCATCGTTGGATTTATGACGTTCCTTTACGGTTTGGAATACTTGTCGCAAAATATTACTGTTATAGGACCCAGCAAGTCCTCGGTCAGAAGTGATCACTAAATAGCCTGTCTTTTTCACAGGGCGAGTGGTCAGCATTGGATGCGTTGCATCCTTACTTCCTAACGCGATTGAAGCAGTTACTTCTTGAATTTTGTCCATATAAGGAACGAATGCCTTTGCATTTTGCTCTGCACGACTCATTTTCGAAGCAGATACCATTTGCATGGCCTTCGTAATTTTACCCATTTTCTGGGTAGCGGTTATACGTGATTTTATGTCGCGTAATGATGCCACTTACTTCTCACCACCCTTTTCAAAGATTGTTAAGGCTAAAAGCCAATGTAGAAGAAAACGACGTTCTCTGTCTTTAATTGGCTTTTGCCCTCCTTAAAGTTAGACCTTATTCGGTTACTGCGAATGTCTTCTTGAAGTCATTAATCGCAGCAGCCATATCATCATCAGCAGGAAGATCTTTTGTTGTGACGATATGGTCTAACAAATCTTTGCGGTTATGGTCTAACCATGTTAGGAACTCAGATTCGAAACGACGAATATCGTGTACAGGAATATCATCTAGGAACCCACGAGTGAGGGCATAAAGAATCGCAACCTGTTTTTCTACTTTTAATGGTTTGTTTAGATCCTGCTTCAGAACCTCTACTGTACGAGCACCACGGTCTAATTTTGCCTTTGTTGCTTTGTCAAGGTCAGAACCAAACTGTGCAAAAGACTCTAACTCACGGAAAGAAGCAAGGTCTAGACGCAATGTACCAGAAACCTTTTTCATCGCTTTAATTTGCGCTGAACCACCAACACGTGATACAGAAAGACCTGCGTTAATCGCTGGACGTACACCAGAGAAAAATAGGTCAGATTGTAAGAAAATCTGTCCATCTGTGATGGAGATAACGTTTGTAGGAATATAAGCAGAAACGTCCCCTGCTTGTGTTTCAATAAAAGGTAGAGCTGTGATTGAACCAGCACCCTTTGCATCACTTAGTTTTGCAGCACGCTCGAGTAAACGGCTGTGTAGGTAGAATACATCCCCTGGATACGCTTCACGACCTGGAGGACGACGTAATAATAAGGAAAGCTCACGATAAGCAGCTGCTTGCTTTGTTAAGTCATCATATACGACTAGTACGTGTTTTCCTTGGAGCATGAACTCTTCCGCCATTGATACACCCGCATAAGGTGCTAGGTATAATAATGGAGCTGGTTGAGATGCAGAAGCGGTTACAACAATTGTGTAATCTAATGCACCATTTTTACGTAAAGTTTCAACGAGTCCACGAACCGTTGATTCTTTTTGTCCGATTGCTACGTAGATACAAATCATATCCTGATCCTTTTGGTTCAGGATGGTATCAACTGCAACAGATGTTTTACCTGTTTGACGGTCACCGATGATTAACTCACGTTGACCACGTCCGATTGGCACTAGCGCGTCAATCGCTTTAATCCCCGTTTGAAGCGGCTCATGAACCGATTTACGATCCATTACTCCAAAAGCTGGGCTTTCAATTGGACGAGTCTTTGTTGTGTTTACTGGTCCCATGCCATCTACTGGCTGACCCAATGAATTAACAACACGTCCGATGAGTTCTTCCCCTACAGGAACCTCCATGATACGGCCCGTACGACGTACCTCGTCACCCTCACGAATTTCTGTAAAAGGTCCTAAAATAATGATACCGACGTTATTTTCTTCAAGGTTTTGCGCCATACCCATAACGCCATTTGAAAATTCAAGAAGCTCTCCAGCCATGACATTGTCGAGGCCATGAGCACGAGCGATACCGTCACCGACCGTGATAACCGTACCTACATCACTCACTTGAATTTCTGACTGATAGTTTTCAATTTGCTTTTTTATCAGCGCACTAATTTCTTCAGCATTGATGCTCATGAGTTTCACCCCTATCTACGAACTTAACTTAACAGTTGTCGTTCTAAACGCTCCAGCTTGCCACTTAAGGATCCGTCGAAAATACGGTTTCCAATCCGGACTTTCACACCGCCGAGCAAATTAGAATCAACGATATTATTTATACGAAGAGATTGTTTTCCAACCTTAGCAGCAAAAGATGCAGAAAGTGCTTGACGTTCATCGTCTGTTATCGGACGAGTTGTATAAACCTGCGCCTCTGCAATTCCACGATCATCATTTGCTAATTGAATAAATTGGTCCGCCATATCCGTGATGTAATCCTCGCGATGACGATCAATTAAAATTAATAATGTGTTCAAAACAAATGGATGAACTGCCCCAAAGGATCCGCTGATGATCTCTTTCTTTTTATCAATAGAAACCTTAGGAGACTTAAGGACAGCCTTTAATTCGCCATTGTCTACTAAAACATTTTTTACTACACGAAGCTCTTCTTCCATTCGGTCAAGAAGCTGGTGTTCTTTTGAAAGTTGGAAAAGAGCGGTCGCATAGCGTTTTGCTATACTTGAGCTACTCATCGCTCTTCTCCTACCTCTTGAATATATTCATTAATGAGCTTCTCTTGATCCTCGGCGGAAAGCTCTTTTTCAATTACTTTAGAAGCAATCATGACAGATAGAGTAGCCACTTGCTCACGAATCGCTGCAACAGCCTTTTCCTTTTGCTGTTCAATTTCTAGCTTAGCAGATTCCTTCAAGCGCTCCGCTTCTGTACGAGCGAGTACGATAATTTCCTCACGTTGAACGTCGCCTTGCTTTTTCGCATTCTCAATAAGGTTTTGCGCCTCTGTACGTGCTTCCTTTAAAAGACTGCGTTGTTCTTCAAGTAGCTTTTGTGCTTCCGCACGGCTTTGTTCAGCCGAATTTATTTCATTTGCAACATGTTCCTCACGTTGCTTCATGATTCCCATTAATGGACCCCATGCGTATTTTTTTAACAATGCTAACAGAATAGCAAACATAACAAGCTGGAATAAAATATCCCCACCGTTAAAGCCATTATGTGCTGTTTCAGCTGCACCCAAGATTAGACTGTTTGTTAACAAGACTTGATTCACTCCCTTCAAGAGTCGTTCCTTATACTTGCTAAGAATTTAGTAAACATTTCATTTAGAAAAAATTAATATTTTGCCAAAAGAACATAAAGGAATGGCGAAGCTACACATGAATGATCTTCGCCATTTTTGTTACTATTGTCTAGCTCCAGCGCCTATCGACCTTGAACCATGAATGCGATAACAACTGCGATGATAGGAATCGCCTCAACTAACGCTACCCCGATGAACATTGTTGTTTGAAGCATTCCACGTGCTTCTGGTTGACGTGCAATACCTTCAACTGTACGAGATACGATAAGACCGTTACCAATACCAGCACCTAGTGCCGCTAAACCAATTGCAATTGCTGCTGCTAACATACCCATTATAGAGTTCCTCCTTAAATATAAGAAAATATGATTTATTTTGTTTGTTCATAATCAATTTCATAATCTTGATTTATCGCCATTAGGATACAGCATTTGCTGCCGTGATATGGCTAACTATTGATATTATAAAATTGACTCGAATGAACAGGTTTTATATTAATGGTCTGAGCTCACTTTGTGTGAGAGGTAAACCATTGTTAACATACAGAAAATAAATGATTGGATGGCGCCAACAAAGACTGAGAATCCCTGCCAAGCAAGCGTTGGAATAATTGCTGCTATCGTGCCCCCAACTCCAGTTGCAAGACTTCCTGCAAGTAACCCAAGAAGAATTTCCCCTGCATAGATGTTACCGTAAAGACGTAGACCAAGCGTTAATGTGTTTGCAAATTCCTCAATAATTTTAATTGGGAACATAAACCAGAACGGCTTAAAGAACTCTTTTCCATATGCGCCAACACCTTTGGTCTTCACCCCATAATAATGGGATAGTGCTACAATCATTGTCGCTAATGTTAATGTAACAACTGGGTCAGCTGTTGGTGACTTCCACCAAAGTTCCCCATTATAGGAGACTGAAAAAGGAAGTCCTAGCATATTGGAAACAAAAATATACATGATAATGGTGATTCCTAATACATGGAATTTCCCACCGTCTTTCCAATCCATCGTACTGTTGATGATATTTTTAACAAAATCCATGATCCATTCGAAGAAGTTCTGCATTCCGGTTGGCTTCATGGCAAGCTTTCGTGTAGAAAGAACAGCAATAAAAAAAACGATGGCACTGGCAACTGTTATCATTAATACGTTTGCCAAGTTGAACGTTAAGGTAAAGTTGTCCATAATTTTCAAATGATATAATGGAGCTCCATGTTCCACAGTATTCACCTCTCTTCTCCGCTATTTATGTAAATGAAAAGCTTGCTTAAAAAAATTTATCATAATGACAAAATATGGTGTCATTAATCCCAAAATCACACTGTACAGATGAAACAGATTAGAATATTCAAGGGCAATCACCACTGCTAAAATAGCCGTTGCCATTCTTGAAATCATTCCGAGAGAACGAACCTTCTCCCCTCTGATAACCGCATCTCCAAACCTGTCTACTTTTCTGGCAAGCAGCCACATGTTAAACAAGCCGAGCGCAGTTCCGAGAACGAGTCCCAGAAATATAGTTTTATATGAAGTAAAACCCCAGCCAAGAACATAAAATGAAAGCAAAAAAAATATGTATCGTTGATGCTGTTGAAAAATTGTTCTTACATCCGGCATATTTGATTATTCTCCTGAATAGAAATGTTGGACTAAACGCAGCATCGCGTACACACCTGCAGCTAGTCCTAACAATAATCCAATTATTAAGAATAATGGTTCTGTACTGAATTGACGATCGAGCCATCTTCCTACGAAGATACCAATCAATACAGACCCTACTAATTGAGAAAGAATCGCGGACATTAAGCCGTAAGCTCGCAATGGGTGGCGGTTTTTTTGTTTCATATTAGAACGCATCCTCTCTTTAAGAGAATGGTAAGAAGGCTGAGAAAAGAACAATTTCCCAAAAAAAATCAAGCAAAAAGGTAAGTTCTATGACGATGTTGAAAACCCTATCATTCTTACCCTTTGTAAGCATACAATAGGGACATTTTTATGTCAATGCGTTTGTAGTGAAAAAGCTCACACAAACAAGCACCATTATTGAATATGTTCACACAATATTCGAAAATTATTTTTCCAGCCTTCTTGATTTATTTTTTTGTATTGTTCTCAGAATTTTCTTTTAGATTTTTTTGCTATTTTTTATGAAACTCGTACGGATCTTTTCATTCTATCTCTTCTATATACAGGGGAGTTTCGATCATATCCTCTTTTCCAGATCGCTTTGCAAAGACTTTGGCGATATATAGGCCGCTTTCCGGAAGACGTTCTCTATCAATCGTCTCCTTTAGAAGTCCTTTTCCAACCTTTCTTTTTGTATCGAGAAAGCCAACAAACTGAAAGGAGTCAGGATCAAAAAGGGCGATCCCAAATTCCTCGGCGCCTCCAGGTAAGTAAACCTCATACTGATACGTTCCTTGTTCATCCCCAGCGCCAAAATCAAATCCCATAACCCTTGGATAATTGGGCTCTTCTAAAACATATAAGTAAGGAATTCTGAAAGTTTGAGACCCTGCCTGCAATTCTATGGTGCCATCATGGATTTTTTTCTTAAAGGCTTTTGGGTCCACCATCATTTTGATGGCCACCCTCTTTTTTTCATTTGGCTTCAGAGTAAAAGAAAAAGGCATTTCCCACTGGATTCCAATTTCATTCTTGGGTATGGCAAAGGAATAGACTTGCACCTTATCACTGACGTTCTCCACCGTTACGTACTGTGTATGGGAATGGGGCTCTTCAGCTAGCTTGAACTTACCAAATTGCAGGGAACCAGGCATAACAAGGGATTGCGTCTTAATGGCCGCTTCTACTTGAATTCTACCCGCACCCTGTTCATAGGTTCGATATGGATTTCCTTTTTGATCAGAAATTGGTTTCGCTGTATTCATTAAAGCTGCCTTAATTTGTTCGGGTGACCAATCCGGATGCGCTTGCTTGATGAGGGCACTTGCACCTGCGACATGCGGAGCGGCCATGCTTGTTCCTTGAAGGGCCAAGTAACCGCCAGGAATCGTGCTCGTAATCGCTACACCTGGTGCGACGACATCCGGTTTGATATCCCAGGTGGAGGTCACTGGTCCACGTGAGCTGAAATCAGCCAATAAATCCTTCTCTTCTATTATATGAATACGGGCTTCTGCCTCTCCCTTTTCAGTGAGCTGCTTCAATTTCTTGCCTTCTTCCTTAGAAATTGTAGAGACGGGCAAATCTACCTCTCCCTCAAGATTTCCAATAAAGCTCCCAGAAATATGATTATAAATAATCACAGCAACTGCCCCCGCCCGCAGTGCGTTGTTGGCTTTTTCGGTAAAAGTGATTTTCCCCCGCTTGATAAGGGCGATTTTCCCTTTGACGTTGGTAAGCTCTTTTGGTTTGCCTAATCCTCCGTCTACGACTTCATAGGAGCGATCAAGCTTCCATTCGTGTGAGCCCTGCATCGGCTCAAGTCTAATTTTTTCTGAAAGTCCTACAACCGAAAGATAAGGGATTTTCATGGGTGGAGTGGAAGCTCCAACAGAAATGGCCTTTGCGGCTGTTCCAGGAGAGCCAACGGTCCACATATTTGGACCTGAATTACCTGACGAGGTGACAGGAATAATACCTTCTTCTGCCGCCTTATTCAGGGCAAGACTAATCGGGAGATCAGGTCCATTAATGCTATTGCCAAGGGACAAATTCAGAACATCGACTTTATCTTTAATCGCTTGTTCAATCGCCGCTAGGACCTGTTCGGTTGTCCCTGCTCCCCCAGGACCGAGCGCTCGATAGGCAATCACCTTGGCATCTGGAGCTACCCCATTGATTTTTCCATTTGCCGCAATGATCCCCGCAACATGGGTACCGTGCAGAGTGATCGGACCGTCTGGGCCTTCTGATTCCATTGGATCTGCGTCTTGATCCACCAGATCATGCCCACCCTCATAGTTTCTTCTCAAATCCTGATGGCGATAGTCAATCCCTGTATCAATCACCCCTACTGTAATTCCTTTTCCCGTCAGTCGATGATTCGTTTGATCGTATATTCCTCTCACCGCATCCCCGCCGATGATTCGGATGTTTTCTTCCTGTTGGGTTTTATAGGTTTGGACCTGAGAGACAAGCTCGACATGATTTGATTTCGCCAGCTTTGCTAGAGAGGAGAGGGTCCCTTTTACAGAAAAACCGTTCAGGGCATGCTTGTATGTATATCTCAGCTCGATATCCTGGTATGGTTCAAGGATTTTCTGGATATCCTGTTCGGTAAAATTGTTAGCGATGGTCACAATAGCAACTCTTTTGGCTTGTGGAGATTCCTCTGGGAGAGGAGGATGGTGGAGGCTTTGAGCGTGAGTTGACAGTGGAAAAAGAAACATAATGAGCATGATGACTAGTCTTTTCAACGTATACACCCTCTTTTTTTTACTAGAATGTTCCTGTTTCGGTCTTTGTATGCATGGTTGAGTTTATAGATTGCGTTAGTTCGGCGGGGGATTACGGCTGGGACAGGTGGAAATTGCACTGGACCAAGCAGGAAGTGCGTGGACCAAGGCGGGGGATTGCGAAACACACAAAAAACTGACCACAAATGGGGTCAGTTTTTCAATGGATGATATGGTTCAGGTCTTTCGGCAGTCTGGTTGAAGTAGTAACGGATGGCCTCGCAAATTCTGTGCGAAGCTTCTCCATCTCCATATGGATTGACGGCTTTGGCCATTTTTTCATAGGCTGCCTTGTCAGTTAAAAGCTCAGTTGCAAGTTGGTAAATCGTTTCTTCCTCGACCCCAGCAAGCTTAAGCGTGCCTGCCTCAATTCCTTCTGGGCGTTCGGTTGTATCACGAAGAACCAGTACAGGAACACCGAGGGATGGAGCCTCCTCCTGCACCCCGCCCGAATCGGTTAGGATGAGATAGGCTCTCGAAGCAAAATTATGAAAATCAATGACATCAAGCGGTTCAATGAGATGGATGCGCGGGTCATCCCCAAGAATTTCATCCGCAATTTCCCTTACGACCGGGTTCAAATGAACAGGGTAAATGACTTGGACATCCTTTTGTTCTTCGACAATTCTCTTTACTGCCCGGAACATATTGCGCATGGGTTCCCCTAAATTTTCACGGCGATGGGCAGTAAGAAGGATCAGTCGGTCATCTCCGAGCTTTGATAAAATCTCGTGATGATACTCCTCTTTTACCGTTGTTTTTAAGGCATCGATGGCCGTATTCCCCGTAATAAAGATGCTTTCTTCCTGCTTATTCTCTTGGCGTAAATTCTCAGCAGACTCCGTTGTCGGTGAAAAATGGAGGTCTGCGATCACTCCCGTTAGCTGACGATTCATTTCTTCTGGATAAGGAGAATACTTATTCCACGTTCTTAAGCCAGCTTCCACATGGCCCACCACAATTTGATTATAAAATGCTGCGAGACTCGCAATGAAGGTGGTTGTCGTATCGCCGTGAACAAGAACGATATCAGGCTTCACTTCTTTCATAACCTTGTCCAATCCTTCAAGACCACGAGTGGTCACATCGACAAGGGTTTGCCGCTCCTTCATGATATTAAGATCATAATCAGGAGTGATTCCGAATATGGATAAGACTTGATCCAGCATTTGGCGATGCTGCGCAGTCACGGTTACGATCGATTCGAAAGCCTCTGGATATTTCTGCAGTTCGAGAACGAGCGGAGCCATTTTTATCGCTTCAGGTCTTGTCCCGAAAATCGTCATAACTTTTATCGGTTTGTTCATTTCGAACACCAACTTTCTCTACCACTTTTTATCGTACCGAGCAAAACACGTTCACCCCATACCCATAAGGCTCATTTCAGCACTTGACTCTGGTTTTTGGTAAAAACATTATTTAGTCCCGAATAAACGATCTCCTGCATCTCCTAGTCCAGGGATGATGTAGCCTTTTTCATTAAGCCTTTCATCTAGAGCAGCGATGTAAATATCCACGTCTGGATGGGCATTCTTCACCGCTTCCACGCCTTCAGGAGCGGCAATCAAGCACATGAATTTAATATTTTTGGCACCGCGCTTTTTGAGAGAGTTAATGGCTTCCACTGCTGACCCACCTGTTGCAAGCATCGGGTCCACTACGATGAAATCTCTCTCCTCTACATCACTAGGTAGTTTCACATAATACTCAACCGGCATCAATGTTTCTGGATCACGATAAAGACCGATATGTCCTACCTTTGCCGCAGGGATCAGCTTCAAAATCCCGTCTACCATTCCGATGCCTGCGCGAAGAATCGGAATAACCCCAATCTTCTTACCAGAAATAACTTTGGACTTCGTCTTGCTTACGGGTGTTTCAATTTCAATTTCTTCAAGAGGCATATCACGAGTGATTTCAAAGGCCATTAAGGTTGCAACCTCATCCACAAGCTCACGGAAATCCTTCGTACCCGTATCTTTTTCACGGATGTATGTAAGCTTATGCTGAATTAACGGATGATCAAAAACATATACTTTTGCCATGGAGCTCTCTCCTTTTTAAATCATTTGGTCTCAAGTAAACCTATTATGAACAAAACACACTTCGTCTAATTTTACAGAAAAAGCTTTTTAAGAGCAACTCATACAGAAAAATGTCAGAGAAAATTCGGTACCTGGTACCGCCCGTGGACTTTTTACCGAAAATGTACGCCTCCAGTGGACACTTTTGTCGACAAAAAGGTGAAACTCTTTGTTTGGTAGGGTTTCACCTGCTAAATAATTATCTATCTTCGTAGAGCGGGAATCGGCTTGTTAGAGCTTCTACACGTTGTTTTGCTTCTTCCAGCTTTGCTTCGTCCTCATGGTTTTTCAAAGTGAAACCGATGATGGATGCGATTTCTTCCATTTCTGCTTTCCCGAAGCCACGTGATGTAACAGCTGCTGTACCAATTCGAACACCACTAGTGACAAATGGACTTTCTGGATCAAACGGGATCGTATTTTTGTTCACGGTAATGCCCACTTCATCGAGAACCTTTTCAGCTATTTTTCCCGTGATGCCTAAAGAACGAACATCGACTAATAATAGATGGTTATCAGTTCCGCCTGAAACAAGGTTGAGTCCTTCTTCCTGAAGCTTTTCCGCCAAATGCTTGGCGTTAGAAATAATATTAGCTGCGTATTCCTTAAAGCTTTCTTGTAAAGCTTCCCCAAAGGAAACCGCTTTAGCTGCAATGACATGCATTAATGGACCGCCCTGAATTCCTGGGAAGATCGATTTATCAATTTTCTTTGCGAATTCTTCCTTACAGAGAATCATGCCGCCACGTGGGCCACGAAGTGTTTTGTGTGTGGTCGTAGTGACAAAATCAGCATATGGAACTGGGTTTGGATGAAGTCCAGCGGCTACAAGACCAGCAATATGGGCCATATCGACCATCAAATACGCTCCAACCTCATCGGCAATTTCTCTGAACTTCTTAAAATCAATCAGGCGTGGATAGGCACTTGCACCAGCAACGATCAGCTTTGGCTTATGGGTACGGGCCTTCTCCAATACATCGTCGTAGTTAATCGTATGGGTGACCTCATCCACCCCATACTCAACGAAATTATATTGAACACCACTGAAGTTAACAGGGCTTCCGTGTGTCAAATGCCCACCGTGAGAAAGGTTCATTCCAAGAACAGTATCGCCGTGCTCAAGGATTGTGAAATATACAGCCATGTTAGCTTGAGCACCTGAATGGGGCTGGACATTCACATGCTCCGCTCCAAAAATCTGCTTGGCTCGATCACGTGCAAGATCCTCAACAATATCAACGTACTCACAGCCGCCATAATAGCGTCTTCCAGGGTATCCCTCCGCATACTTGTTTGTTAATACGGACCCTTGAGCTTCCATCACCGCTTCACTAACAAAGTTCTCCGACGCAATTAACTCAATTTTGGAACGTTGGCGTCCTAATTCCTTTTGAATCGCTTGAAGTACCTGTTCATCCTGCTGCGCTAAATGCCTCATGATAATCCCCCTCTAATGTAAAAATATGTACGAACTTCTTCCACTTACATGCTTTCCATTTTAAGCGTTGGTTGGAAAATATTCAAGACTCATAATCAGTAAAATCCGAATACTATAAAAAATCTTGCTATAATTGTTCGGTAATCCCTATGAAAAAAGCTTCTGAACGACACAGAAGCTTGAATCAATTACCGGCAGGATTCATTTTCCTTATTTCTTTCATACACTGCTCTTGAGCCGCCAATCAGCTTTGGTCGAGTCGTTGCCAAGGTAATATGAGCGTTTCCAACCTGTTTTTCCGACACCCGAACTGGAACGGCCACATGCTTTAAATGCATGCCAATTAGTGTATCACCAATGTCGATACCAGCCTCTGCCTGAATATGCTCAACCACAACCGGGTCCTCAAAGTGCTCGAATGCATAGGTCGCCATAGCACCGCCTGCATGGCGAACAGGAATCACTGTAACCTCTTCAAGCCCACGTCGCTCCGCCACAGCTCTTTCAAGAACGACCGCCCTGTTCAAATGTTCACAGCATTGAAAGGCAAGTTCGATTCCAATTGCATCCTTCAGCCCTTGAAGCTTTCGAAAAATCATTTCTGCAACTTCAATCGTTCCTGCTGTTCCAATTTTTTGCCCGATGACCTCACTTGTACTGCAGCCAATAACAAAGACCTGCCCCGATTTTAAATGAACCTTGAATTCTTCTAGTATCGTCTGGAGCTGCTGCTCCCATTGCTTTAGATTAACAGACAATGAAAAGCCCCCCTTCAAGAAGGATTAATTCTTCTCCTCGTAAGCCGTAATTTTCCCTACTCGATTTTGATGACGTCCGCCCTCAAATTCGGTTGTCAGCCAAACTCGTGCAATTTCGCGAGCAAGGCCAGGCCCAATCACCCGTTCCCCCATGGCTAAAATATTGCTATCATTGTGCTCACGAGTTGCCTTTGCACTGAAAACATCATGGACAAGGGCACAACGAATTCCCTTTACCTTGTTTGCGGCTATGCTCATCCCAATTCCGGTTCCACAGATGAGGATTCCACGATCAAATTCACCAGAGGCAACCTTACCTGCCACTGGCAAGGCATAGTCTGGGTAGTCAACGGAGGTGCTGCACTCACAGCCAAAATCCTCATATTGGATGCCCAGTTCATCCATTAAACTCTTTATTTCCTCGCGAAGATGGATGCCACCATGATCAGACGCTATCGCAATTTTCATGTATATTTCCTCCTATGTATATACGATTCATGCATGTTTATTTTGACACATTCCTTACTAAATATAAAGGTTCTTTTAAATGGATCTTCGGTTGTCACGCCTTCTCATCGCTGCTGCTCTAAAAGGCTCGCTCAGGCGTGCCAACCTGCGATAATTATTCCTATTAAAAAAGGCCCCCCATCGGAGAGCCTATAATTTAAATCTAGTGATCGTATTCTTCAATGCCTCTGCTTGACTTTTTAGTTCAAAGGCAAGCTTTTCTACGTTTTCAATAACCGCTGTCTGCTGTTGCGTCGCCGATGTGACTTCCTGAGCACCTGCAGAGGTTTCCTCCGCAATTGCGGCTACCTCTTGTGATTGATGAGAAGTATGCTGGATGCTTTCCATTTGTCGATCTACTAAATCGGTAATCTGTGCAACAGATGTCGCCATCTCATTCACAGTCTTCGTCATTTCTTCAATCACTTCATTTGTCCTTGTGCCTTTTTTCGCTTCGGTGTTTGCCACTTCGACCTGATCGGTGATTTGCTTCACCACGTTGCGAACCTCTTCCTGAATGTTTCGGATCAGCTCCGATATTCCCTGGACAGCCTTAGCACTTTCATCAGCAAGCATGCGAACCTCTTCCGCTACAACGGCAAATCCTTTGCCATGCTCTCCCGCTCGAGCTGCTTCAATGGAAGCGTTCAGAGCTAAGAGATTGGTTTGAGCAGCAATATCGCCAACAAGCTGAATAATTTGTTCAACCTTCGCCGCATTATCCTCTAATCGTCTAACCGTTTGCAGTGAGCCTTCATTCTCTTTTGCTAGTCGTTGAATACCAGACACGAGTGAATGAATAACCTCTTTAGATTCCTGCAAGTCCTTCACCATTTCCTTTGACACCATTCCAGACGTATTTGCCGTATTCTGTACCTCTTCAGCAATTCGAATGACATCTTCCACCGATTCTGCAGTCTCTTGAATGGAAACAGCAGAGTTGTCTGCCCCTAAGGAGATTTCTCCTATCGTTCTAGCGATTGCTTCTGCTTGTTCCGCTGCCAAAGAGGACTCCTTAGAAATCGCGATAACCTTTTCATTCGTCTCAAGAAAGTTCTCTTCAATTTTTTGAACCATTTCCTTCAAGTTAAGAAGCATATGATTAAAAGCAATCCCTAATGACCGAATCTCATCATCTGACTTTGGAAGGTCAACCTCCACACTGATGTCCCCATGAGCGGCCTTTAATGCCACTTTTTCAAGCCTTTGGAGAGGTTTTATAATATAAAACGCCGCAAAAAAGGCTAAAATTCCCGTCCAAGTAATCCCAAGGAGTAGCGTAATAAGTGTAAAGGAAACCTCTCCTAACGGGATACTATCCTTGAACATCGGATAGAGAATATAAATGAAAACTCCACTAGTTGAATAAGTTATAATAGCAAGGGTTGTGACAAATAGAACCAGTTTCTTTCTTAAACCAAACTTATAGCTTTTTTTCTCCTCCATTTTCTTCCTCCCTGAGAAAATCATTCATTTCCTAGTCTTTTCAGAATCTCCTCAATGTTTTCTTGGATTTCGTGATATGTTTGTCGATAAATTTCTAAAGAACCACCGAACGGATCCATAATTTCTACATCTGCTGTATGGCCAGCAAATTCCTTCAGAGTATACGTTTTCTCTTTCACTTTAGGAAACATGTTAATCACAGCCTCTTTATGACCCTCCGTCATGGTAAGAATATGGGTCGCCCAATCCACTAGCTCATTCGATAGACTTGAGGACTGGTGAGCATGACTGATATGTTGCTCCTCCAAAACCTTTTGTGCTTGCTCTGAAGCTGGCATACCACTAATGGCATACACTCCAGCAGATTTTGCATCTATTCCAGAAATCGCTTTATTTTTTAAAATTGCTTCTGCCATCGGGCTTCGGCATGTATTCCCCGTACAAACAAATAATATGCGGATCACGTTGGTACCTCCTTCTTTCTACATTATATGACATTTACACTAGATTCAATAGACCTAGAAAGAATAAAGAAGAATTATTTTTGTCAAAAGCTCTTACTACACAAAACAATCATGAGCGCCTTCTCCCAACTCCAACGAAAATAGTCGGTAGCCTACCTTCTCTTCGTTATTGCTCGAGAATCTCGAGCAAAGACTCGTTCAGGCAAACCACCGACCATCAATCATTCGCACAGTAAAAAAGCTCCTATTAGAGCAGCAATAGTTTTATCCCAAAAATCATCAATATGCTTCCGCCGAGCGCTTCGCTATAGGTGCCTAACCAGCCTTGCACCTTTCGTCCAAGGAGGAGGCCAAGCCAGGATAGAATGCAAGCTCCAATTCCGAAGCTCAAAATGACCATCACGATTTTCGCTCCATAAATCCCTAATGTGAGGCCTACCGAAAAACTATCAATGCTGACACTTATAGAAAAAAGGAGCAACCCTACACCAGCCGGGGTAAAAACTGAATTCTCTTTTTCCTGAAATCCCGACCAAATCATCTGCACACCTAGTATCAAAAGCAGGACTCCCCCCAAAATGGCAGCGATATCGCCGAAGCGTTCAGAGAGAAAATGGCCGGTGACCATCCCTAAAAGTGGCATAATAACGTGGAACAAACCAATCGTTATCCCAATTTTGAATATTTGTCTTAATCTGATTTGATACATGCCCATGCCTAACCCTACGGAAAATGCATCCATGCTGAGAGCAAATCCCATTATGATTAGTGTGATTAGTTCTCCGATAAATTCAGACATTCATGCTGCTCCCCCTTTGGACTTGCTAATTCAGCATATGCTTGGACCTGAGGGATAAAGAACTAGATTTGTAAAAATTTAAATAAACTCCTGTTTTTCTAAATAACTTTATGGCCCGCCGCCTTCAGAAGACGGTTCATGATTGCTTGTCCAACACCCTCATTTGGAAACATCTCACTAAATATGATGTCCACTTGTGCTTGATTAAAACTTCTCAAAGTATCATAGAGGGAGCTAGCTATTGATTCGAGATGAGCTCTTTGTCCACATACCTTGACGACATCACCATCATAAAAGGAACGATTCTCCTCCGTAGTCAGGACGCCCACACGGAATCCTTCCTGCCTTTTCTCATCTATAAGACCCTGAATCCTCTCTCTTGAACCTTCTACTAAATAGAGAGGGGCATTTGGCGCATAATGAGTGTATTTCATTCCCGGGGATTTGGGCGCCATCTCTTCATTAGATAAGGCTGGGTCGATCTTGACTTCTCCAATTACGGAAACAAGCTCTTCCATTGTGACTCCACCTGGTCTCAGGATTTGCGGAATCTCCATGGTACAATCTAGAACGGTTGACTCCACACCAATCCCCGTTGGACCTCCATCCACAATCGCTGGAATCCTTTCATTTAAATCCTCCCAAACATGGGTAGCGGTTGTTGGGCTTGGACGACCGGAACGATTGGCACTCGGGGCTGCAATTGGAAGTCCGGCTGCTTGAATAATCGCTAAGGCAATTGGATGCTCCGGCATTCGTACAGCAATTGTGGATAACCCCGCCGTTGCTTTGTCTGAAAGCACCCCTTCTTTTTTCTTAAAAATGATGGTCAAAGGGCCAGGCCAGAACTTTTCCATCAATATGGCGGCTTTTTCCGGTATTTCTTCCACAAACTCTGTTAATTGTTCGAGCTTGCTTATGTGAATAATTAACGGGTTATCACTCGGTCTACCCTTCGCTGCATAAATCTTCTCCACTGCCTCATCTTCCTTCGCATTTCCTCCCAGACCGTATACGGTTTCCGTTGGAAAAGCGACTACCTCATTGGCTTTTAAAAGATTCGCAGCTTGTATAATTTGTGGATATGTGTGCAAGTCATCCACATTTTTATCCACCGATAGCCATTCTGTCTTCATGATTCTCCACCTTCATTTTCATGCTATAAATAAACGCTTTTTCCTACTTTATCACGTATGAAAGTATAAAAGAAGGTGGTCGCGATCTCAAGTATTATCCACAAATTGTGTATAAAAATGACTGAAAAGTGGATAACTTTGTGGATATATCCACATTTTTATAGTTTTAACTTCAAAAACATCGAGTTATCCACATTTAAAATATGATTGACATGAACGGATGTGAATAGCTCCGACGGAAGACTATTTTGCTCAACTCTTTCAAATCCTAGCAATGTAAAAAACGGCAAGGAGGATTCTTTATTTGTGGCAAGATAAAGATGATCTAACTCCTTGCTACGTGCTAGCTTCAGCATTTGTTCAAAAATGATGAGCAGGTCATTCTCTCTAGCATTTGTTGTCATTGCCAAGGATCTCAGCAATCCAATGCGGCCTAACGGCTCAATTCCTAATGTTGCCTGGATTCTACTAGTTTCATCCTCCATAATCAAAAAATATTCAATGGCTTCTTTCACACCATCAGTTCCTAGTTTTGCTTCATTTAAAAAGGTTATGAGCTTACCTGTATCTTCAGCCTGTGCACAGCGTACAATCATTCCCATTATCCACACCCCATTTTAATATGATCTATTCTATTAATATGACGAGTTGATAAAGTTAGAACATTTTACTAGAAAAAAATAGCCCTGTACGTCAGGACTATCCAAAGATTTTCTCAAAGATTTCTACTAGGAAAAATTTTACCTTAACTGGCTCTTCCTCTTCTTCTACAAAAAGTGAGTCGTCTTCTTGTTTCTCCTCTTTATTCTCTGCTTCCTGGGCCTTAGAATCCTCTTCTTCTTCTGCCTGCTCCTCTTCCTCAAAGCCCTCACTGACGGCAACACCATTTGAGAAATCTAGAAAACATAGCGGCGGGAATAGAACACACCACCAATTTGCTCCCTTACCCTCTCCCAAGGTGACAAGGATCGCCTCATACTCTCCCGCCGGGTATAGAAACTCTCCATAAAGCTTGGTCGGGAAATCTACCTTTTTTCCATACTCTGCCTTGACGGACTGCCCGTTCTCATTTTCTAGTAAAACCTGTTCAGCTATTTTTTGAATCTCTGGTATTCTATTTTGAATTAAGCTTCGAGCGGCCTCAATGGTCGTTAAGTCCGATACCCAGTTCGTGATTTCTGCATTGATCGCATCGCGTACTTTTCTCTTTAGCTCTTGGTCCTGCTCATGATCACTGTTTGCTAGAATGCGAAGTCGAATCGCTTCATTCGGAATCACGACAAGATCATTTGCCGCAACTTCGTTTTTTGGTATATATAAATCCACTAAGGTTCCAATTGATAATAAAATGATGTAAGCAAATGCTGCTAGTTTTGTATTCAAGCTAACCACCCCTTCACCACCCATTGTGGACAGGAGCGCTACATCTTAAACTAGTAAAATGAAATTTTTTAATAGAAAGCCCAGGTACTCTAATAGCGGTTGGCATACCTTCTCTTCACTGTTGCTCTAAAACCCAAGAGCAAAGGCTTGTTCAGGCATACCAACCGGCCATTTTAAACAAAAAAGCCTCCCGCAAACACGAGAGGCTAACCAAGTTCTGCAAAAACCATCCGGTCCTTGCCATTGATATCATATATGACCTCGACATATGCCTCGGAAAAGGTTTTTTTCAAAAGCTGGGACACTGCCACGCTCTGTCCAGCACCGATCTCAAAGCCAATCAATGCCTTGTCCTTCACCACTAGAGGCAGCTGTTCCATCAAGCGACGATAAATCGCAAGTCCATCCTCCCCTGCAAAAAGGGCACGGTGTGGCTCGTGTTCGGTGACAACAACAGACATGCTTTCCTTATCACTAATAGGGATATAAGGTGGATTGGAAAGGATAACATCAAATTTTTCACGGCCGATGAAGGGTTCTAGCAAATCTCCTTCAACAAAACGAAGTTCAGCCTGAAGATTTTCTGCATTTTTCTCCGCAACCTGTAAGGATTCCTTCGCAATATCGGTAGCGGTGACCTGGATGGCAGGTCTTTCAAGCTTCATTGTAATCGCAATGGCTCCACTGCCTGTACCAATATCAACGAGCTTTAGGTCTTGTCCTCCAAAGCGCTTATCCATTCGCTGCAGCGAATTAAAAATAAGCTCCTCCGTTTCTGGCCTTGGAATGAGAACCTCCCTATTGACATGAAATCTTCGTCCATAAAACTCCTCATAGCCCATAATATACTGAATGGGCTCACCTTCTCCATGCAGATGAACAGCCCTTTCAAATTGCTTCAAAGCTTCCTTAGGGATTTCGTCATGAAAGCTAGCGAATAAAGTAGAGCGACTCATCTTTAAATAATGACGTAACAAAATTTCGCCCGCATTCTCGTCTCGACCCTTTTCCTTCAAAAAAGAAGAAGCCCATCTCAGGGCCTCATATACCTTTTTATACATCTGAAGCACTTTCCAGCTTGGCAGATTGATCTTCTAAAATTAGTGCATCAATTATTTCGTCTAATTTCCCTTGAAGGATTTGGTCCAGCTTTTGAATCGTTAAGCCAATGCGATGATCCGTCACACGATTTTGCGGGAAGTTATACGTGCGGATCCGCTCTGAACGATCTCCTGTTCCAACCGCTGATTTCCGATTTTGATCATATTCGGCTTGCGCTTCCTGTTGGAATTTATCGTATACACGTGCGCGCAATACCTTCATTGCCTTGTCTCTATTTTTGTGCTGGGATTTTTCATCCTGACATGTAACAACAATGCCTGTAGGAATATGGGTTAACCGTACAGCCGACATCGTTGTGTTAACGCTTTGCCCACCTGCACCAGAAGAAGCATACGTATCAAAACGAATATCTTTATCATGAATTTCCACTTCAACCTCTTCTGCTTCTGGTAAAACGACAACCGTTGCCGTAGACGTATGAATACGGCCGCCAGATTCTGTTTCTGGTACACGTTGAACACGATGGGCCCCACTCTCAAATTTCAGTTTTGAGAATGCACCCGTACCGTTGATCATAAATATAATCTCTTTAAAACCACCTACACCTGTCGTATTAGACTCAATGACCTCAATTTTCCAGCCCTTTGACTCAGCAAAACGGCTGTACATCCGGTACAAATCACCAGCAAATAGAGCAGCCTCATCTCCACCAGCAGCACCACGGATCTCCATGATTACGTTCTTCTCATCGTTCGGATCCTTAGGAATAAGAAGAATTTTTAAGCGAGCTTCAAGCTCCTCGACTTTTTCCTCGAGCTCATCGATTTCTTCTTTCACCATTTCACGCATGTCAGCATCGAGCTTTTCTTCAAGCATTGCTTTCGCATCCTGGTACTGTGTGCGAACTTCTTTATATTGACGGTACGCATCGACCGTTTCTTGTATATCGGATTGTTCCTTCGAATATTCACGTAGCTTTTTTGGATCATTGACTACTTCTGGATCACTCAAAAGCTCATTTAATTTTTCATAGCGATCTTCCACCGCTTGCAATCGATCAAACACAATTATTCACCTCAGGTTATTGATCCCTTAATCTCAGGGTTTCCGTACAAAAATATATCGATACCTATAACAGTCTAATTATAGTATAGGTGAAAAGCATCGTCAAAACCCAAAATGAAATCTTATCTAATAAGTCACTGTTATATCTGGTTGTTGATTTACACACCGCCTTATACGTGTACGTTCGCTAAGTTATTCGTACCGAATAAAACCCGCTCACGCACACGTATAAGGCTAAAAATTAACATAGTCTTTAATAAAAAGAAAACCTACTTTGCAAAAAGTAGGTGCTATGAATTAAATTGGGTTGTTGTTTGTGGTTCCAGGACGTTCGGGGATTTCGGTACTTCATGATGATGGCGGCAACGGGCCTCATAGGCTTCAGAAGCGCCAACGAGAATAATTGGATCATCATAGGATGCAGGACGACCGTCGATGAGCCTTTGTGTCCGACTGGCAGGTGAACCGCATACCGTGCAAACCGCTTGAAGCTTTGTAATATTTTCTGCGATCGCCATGACCGCTGGCATTTGTCCAAAGGGCTCCCCACGGAAATCCTGGTCAAGTCCAGCGGCGATGACTCGATGTCCACTATTGGCTAGATGTTGAATCACCTTCAATATTTCCGCATCGAAAAACTGAACCTCGTCAATGGCAATGACATCCTCATCGCCATCAATATATTTAAAAATATCAGTTGATTTTTTAATTGGTCTGGCATGATACGATGTACCATTGTGAGAGACAACAGCTTCATCGCTATAGCGATTATCTATTTCTGGTTTAAAAACGGCAATTTTTTGTTTGGCATACTGGGCTCTTCGAACTCGGCGTATCAATTCCTCTGATTTGCCAGAAAACATGCTGCCGCAAACAACTTCTACCCAGCCGTGATGATTTACAACATACATCAACAGGTCTCTCCTTCCAAAATCAATCCTAATCTATGTAAATTATAGAAATAAAAAACAGGCAAAAAAGCTTCTGCCTGTTTTATTGTCTGTTTTTTATTGTTGCTTAAGGCCGTATTTTTTGTTGAAGCGGTCAACACGTCCACCAGCTTCAGCGAATTTTTGACGACCAGTATAGAATGGATGACATTCAGAGCAAGTTTCAACGCGGATTTCCTTTTTTACAGAACCTGATTCAAATTGGTTACCGCAAGCACATGTCACCATTGCTTTGTTATAATTTGGATGAATTCCAGCTTTCATTCCTATTCAGCTCCTTTTTTGCCCTGAATCTTTCGAAACAGAGTTATCTTTACAGCATAGTATTGGCCATGCTGCTTAAAATCATAAACGCACAAAAACTATTATAACAGCGTGAATTTCGTTTTGCAATATGGGAATTTTTATCGAAAACTACGATCTCTTTGCCTTCATCTCTTCATCTAGCTTAGCAAAGAACTCCTCATTCGATTTTGTTTGTTTAAGCTTACGAATAAATTTCTCCGCAAAATCAGGTGAATCTGTCATGGATTTGCGAATCGCCCAGAGCTTATCAAGATGCTCCTTCGGAACAAGCAGCTCTTCTTTGCGTGTACCTGAGCGACGAATGTCAATCGCAGGGAAGATTCTTCTTTCAGCAAGAGAACGGTCAAGATGCAGCTCTAGGTTCCCTGTCCCTTTAAATTCCTCATAGATGACATCATCCATGCGAGAACCTGTATCGACAAGTGCTGTCGCTAGGATCGTCAAGCTTCCACCTTCCTCGATATTCCGGGCCGCTCCAAAGAAGCGCTTCGGTCTGTGGAAGGCAGCTGGATCAATCCCTCCGGAAAGAGTACGGCCGCTTGGCGGAATCACAAGGTTATAAGCACGAGCAAGTCTTGTAATACTATCCATTAGGATGATGACATCGCGCTTATGCTCAACAAGTCTCATCGCGCGATCCAGCACAAGCTCAGCCACTTTAATATGGTTTTCTGGAACCTCATCAAACGTGGAGCTGACCACATCTCCCGCAACTGAACGCTCGATATCCGTTACTTCCTCAGGACGTTCATCGATTAGAAGAACAATTAGCTCTGCTTCTGGATGGTTGGTGGTAATGCTGTTGGCAATTTGCTTTAACAGGACGGTCTTCCCTGCTTTGGGCGGCGCCACAATTAGACCACGCTGACCAAAGCCAACGGGAGCAATTAAGTCCATAATTCTTGTAGACATATGATTTGGAGTCGTTTCAAGCTTCATTTGTCTGTCAGGATATAGAGGAGTTAACGCTGGGAAGTGGACACGTTCCTTTGCTGATTCGGGGTCATCTCCGTTAACGGCTTCCACATGAAGCAAACCAAAATAGCGTTCGTTCTCTTTTGGCGGGCGCACCTTACCAGAAACCTTATCACCATTTCTCAAATCGAATCTTCTAATTTGTGAAGCGGAAATGTAAATATCCTCAGAGCTCGGGGAGTAATTAATCGGTCGTAGGAAGCCAAAGCCTTCGGATTGAATAATTTCGAGTACTCCTTCCATAAAGAAATACCCTTCCTGTTCCGCACGTGCTTTTAAAATAGCAAAAATTAATTCTTTTTTCGTTAATTTACTATAATATGAAACTCGGTACGTCTTTGCAAGTTCATATAGTTCCTTTAATTTCAAATTCTCTAAACTTGAGATTGTCAGTTCCATTTTTACACCACTCTTTAAATTTTTGTAAAGATATACTATTTTCAACTATGTGAACGCTCTTTTCCTCTACGGAAAATAGGGAAGAATACTTTTTGAGGCTAACTGAAGTATGGGAAGAAAAATTGAATTGTGATTATGATAAAAAA
The DNA here is from genome assembly GCF_030813005.1 of Anoxybacillus andreesenii. Classification (NCBI taxonomy): domain Bacteria; kingdom Bacillati; phylum Bacillota; class Bacilli; order Caryophanales; family Anoxybacillaceae; genus Anoxybacillus; species Anoxybacillus andreesenii. The sequence goes on from NZ_JAUSTU010000002.1 coordinate 231,724, forward strand.
CAATCTCTATTGTACCCTTTTTCCCAAATATTAATCAAGGCTCTTTTCAATAAGTTTTTTGGATTTAAAATAGGAGGGGTGTAAGAGGGGCCTAACCCTAGTATATTAAATAGTTGATTTATGTACCGCCTTATACGTGTACATTCACTAAGTTATTCGTACCGAATAAAACCCGTTCACGTACACATATAAGGCTAAGAATCAACACTATACTAACTTAGGCTCCTTTTTTCTCTATCTAATCTTTAATCACTAAATGAGGTTTCTTTTTTAAGCTGTGGCGCCCTTCTACAAATCGAACCGTTCCCGATTTCGCTCGCATAACTAAGGAATGGGTGGATCCGTATGAGCCCTTAAATTGGACTCCTCTTAATAATTCGCCGTCTGTCACACCCGTTGCCGCAAAAATAGCGTCGTCCCCTTTAACCAAGTCCTCCATGAGCAGCACTTTGTTCACATCAAGGCCCATTTTTATGCAGCGTTCGATTTCCTCATCATTTTGAGGAAGAAGCTTCCCTTGAATTTCCCCGCCAAGACATTTTAATGCGACAGCAGATAGAACTCCTTCTGGAGCCCCGCCCGAGCCAAATAAAATATCCACTCCGGTGTGATCAAAGGCCGTGTTAATGGCACCTGCTACATCACCATCATTGATAAGCTTGATGCGAGCGCCTGCTTCACGAAGCTCAGCGATAATCTCCTCATGCCGTGGTCGGTTTAAAACAGTCGCTACCACATCTTCAATGTCCTTATTCTTCGCTTTGGCCACTGCTTTTAAATTGTCTGTTACCGATGCATTAATATCAATTTGCCCTACCGCTTCTGGACCTACGGCAATTTTGTACATATACATATCCGGGGCATGAAGAAGATTCCCATGATCCGCTACCGCAATAACCGCAAGCGCATTCCAGCCACCTGAAGCAACAATATTGGTTCCTTCTAGCGGATCAACGGCCACATCCACCCTTGGTCCATAGCCTGTACCAAGCTTCTCCCCAATATAAAGCATCGGAGCCTCGTCCATTTCTCCTTCCCCGATGACAACCGTTCCTTTCATTGGAACAGTGTCAAATACATTCCTCATTGCTGATGTAGCAGCATCATCTGCTTCATCCTTTTTTCCTCTCCCCATCCATCGTGCGGAAGCTAATGCGGCCCCTTCGGTTACGCGAACTAGCTCCATCGTTAAACTTCTTTCCATCGGTGTTCCTCCCCAAAAACTATGTTAGGCTTGTTTCAACTGCTCCATCTCTTCTTGTGTGAGAGCCTCTCTCCAAATGGTAGCGCCCAGTCCCTCTAATTTCTCCACTAGGTGACTATAGCCTCTATCAATATGCTCAACGCCGGTTACTTCTGTTATGCCCTCTGCCATTAATCCTGCAATGACTAATGCCGCTCCTGCGCGTAAATCACTTGCCTTCACTTTGGCTCCTTGAAGCTGAACAGGCCCGCTAATAATCGCGGAGCGCCCTTCTACCTTAATATTGGCGTTCATTCTTCGTAATTCATCAATATGCTTGAAGCGAGCACTGTAGATCGTATCCGTCACAACACTTGTCCCATCTGACTTCGTTAGAAGGGATGTAAAAGGCTGTTGCAAATCGGTTGGAAATCCAGGATAAACGAGGGTCTTAATATCTACTGCTTTAAGGGCAGCCGACTTCCCAACAAAAATTTGATCATCCTGCGCTTCAATCGGAACTCCCATTTCTCGAAGCTTGGCTATTAGCGATTCCATATGCTGAGGAATCACGTTATCTATAAGAATGCCTTCTCCAATAGCAGCACCTAGGATTAGGAATGTCCCAGCTTCAATCCGGTCCGGTATGATCGTATGTTTGCATCCATGAAGTTCGTCCACACCTTCTATCCGGATCACATCGGTTCCGGCCCCTTTTATTTTAGCACCCATATTCGTTAAAAGGGTAGCTACATCAATAATTTCCGGCTCTTTTGCGGCATTTTCAATAATCGTTTTCCCTTTTGCACGAACAGCTGCTAGCATAATATTAATCGTTGCGCCAACACTAACAACATCGAGATAAATTCTTGCACCGACAAGCTCGTCCGCTCTTAAATAAATCGCTCCCTGCTCATTTGTCACCTTTGCCCCAAGCGCCTCAAAACCCTTAATATGTTGATCAATCGGTCTTGGGCCTAAGTGGCAGCCGCCTGGCAGCCCAATTACTGCCTTCTTAAATCTACCAAGCATAGCCCCCATTAAATAATAGGAGGCACGCAGCTTTTTGACCTTTCCGTTCGGCAATGGCATGGATATCATTGAGGAGGGATCAACAGTCATTTCACCATTTGAAAATTGGACTGCCCCTCCAAGTTCCTCAAGCAACCCTTTTAATAACTCAACATCAGAAATTTCTGGCAAACCTTCAATCGTGACGGGTGAGTCAGCCAAAATAGTTGCTGGAATCAGTGCGACTGCACTATTTTTGGCCCCACTTATCCGCACAGTTCCCTTTAAAGGGTAGCCGCCTGCGATTTTAAGCTTTTCCATCTCTGACTCCCTTCTTAACCTTGATGTCCAGTGAAAAATTATATTCCCAATAGAATTTATCCCATTCATAATAGAATTACGGCATAATATCCCTATTTATATAGTTTACACGAAAAACTATAATCCATGTATCATTATTAGGAAAAGTTCAAAATCAGCCTAAATACCTATATTTCCCTACCCGCGATTATTCCAATCTGCCAAGAATGCCTCAATTCCCTTGTCTGTTAATGGGTGATTAAATAACTGCATAAGCACCTTATATGGAATCGTAGCAATATGAGCACCTCTTAAAGCTGCTTCGGTCACATGCTGGGGATGTCTAATGGATGCTGCAATAATTTCTGTTTCAATGCTGTGGATAGTGAAGATATCTGAGATTTTGGAGATTAATTCTAGGCCATCATGTCCGATATCGTCTAATCTACCTAGAAATGGTGAGACAAAGGAGGCTCCTGCTCTTGCAGCAAGCAAAGCTTGGTTCGCATTAAAAATTAGGGTTACATTGGTTTTGATCCCTTCCTTGGAAAAAACAGAAACTGCCTTCAGACCCTCTGGAGTCATCGGTACCTTGATCGTAATATTTGGAGCAATTTTGGCTAGTTCTCTTCCTTCACGCAGCATTCCCTCTGCATCAAGCGCAATGACCTCGGCGCTGACAGAACCCGGGACAAGTGCCGTAATTTCGCGTAAACGGTCTTCAAAAGTGACATTCTTCTCCTTCGCCACTAATGATGGATTGGTCGTAACCCCCGCAACCACTCCTAAAGCATAAGCCTCTTTGATTTCGTCCATATTGGCTGTATCAATAAAAAATTTCATTTCCCTTCATCCTCCTAAATTTTTTGTTCACAAGCAACTATGTTTGAGAGAAAAGCCAAATTCATAAATGCACTGAAACCGCCTCTAATGGAAAGGCGGTTTCGGTTTTAATGTATCGAGTCATTTGGGTTCAGAACCTCTTCTTACTTATTATTAAGCTTTTCCAGAGGATCCGAATTCACGCATTTTGCCAATGACGGTTTCTTTAATGGCTTCACGAGCAGGACCTAAGTATTTTCGTGGATCATACATGTTCGAGTCTGCAGCCAATACTTCACGAACCTTTTTCGCAGAAGCAATTTGGTTTTCTGTATTAACATTGATTTTCGCCGTACCTAATGAAACGGCTTTTTGAATATCCTTTGTTGGAATACCTGTTCCACCATGAAGAACTAAAGGTAACCCAGTTATTTGGCCAATCTCTTCCATTTCCTTGAAGCCAAGCTTTGGCTCGCCCTTATATGGACCATGAACAGAGCCAAGTGCTGGTGCAAGGCAATCAATGCCAGTGCGCTTAACAAGCTCTTCACATTCCTTTGGATCGGCATAGATCACGCCATCAGCTACAACGTCATCCTCTTGTCCACCTACTGTGCCTAATTCAGCCTCTACTGAAACTCCTTTTGCATGAGCATACTCCACTACTTTTGATGTAGTCTCCACATTTTTCTCAAAAGGATCATGGGAAGCATCAATCATTACTGAAGTGAAGCCAGCATCAATTGCCTCTTTACATTTTTCAAAGCTTGAACCATGGTCTAAATGAATAGCCACAGGAACCGTAATTTTATAATCTTCTAATAGTCCTTCGACCATTTTGACAACCGTTTTGAAGCCACCCATATAACGTCCAGCACCCTCGGAAACACCAAGGATAACAGGTGATTTCTCTTCCTCAGCAGCCTGCAGAATGGCTTGCGTAAACTCTAGGTTATTTATATTAAATTGACCTACCGCATAGCCACCTTCTTTTGCCTGAATAAGCATTTCTTTCATTGATACTAAAGGCATTCTATTTCCTCCTTCTTCATGGTCTATTCTTCTTAAGCATGGCAAAGATTCCTTAAAAGTGTTCCCAGAACAAAAATGAATATGTAAGAAAAATCCACAGCTTTAAGAGAATGATCCCAAACATAATTTTAACAAATTGAAAAAAGAAATGCTAATTAGGTATATCAATTTCACCAATTCTTAAAAAATCTCTATTTTATGAATTGCGTCCACTTAAATTAGCTTATCCTCTCAGCAATATATTTTTTGACAGCATCCCTTATATCATCAATATCAAAAGGCTTAGCAAAATGCGCCAAGGCACCTAAGTTCTTAGCTTCCTGGATCATATCCAACTCACCGTAAGCAGTCATAATAATAACCCGTATATCCTGATTGATAAGCTTCATTCTTTTTAAAATCTCAATTCCGTCCATTCCAGGAATTTTCATATCAAGCAATACTAAATCAGGGCAATTCTTTGTGACAATATCCAACGCCTGAATGCCATTTGCAGCTTGATATGTATCATACCCTTCTTTTTGTAAAACTTCATTCAGCAAAATCCGAATGCCAAACTGGTCATCAACGATCAATACTTTCCCCTTCATTTGAAACCACCTCTTCCTTAACATCGAATGAACTTTGGTGCTATGATTTTTTAGAAGGCTCTATATGTATATGTATCATTTCCCGTAACTTCCCAATCACTAATTCGCTTTGCCTTCTCAATAATCCTTCATTTTAAAAGTTATTTTTTTACTTCTGCTAATTTTACCTTTTTATTAGGCTTCCCTTATAATGAGGGGGCAAAGATAGGAAGGAGCTATACCATGTTAAAAATGTTTTCTACTCAATTATCCGGCTTGTTTAAAAAAATTCAGGAACAGGAGGAATTCTCCTTTGAAGATGGGGCAAGACTCATTGCTCAAGCTGCTGTTGGGGATGGAAGTGTTTATTTATTTGGCGAAGATGAAATGGGGGCTGTCATCAGTGAAGCTTTATATAGTGCAGAGCCTTTTGAAAAGGTAAAGCGATGGGATGGACAGGATGAAAGTCTCACCTCAGCGGACCGAGTGATTATTTTTTCACGTTACTCCCATGATGATGCGGCAGTTTCGGCAGGAAAGTGGCTGATAGAGCGAGAAATTCCCTTTGTGTCCGTCTCCACGCACATCACAACGGAGAAAGATAATCTAGTCCATCTCGCAGATGTCCATATTGACCTTCATCTAAAGAGGGCTCTTCTTCCAGATGATGAAGGAAATCGATTTGGCTACCCTGCTTCCATGGCGGCGCTCTTTGTCTATTATGGCCTAAAGTTTACGCTCGAGGAAATTATGGAGGACTATTAAAGAATGCCTGATTATGATACCGCCTTCTGTGTATGTGTTCGCTACGTTATTCGTACCGAATAAAACCCGCTCACAGCATACACAGAAGGCTATATCAATCTTCGACAATATAGACAAAAAATAAGGACTGTCTCATCATCTCGAGACAGTCCTTTTAATTTTATTATTTCTTAGCCTTTAATGATGCTTCGACAAAGTCTCTAAATAATGGCTGTGGTCTTGTTGGTCTAGATGTGAATTCTGGATGGAATTGGGACGCAACAAACCATGGATGATCAACCAATTCAATAATTTCGACTAAGCGTCCATCAGGGCTTGTACCAGAGAAAACAAATCCTGCCTTTTCCATCTCCTGACGATAGTGATTATTAAACTCGTAACGATGACGATGGCGCTCGTAGATCACTTCATCCTCATATGCCGCATAGGCCTTGGATCCTTCCACTAATTTACAAGGGTATAAGCCAAGTCGAAGTGTTCCACCTAAATCTTCTACATCCTTCTGCTCAGGAAGTAGGTCAATGATCGGATGAGTGGTTTTCGGATCAATTTCGGCTGAATGGGCATCCTTATAACCCAAGACATTGCGTGCATATTCAATCGATGCTAATTGCATTCCTAGACAAATTCCAAGGAAAGGCACTTTGTTTTCCCGAGCATATTGGGTCGCAAAAATCTTCCCTTCGATTCCACGATCGCCAAATCCCCCTGGGACAAGGATGCCATCTGCATCACCAAGAAGCTCCTTCACGTTGCCTTCATTGACCTCTTCGGAATTGATCCATTTAATATCGATATCCGAATCAAATTGATAGCCTGCATGCTTCAAGGCTTCAACAACAGAAATATATGCATCCTGAAGCTCGACATACTTTCCAACGAGGGCAATTCTAGTCGTTTTCGATAAGCTCTGAACCTTGTTAACTAACGCTGTCCATTCCGTCATGTCTGCTTCAGGAGCTTGGATTTTTAGATGGTCCAAAACAATTTGATCCATATGCTGTTCCTGTAAAGTAAGTGGAATGGAATATAAAGTGTCTGCATCGGGACATTCAATAACCGCATTCGCATCAATATCGCAGAAGAGAGCAATCTTATCCTTCATATCGTCCGGCATCGGCATTTCTGTACGCACGACGATGATGTTTGGCTGAATTCCTAGACTTCTTAACTCCTTCACACTATGCTGTGTAGGCTTTGTCTTCATTTCTCCAGCTGCCTTAATATAAGGAACTAATGTACAGTGAATATACATAACATTATCGCGGCCGATATCGCTCTTAATTTGACGAATGGCTTCTAAGAATGGCAGTGATTCAATATCCCCTACGGTTCCACCAATTTCTGTGATCACCACATCAACGTTTGTTTCCTGTCCTGCACGGAAGACCCGTTCCTTGATTTCATTGGTAATATGAGGGATGACCTGCACCGTTCCACCAAGATAATCACCACGACGTTCCTTTTGAAGGACGGTAGAATAGATTTTTCCAGTGGTTACATTACTGAACTTCGATACATTGATATCGACGAAGCGCTCATAATGTCCTAAGTCAAGGTCTGTTTCCGCTCCGTCATCCGTTACGAATACTTCTCCATGCTGATAAGGGCTCATCGTTCCTGGATCCACGTTAATATATGGATCAAATTTTTGGATCGTGACACTTAAGCCCCTATTTTTTAATAATCTACCAAGGGATGCTGCCGTTATCCCTTTTCCAAGTGATGAAACGACGCCACCAGTTACAAAAATATATTTTGTCATGTTCATTTTCCCCCTCTAAAGTAAGTTTTCTCATATTTGCTTCATTCCATAAGGCTGTTTTCATACGGAAGGTGGTTTTGATTACTCTAATGTTCCTGAGAAAAGAGCCTTCCATAAAAAAAGCCTTAAAATCATCCATTTCATGTTAGGGGAGTCAAACGCACTTACTCTTCACCTAGTTTTCTCTATTAGACAAAATAAAAACGCTCCTCTTACAAGAAATGTAAGGGAGCGCTAATTATGATCCAACTCGTTCCTTTTTTAAGGAGCCCAAAAATGATTCTACAAGCCTCTTCTAAAAAAGTCAAGAACCTAACAATTATAAATCCTCGTCCTCATCTGCTTCAAAATCATTATCTTCTTCAAGCTCTTCGAATTCATCTTCTTCATCATCAAGAAGATCATCCTCTAAATCCTCTTCTAACTCTTCGTCTTCAAAGTCCTCGTCTTCATCTAATTCTTCAATCTCTTCTTCATCATCAAGAAGATCGTCATAGTCGAGTTCTTCTTCATCCACATCCTCGAAATCGATATCCTCATCTTCATCAAGGACCTTCTTCGCCTTCTTCTTCTTCGGCTTTGTTTGGGTCACAACTTCTTCTTCGGTTTGGTCCACTGGATACCAAACTCTTAGACCCCATCGGTTTTCTCCTAATGAAAGAAAACGGCCATCAATATTTAAGTCTGTATAGAACTGAGCAATCTTCGAACGAACCTCTTCCTCGCTTAACCCAAGGCTAGCCGCTATTTCGTCCAAAATTTCTTTGAATGCTGCTGGTTGTTTTTGACTATTAAGAATTTCATAAGCTAATTCTATTAATGACATTTCTTTCAATTGTTCTTGTGTGAACTGGTTAAGACTCAATTTCAGCACTTCCTTTCACCATCTGGACACTTGTTGGCTTGTTCAATGAGAAAAATGTGTTAAAGTATTATGATAATTTTTAGCCTTATATGTGTACGTGAACGGGTTTTATTCGGTACGAATAACTTAGTGAACGTACACGTATAAGGCGGAAACATAGAGTAACGACTAAAGCTTCTATTTAAACAAGCCAGACTTATGCTGCTCTCTTTTCGCATATTCTTCATTATAAACAAAATTAAAGCCTTTATGCTAGTTCAACCTTGTGATTCTCCTACTTTTTTCTAACAAAATAGTTTTGCCGTTTTTTTAGCTTTTTCATAGAGGAACTGGAAAGTTGATTATATGCTATGGAGAAAAAGAAGATAGAAAGTAGAAAAAAGGAAATGGCACCAAGCTGCTTTTGATAAAGGTAATACATGCCTGCAGCTAACAGCACAATGGTAACCAGTGTTAGTACACGTCTTTTCAACGTCTCACATCCCGAAATCCGTCGTCCTTAAGGCTCTCTTCTATTATATGGAATATTGACCAATTTAAAAATCCTTTTGACTAAATCCGATTACCTTTTTTTACTGTTGTTAACCGACACAGAAGAAGAATCATCGGTTGGCATACCCTCTTTTCACTTTTATTTCAGAAGCCGGAAGAAAAGCTCGTTTAGGGATACCAACCGACATTATTAATTCAGCCTATTTACATATTCCTGCGATACTGACCGCCAACCTCATAGAGCGCACGGGTAATTTGCCCAAGGCTTGCTACCTTTACTGTTTCCATAAGCTCCGCAAAAACATTACCGCCATTTACAGCGGTTTCCTTTAACCGATTTAGGGCCGCCTCTGCTTGTGCTTGATTTCGACTTTGGAACTCTCGTAGGTTATGAATTTGCAGCTCTTTCTCCTCTTTAGAGGCTCTTGCCAACTCCATATTATTTACCTCTTCCTCTGAAGGAGGATTTGGGTTCAAATAGGTGTTCACGCCGATGATCGGCAGCTCCCCAGTATGCTTTTTCATTTCATAATACATAGATTCCTCTTGGATTTTTCCGCGTTGGTATTGTGTCTCCATTGCACCGAGAACGCCGCCGCGGTCATTTATACGGTCAAACTCCTGGAGAACGGCCTCCTCCACTAGATCCGTGAGTTCCTCAATGATAAAAGAGCCCTGTAATGGATTTTCATTCTTCGTTAAGCCATGCTCCTTCGTAATAATCATCTGAATCGCCATGGCACGTCGAACCGATTCCTCCGTTGGTGTTGTAATCGCCTCATCATAGGCATTCGTATGGAGGGAATTACAATTATCATGCAGGGCCATCAATGCTTGCAGCGTGGTGCGAATATCATTGAAATCAATTTCCTGTGCATGTAAAGAACGACCGGATGTTTGAACATGATACTTAAGCTTTTGACTGCGCTCGTTCGCACCATACTTATCCCTCATCACCGTAGCCCAAATGCGCCTTGCTACCCTGCCGATGACGGTATACTCAGGATCTAATCCATTTGAGAAGAAGAAGGACAAATTCGGTGCAAAATCATCTATATGCATCCCCCGGCTCAAATAGTACTCCACATAGGTTAAGCCATTGGCCAACGTGAAAGCAAGCTGAGAAATCGGATTTGCTCCCGCTTCCGCTATATGATAGCCAGAAATGGAGACGGAATAATAATTGCGGACCTTATGATCAATAAAATATTGCTGAATATCTCCCATCATACGTAAGGCGAATTCCGTTGAAAAAATACATGTGTTCTGACCTTGATCTTCTTTTAAAATATCAGCTTGAACCGTACCTCTGACGGTTTGTAAGGTTCTTGCCCTTACCTCTTCATATTCATCTGCTGTAAGTTCCCTGCCAAGCTCGGTTTTCCTTTTTTCTAGCTGCTGTTCAATTGCCGTATTCATGAACATCGCTAGGATAATCGGGGCTGGACCATTAATCGTCATAGAAACGGACGTTGAAGGATGGCATAAGTCAAAGCCTTGGTAGAGCTTCTTCATGTCATCCAGTGTACAGACATTGACGCCGCTCTCCCCAACCTTCCCATAAATGTCTGGGCGATGGTCCGGGTCCTCGCCATAGAGCGTAACAGAATCAAAGGCGGTGCTTAAACGCTTTGCAGCATCGTCCTTTGAAAGATAATGAAAGCGGCGATTAGTTCTTTCCGGCGTTCCCTCTCCTGCGAATTGACGCTTCGGATCCTCTCCTTCCCGCTTAAACTGGAAGACTCCTGCCGTATAAGGGAAAGCGCCTGGAACATTTTCTTTGTACACCCAGTTAAGAATCTCGCCGTAATCCTTATATTTCGGCAAGGCCACCTTAGGAATCTCCAGTCCAGATAGACTCTTTGTTTTTAAAATCGTCACAATTTCCTTATCACGAATTTTTGTAACAAATTGATTGCCTGCATATTTTTCCTTCGTTGCCTCCCAGCCAGCCAAAATATTTTTCGACTCTGGGGTAAGCTGATCTTCCACTTCCTTTTGAAGCGCTTTCAAAGAATCCAATACTTCCTTATTCACTTCACGATTTTGAAGTGCGGCGATTGTTCCTTCAATTTGAAAAAGCTTGCGGGCGAGCTCCACCTGCTCCTTCGCCCTTTGATGATACTTTCGCACGGTTTCTGAGATTTCACGAAGATAGTAGCGACGATCATTCGGGATGATGACATTTTGTTTAATGACCACTTCATTCTTAGAGTACCTTGAGGACCAATGGGTGCCCGTTTTTTCGTTAATCACTTCAAGGAGTGCCGCAAACAAAGCATTGGTTCCTGGATCATGAAATTGGCTGGCAATCGTTCCGTACACCGGCATGTCATCTAATTCTTTGTCAAAAAGCATATGGCTTCTCTGGTATTGCTTCTGGACTTGGCGCAATGCATCCTCCGAACCCTTTCGCTCAAATTTATTGATAACGATGAGGTCTGCATAATCAATCATGTCGATTTTTTCGAGCTGTGTCGGAGCCCCGAACTCACTCGTCATGACATACATGGACACATCACAAATTTCTGTAATCCCTGCATCCCCCTGTCCGATTCCGCTTGTTTCCACAACGATTAAATCATAGCCTGCTGCTTTCACGACTGATATCGCTTCTCTAATTGCAGATGACAGCTCGGATTTGGAACTTCTTGTCGCCAAGCTTCGCATATAGACACGTGGAGAGAAGATGGCATTCATGCGGATGCGGTCGCCAAGTAAGGCACCACCTGTTTTTTGTTTCGTCGGGTCGACAGATAGGATGGCGACCTTCTTTTCGGGAATTTCGTTAAGAAAACGGCGTATTAATTCATCAGTAAGAGAGCTTTTTCCTGCTCCTCCTGTACCTGTAATCCCCAAGACGGGCGCTTTCTTCTCGATGGATTTCACTTGGTTCATAACCGTCTCAACCGCTGCCGCCATTTCTGCTGTTTGATATTCTGCAAGCGTGATTAGCTTAGCTGTTGCAATCGTATCCCCGCTCTGCAATTTCTCCATATATTCAGCTGAATCCGCCGTTACGGTAGGATAGTCACATTCCTCTAACATAATATTGATCATGCCTTGTAAACCATTTACCCGACCATCCTCAGGGGAAAAAATACGGGCAATTCCATATTCGTGGAGCTCCTTGATTTCACGAGGAATGATGACGCCGCCACCGCCACCATAGATTCGGATATGGGAAGCTCCCTTTTCCTTTAACAAATCATACATATATTTGAAGTATTCTAAATGACCGCCTTGATAGGAGGAAATCGCAATCCCCTGCACATCCTCTTGGATGGCCGCATTGACGACTTCCTCTACAGAACGGTTATGGCCAAGATGGATGACCTCTGCCCCGCTTGATTGAAGAATGCGGCGCATAATATTAATCGAAGCATCATGACCGTCAAACAAACTTGAAGCTGTGACGAAACGAATATGATTTTTTGGCTTATATACCATTTGTGTACTCATTCTTCTCCTCCCCATTTATTAGGTGATGTTTGTTGCCTGTGAGACTTGATTCCCTTGCCTTAATCCTTCGAAAATCAGATTGACCTGAATATCGATATATTCCTCTAGCGTGTATATTTTTTGAATCGTCCAGCGTCTAAAAGCCCACATTTGACCAAGAACGACAATGTTATGGGAAAGCAGCTTGACCTCATTAGGAGAGAGAGAGAGTTCCCCATTTTCCACGCATCGATTAATAATATCGGCGATGAGTAGGGCCATATCGATTTCCTTTTGTAGCACATATGGCAGCGCATCCTTCGAAAGCGATTTGGCCTCCTGATACATAACGAGAACCTCATCCTGCAGGTCGTCAATGACGCGGAAATAATTCCCGATCCCAAGCTTCAAGCTTTCCAATGTACCCCGTTTCGTGTCAATATCCTGTTGGAGCCGTGTATGCACCTCGTCATAGATGCTGTCGCAAACGAGATAAAGGACATCTTCCTTTGTTCGAATGTATTCATATAGCGTGCCGATGCTGAAACCGGCTGCTTTGGCAATTTCTCTAGTTGTTGTCCGGTGGAATCCCTTTTCCTTAAAAAGTGTGACTGCCCCTTTTATCATTTGATTGCGCCTTTTGACGACAAGGCGTTCATCCTTAACAGAAGCTTGAACTTCACGCTTTTTCATGGAATGCATCAACCCTCCTTTTGATTAGGCTTTGTTTACCGCCTTATGCGCATGGGTTCACTTCGTTGCTCGTACCGAGCAAAACACGTTCACCCATACGCATAAGGCTATAATTACATTGAACGTATAGATAAAATAGAAGGCAGATAGTGTTATCTGCCTTGTATGAGTTGAAAAAAGCTAAGCTGCACGTCTGTCTGTTTGAGGTGGCAGTTATTTCGTGATCATTCTGGAAATGACGAGTCTTTGAATTTCTTGTGTTCCTTCATAGATTTGGGTAATCTTCGCATCACGCATAAATCTTTCGACCGGATAATCCTTTGTGTAGCCATAGCCTCCGAATACTTGAACGGCTTCCGTTGTCACTTTCATCGCCGTATCTCCAGCAAATAGCTTTGACATCGCTGATTCTTTGCCATATGGAAGCCCTTCTGATTCAAGCCATGCCGCTTGGTAGGTTAGTAGTCTTGCTGCTTCCACGCTTGTTGCCATATCGGCGAGCTTAAAGCCAATTCCTTGGTTCGCAGCAATCGGTTTTCCGAATTGTTGACGCTCTTTCGCATAATCAATCGCCGCATCTAATGCCCCTTGGGCAATTCCAACCGCTTGAGCAGCAATTCCATTCCGTCCGCCATCAAGGGTCATCATCGCAATTTTGAAGCCTTCTCCTACCTCACCTAGGACGTTTTCAACTGGAACCTTACATTCCTCAAAAATAATTTCCGTTGTAGGTGAGGAACGAATGCCGAGCTTTTTCTCCTTTTTCCCAACGGAGAAGCCTGGGAAGTCCTTTTCCACGATAAAGGCGGTTGTTCCTCTTGTCTTCTGGGTTGGATCGGTTAAAGCAAAGACAACATAAATATCCGCTTCGCCACCGTTCGTAATAAAAATTTTCGAGCCGTTTAAGATATAGTGATCTCCTTCAAGACGGGCCGTTGTCTTCATTCCACCGGCATCTGAGCCACTTCCCGGCTCGGTTAAACCGTAGGCACCGATTTTTTCCCCAAGCGCCATTGGACGTAAGTATTTCTGCTTTTGTTCTTCAGTTCCAAACTTGTATACTGGCCAGCCAGCGAGTGATGTATGGGCTGAAAGGGTAACTCCAATTGAAGCGTCCACACGAGAAAGCTCTTCGACTGCAATACAGTATGCCAAATAATCGCTTCCGATGCCCCCATATTCTTCTGGCCACGGAATACCGGTTAAGCCAAGCTCAGCCATCTTGTCAAAAATTTTGCGGTCGAAGCTCTCCGCTTCATCACGCTCGGCTGCGGTTGGTGCGACTTCATTTTTAGCAAAATCACGGACCATTTTTCGAATCATTTCATGCTCTTCAGATAATTGAAATCTCATTTTCCTAGCCTTCTTTCTTTTTTAATATGAGTAGGGTAGTTATTTGCGCTGTAATTCAGGGTGAGAAACATTATATCGGCGATACACCTTTTAAGAATGATCACAACTGCTTGCTGATGACGATGCGCTGAATTTCACTTGTCCCCTCGTAAATTTCTGTCACTTTGGCATCACGGAAGAAGCGTTCAACGGGATAATCCTTTGTATAGCCATAGCCTCCAAACACTTGAATCGCCTCTGTTGTGACTTCAACTGCAGTTTTCGAGGCAAAAAGCTTGGCCATCGATGCCTCTCTTCCACAATTTAAGCCCTGGGCACGAAGGTCAGCAGCACGATAGATGAGTAGTTTGGCTGCTTCAATGGCGGTTGCCATATCGGCAAGCTTAAATCCTATACCTTGCTGAGTAGCAATTGGTCGACCGAATTGCTGACGCTCTTTGGCGTAGGCTACCGCTGCTTCATAAGCAGCTTCTGCAATCCCAAGTGCTTGGGCAGCAATTCCAATCCTCCCTACATCTAAGTTTCCCATCGCAATTTTGAAGCCTTGACCTTCCTCCCCAAGCAAATTCTCCTTTGGTATTTTCATATTTTCAAAGGTGATTTGCACCGTTCTGGAGCCGTACAGCCCCATTTTATGCTCATCCTTCCCGATAATAAGACCTGAGGTCCCCTTCTCCACGATAAAAGCAGAAATCCCCTTTGTCCCTTTTGCTGGGTTTGTCGAAGCAAAAACAATGTAAATATCTGCTTCACCACCATTGGTGATAAAGACCTTTGAACCGTTTATCGTGTAATGATCTCCATTTAAGACTGCCCTTGATTTGAGGCCCCCCGCATCTGAGCCGGCACCTGGCTCCGTTAAGCAAAAGGCTCCCAAATAGTCACCAGCTGCGAGCTTTGGTACGTATTTTTGCTTTTGTTCCTCCGTCCCAAAATAAAGAATCGGGTTAGTACCCACTGAGGTATGGACGGAAAGAATCACACCTACCGTCGCACTTATCTTAGATAACTCATGGATGGCAATAATATAAGAAGCAAAATCCATTTCAGAACCGCCATATTTTGCTGGGATAGGGATACCCATTAATCCGAGTTCACCCATTTTCTTAAGAATGTCTCTTGGAAACTCCCCTTGTTCCATTTTTTCTATGAATGGGGCGATTTCCTTTTGAGCAAAGTCTTTGACCATTTTCCGCATCATATTCTGCTCTTCGGTAAAACGTAAGTCCATGCTTTTGCCCCCTTTCATGCTGACATATATGTTCTTGCTAATCTGTTTGATTGGTAGTTTACTCGTATATATAGAATCCTCGTCCTGACTTTTTGCCGAGCCAGCCAGCACTCACGTATTTGCGCAGCAATGGACATGGGCGATATTTGTCATCCCCAAAGCCTTCATGGAGGGTTTCCATAATATATAGACAAGTGTCTAGTCCAATGAAATCAGCCAATGTGAGCGGGCCCATTGGATGATTCATCCCCAGCTTCATCACCTCATCGATGGCTTCCTTCGTTGCCACCCCTTCATAAAGTGTATAAATCGCCTCATTAATCATTGGCATCAAAATTCGATTGGATACAAATCCTGGAAAGTCATTCACCTCTACTGGAACTTTTCCTAGTCGTATCGTGATTTCTTCAATCGTTTTGTACACTTCATCAACGGTGGCTAACCCGCGGATAATTTCAACGAGCTTCATGACTGGAACAGGATTCATGAAGTGCATCCCAATCACTTTTTCCGGTCTGTTGGTTGCTGCAGCAATTTCCGTAATTGGCAAGGATGAAGTGTTACTGGCCAAAATGGCATGGGCAGGAGCTATTTCATCCAGTTGCTTAAACAGATCTGTTTTGACCTTCATATTCTCAACCGCTGCTTCAATCACGAGGTCGACCTGGCCTGCATCATTCAAATCAGTGGAAGCCGTAATATTTCCAAGGATCGCTTCCATTTCTTCGCTCGTCATTCGTTCTTTTGAAACCTGCCTTGAGAGATTTTGTTGAATAACGGCGAAACCACGCTCAACAAATTCCTGCTTGAGATCATTTAGAATAACCTTGTAGCCTGCTGTGGCACAGACCTGAGCGATTCCCGAACCCATCTGCCCAGCTCCGATCACCATAATCTTTTCTACGTTCATTTCATTGCCCCCCATCTATTATTTGAGAAAAGAGCCTTTCGGAACCTCAATCATAATTGCATCCCCCTGACCGCCACCACTGCAGATAGCCGCTATCCCAATACCGCCACCTCTTCTTTTTAGCTCATACATAAGAGTGAGGATGATTCTTGCTCCGCTCGCTCCAATTGGATGCCCGAGGGCAACAGCACCACCGTTAACATTTACTTTGTCAGGATTTAGACCTGCGAGCTTACCGCTTGTGAGTGCTACAGCCGCAAAGGCTTCATTAATTTCGAACAAATCGATTTCCTCGAGTGTTTTCCCTGTTTTCTTTAGTAGCTCGTTAATCACGAGTCCGGGTGTCTTTGGAAAATCCTTTGCTTCCACGGCAATTGCTGCATGCCCAATGATGATCGCTTCAGGGGTTCTTCCTTCCCTTTCCGCACGTTCCTCGTTCATGAGCACGAGGGCAGCCGCACCATCATTGACTCCAGGCGCATTTCCAGCGGTAATGGTTCCATTGGCTCCAAATACCGGTCTTAATTTTGCTAGCTGTTCAAGAGAGGTATCCCTTCTTGGAGCCTCATCCACTGAGACGACAATCGGATCTCCTTTTCTTTGTGGAATTTCAACAGGTACAATTTCCTCTGCCAGCTTCCCAGCATCAATGGCAGCTAGTGCGAGCTGATGACTTCTTAATGCCCACTCATCCTGTTCTGCTCTTGTGATCCCCATTTCTTCCGCTACTTCATTTCCGTAGGTTCCCATATGAACGCCAGTAAAGCTGCATGTTAAGCCGTCATGCACCATAAGGTCTTTGACGGTGGAATCCCCCATTCTTAATCCAAACCGTACCTTTGGTAAAAAATACGGAGCATTGCTCATGGATTCCATTCCACCTGCAACCACCACCTCTTCATCACCAGCACGGATGATTTGGTCAGCTAAGGTTACACTTCTCATACCAGAGGCACAGACCTTGTTGATTGTTTCTGTTTTTACCTCCCATGGTAGGCCCGCTTTTTTTGCTGCCTGACGAGAAGGGATTTGCCCTTGGCCTCCTTGAAGAACATTTCCTAAAATCACTTCTTGGACATCCTCCTCATGGATTCCCGCTCGCCCTATTGCCTCCTTCATAGCGATCCCGCCCAATTCAGAAGCTGAAAGGTCGCTTAGGGCTCCTCCGGATTTGCCAAAAGGAGTTCTTGCTCCGCTAAGGATGACAGTTCTTCCCATCTACATCTCTCCTTATCTATTAAATCGTGTAATCATGTTCTGGTTGACTGAACGCTCGCTCGAAGCTTTTCCTAAAGAAATGGGAATCTACTGTTCCCATTGAAAGCGCTTTACTATATGTTTCCATTTTACCGCAATATTAGAAAAATTTAAATATTCTTTTGAATATTTTTAACTATGAATTGGAGGTTGAAAATATAAGTCGCCCGTACAAAACAACCAGCGGGAAACCCGCTGGTATACTTTTTGTCTAGCTACGGCAGCTAGCCGCCTCCGCTTTTCTTGTTAAGACGCCACTTCCTGTGCTTCTCCACATACTGCTTTTTCAAGAAGCTCCGCTACATCATAGGTTGCGACCTTATCTTCCACTTCCTTCGCCTTCGTTCCATCGGAAAGCATTGTTAAGCAATAAGGACAGCCGGAGCTGATCACAGTTGGATTCACTTCTAGTGCCTGCTCGGTACGGGCCACGTTAATACGATGTCCTGTTTCTTCCTCCATCCACATGAGGCCACCACCCGCACCACAGCACATTCCTGTGTCGCGATTTCTTTCCATTTCCACAAGCTTGACGCCTTGAATGGATTTTAAGATTTCACGCGGTGGATCGTACACTTCATTGTAACGGCCCAAATAGCAAGAATCATGGAAGGTAATCGTTTCATTAACCGCATATTTCGGTTTTAGACGGCCATCTTTTACAAGCTGGTACAAGACCTCTGTATGGTGATAGACCTCTGCCTCTAAACCAAAATCAGGGTATTCATTTTTGAAAATATTATAGGCATGAGGGTCAATCGTCACGATCTTCTTCACATCGTTCTTTTCAAATTCATCGATATTATTGGTTGCAAGCTCCTGGAAGACGAACTCATTACCAAGGCGACGCGCTGTGTCCCCAGAGTTCTTTTCCTTATTACCAAGAATGGCAAATTTTACTCCTGCCTCATTCAATAGCTTGGCGAAGGATAAAGCAATTTTCTGGCTGCGGTTATCATAGGATCCCATCGAGCCAACCCAGAATAAATATTCAAATTCCTCGCCTGCTTTTTTCATTTCTTTGACGGTTTTGACTTCCACATCAGGACGAGCGTCACGCCAGTTTTCTCGCTCTTTACGGTTTAATCCCCAAGGGTTGCCCTGGCGTTCGATGTTTTGCATCGCACGCTGTGCATCCGCGTCCATCTTTCCTTCTGTTAGCACTAAGTAACGGCGCAGGTCGATGATTTTTTCAACATGCTCGTTCATAACTGGGCATTGATCCTCACAGTTCCGGCATGTTGTACAAGCCCAGATTTCTTCCTCTGTGATGACATCCCCAATCAGGCTTGGACTGTATTCAATTGTTGCCGCACTTTCTTGTACGCCCTTACCAGCTGCAGCAAGAGCTAGCTGGTTGCCTTGCGTGTTGGCGAAGGCAAAGGTTGGAACCCATGGCTGCTTAGATGTAACTGCCGCACCATGATTGGTTAAATGATCGCGAAGCTTTAGAATTAAGTCCATTGGCGAAAGCATTTTTCCAGTGCCTGTTGCCGGACACATATTCGTACAGCGACCGCACTCTACACATGCATATAAATCAACAAGCTGGAGCTGGGTGAAGTCCTCAATTTTTCCGACTCCAAATGATTCCTGTGTTTCATCTTCAAAATCGATTTTCTTTAATTTCCCTGGGTTCTCCAAGCGATTCAAGTATACGTTTGCAGGTCCAGCTATTAAGTGGGCATGCTTTCCTTGTGGAACGTACACGAGGAATGAAAGTAGGAAAATGAGATGTAGCCACCAAGCGAAATAGAACACGACGATGGCAGCCGTTTCTCCAATCCCTGCAAAGGCTGTTCCAATAAGTGAAGCAACTGGCTCTGACCATGATGCTTCATGTCCGTGCCAAATCATGCTCATTCCATTTCCAAGTAATACAGACAGCATCAGACCGCCGATAAAAATAAGAACAAGTCCTGATTTAAAGCCTCTCTTTAAGCGAACAAGCTTTTCAATATAACGGCGATAAAATGCCCAGACAACCGCAACTAATATGATGAGCGTCACGATCTCCTGGAAGAAGGTAAAGCCAGCATACAAAGGGCCAAATGGCAAGTGCGCCCCCGGCTTAATTCCTTTAATAATAAAATCAATAGCTCCGAATTGAACGAGAATGAATCCGTAGAAGAACATCACGTGGATAGCGCCGCTCTTCTTGTCTTTTAATAGCTTCTTTTGCCCAAACACATGCACCCAAATTTTGTTCATCCGCTCTTTGACGTTGTTATCAAACTCTTCTTTTTTGCCGAGCTTGATGTATTCAATTCTTGTCTTTACCACATACACAAACAGACTCACGCCGTAAGCGATTACAACAAGGGTTGCGATGAGGTTAATCCATAATAATCCGTTCATTATGAAAATAACGCTCCTTTCTTTATTTTTTGGTATTCTCGACCGCGATTGAAAATTTCCAAAACAGTGAAATTTTCTGAATTTACCTACCTCCATTATATAATGAATGAGCATTCAGTCAATATTTTTCTTTTAATTTTGATCATGGTTTCCAAAATGATTATAGAAGCTCTATTTATGGAAACAATAAAAGAGCCTGATACTTTATAGGCTAAGTACAATCAAGATCGAGAAAAGACCTATGTGAAGGAGTGGATAGCATCTGAAAATTATTGTTTCTATTTTAATTGCTATCTCCATCTTCAGTATCTATTTGTTCCTCGATTATAAATTGGGGAGAAAAAAGCAGCGACTGACCGTCAAGAGCAATGTCTTTCCGTTCCGGCATAGCAATCTAGAGATCTTTACGCAAGGGACTGCCTTATTTAAGGATATGTTTAAGGAATTTAGAAATGCCAAAAAGCATATCCATGTCCTATTTTATATTTGTAAGAACGATCCCATCAGCCAGGAATTTCTCAACATCCTCATGGAAAAAGCAAAAAATGGGGTTGAGGTGCGATTGCTGCTCGACTGGGCTGGAAGCTTGAAGATTAAGAGAAGCAAGATCAAAGAATTAAAGGACGCTGGCGTTCATTTTTCATTTTCTAACCTTCCCAAAGCACCCACTTTCTTTTATACTTCTCAAACCCGGAATCATCGGAAAATTACCGTTATTGATGGAAAAATTGGGTATATGGGTGGCTATAATGTTGGCAAAGAGTATATTGATTTAGATCCAAAGCTCACACCTTGGCGTGATTATCATCTGAAATTGAAGGGAGAAGGCGTAGAGGATTTGCAGCGGCAGTTTCTCCTTGATTGGTCGGAAGCTTCAAAAACAAATCTGCTTCAAAATGAGATTTATTTCCCTAAGCTTATGAAAGGGGAAGTATGCCATAAAATCATTTCGACTGAGGGTTTCTTATTAGAAGAAACCTTTTCTGACCTCATTCATCAGGCAAAGAAATCGATTATCATTGGATCTCCTTATTTCATTCCAAGCAAAAAATTACTGAATGATCTCATCCTTGCGCTCCGTCGAGGGGTCACACTCACTTTGATTGTCCCCTATCATTCAGACCATTTACTTGTTAAAGAGGCCTCCTTTCCATACCTTAGACAAATCCTTTCGAATGGTGCAAAGGTTTATCAATATAAAAAGGGCTTCTATCATGCAAAGGTTTTTATGATTGATGAGGAGGTATGCGATTTAGGGACAGCCAATTTTGATAACCGAAGCCTTTTCTTAAACCATGAAATCAATTGCTTTATTCATGAAAAAAAAACACTTAACGAAGTGTTTGAAATTCTTAAACAGGATATACAGCATTCCCAGGAGCTTCGTTTGAGTGATTTAAACTCATTAGGTTTTTCTACGAAAGTAAAAGAATGGATTGCGAAATTATTTGTCCACTTTTTATGATGGCTGTATGTACATTTTTGCTCCATGTTCAGCAAGGTATGGGAACAGATCCTTCATAATGGAAAGCAAATAAAGGGCGGCAATGGACCGCTCTTTATTTCGTCACTTCATGTGGGGCTGAGGGATAAAGATTTTCTACAAAGGTTACAATTTTGTTGACAGCCTCTTCTAAGGAATCATTCTCTACTTCAAATGCCGTGTTCAATGTTTCATTAATTTTGTTATCGTAACGAGGATCGTAGTAATGAATGATGAGGAGACGTATCATCTCTTTGTAGTTTCTTTGTTCTAAGGAGTCCAACAATTCCTGCTGAATTTCCGGTTGTTTAATTCTCTTCATAATTCTGCTTAGTGCATCTCTCACTCGTTCTTGGAAGGCATCCGTATCATCTACATATTGCTTATAAATTCTCTCGACCCTTGACTCAAGATTTGAAACAACATGGATATGAATCCCATTTTCCTTTTTCTCATATAGCTCTGGAGGCTGAACAGCATGACCAATCCTCCTGCTTTCTCCCTCCATGAAAAAATAAGGGCTGCCTTGGATTTTCTCCAAAGCCTCAAAAAGAAGAGCATCAAATGTCTTTTGATTATGAGGGGTCTGTCCAGATACGGCGCCAAATACCGAGCCCCGATGATTGGCATAGCCCTCAAGGTCTAATACAGGATATCCCCTATCCTGAAGAACCTGTAAAATATCCGTTTTCCCCGTGCCGGTTAACCCGTAGATAACGATGGCCCTTTCAGGAAGCATATCTGGAATTTTATCAATCACATATTCACGAAATGCACGATATCCCCCGTCTAGACGTTGGATATGCAGCCCTGCCATCATCGCAAAGTGGGAGATGGATTGACTGCGCTGTCCTCCTCTCCAGCAATAAAGAAGGGGCTTCTTCCCCGTTTCCTCGATTTCTTTAATTTCATTAAGCAGCTTAGGTAGCTTTGGCGAGACAATTTCCATTGCTCTCCACTTCGCTGCCTTCTGGCCTTCTTGCTTATAAATGGTCCCGATTTCAGCCCGTTCCTCATCGGTAAAAAGGGGAACGTTGACAGCATTCGGAATATGGCTATCTTGATACTCAATAGGAGACCTCACATCGACTGGGATGTAGATTTCCTTATGATTGATAAACTCGTCAACTGTCCGATCATAGTTCATGAGTATTCCTCCGATATAGATGACTATAAAACGGGTCTCTTGAGGAGACCCGTTTCCTGTTACATTTTCTCAGGAGCTGAAACTCCAATTAAAGAAAGTGCGTTTTTCAATGTGACTTGTACCGACTTGATCAGAGAGAGGCGTGCTTTTGTCCGCTCTATATGCTCTGAATCCAACACCTTCTCTGCATTGTAAAAGCTATGGAAAGTAGAGGCCAAGTCAAAAATATAATTTGTAATTCGGTGTGGCATGCGCTTTTCTGCCGCTTCTGCAACAGCCAACGGGAATTCGCCAAGCTTTTTCAGAACTTCAATTTCTTTTTCAGCTTCGATTTGTGCTAAGTCAATGTTTTCGTTAACCGTTAATCCCTGCTCCTCCCCTTGACGCAGAATGCTGCAAATTCGGGCATGGGCATATTGGGCATAATAGACTGGATTTTCATTTGATTGGGACACCGCCAAGTCCAAGTCGAAGTCCAAATGGGTATCCGCGCTTCTCATCGCAAAGAAATAACGGGTTGCATCTAACCCTACTTCCTCCACAAGATCCCGCATTGTCACAGCTTTTCCAGTCCGTTTGCTCATCTTCATTTTCTCACCGTTTTTGTATAGGTGGACGAGCTGAATGATTTCAACCTCTAATGCGTCCTTGTCATAGCCGAGTGCTTGAATCGCTGCCTTCATCCGTGGAATATAGCCGTGATGGTCCGCACCCCAAATATTAATCAGTTTCTCAAAGCCCCGCTCAAGCTTGTCCTTATGGTAAGCAATATCTGGAGTAAGGTATGTGTAGGAGCCGTCCTGTTTGATGAGCACCCGATCCTTATCGTCCCCTAACTCCGTAGATTTGAACCAAGTAGCCCCATCCTGCTCGTAAATATAGCCATTATCCCTTAAAGACTTAAGGGCTGCATCAATTTTTCCATTATGATAAAGAGAGGTTTCAGAGTACCATACATCAAAGGACACACGGAATTCCTCTAAATCCTTCTTTAGTTTTGCCATTTCATACTTCAGTCCATACTCACGGAAAAATTGAAAACGCTCCGCTTCATCAACCTTCACATACTTATCACCGAACTCTTCTGCTAGATCTTTCCCAATCCCAATAATATCCTCACCATGATAGCCGTCCTCCGGCATCTCCTTGTCCAATCCGAGTGCTTGGAAGTAGCGAGCCTCCACCGATAGAGCAAGATTATTAATTTGGTTGCCGGCGTCGTTAATGTAATATTCACGGGATACATCATAGCCAGCCTTTGCTAATATATTGCATAAGGAATCACCAACGGCTGCACCACGGGCATGACCTAGATGAAGATCGCCTGTAGGATTGGCAGAGACAAACTCAACCTGAACTTTCTGCTTGTTTCCAACGGTTGTTTCCCCATATTTTTCTCCGGTCTTAAGGATGGTTGGAATCAGGTTTGTGAGATAGCTATTATCCATATAAAAGTTGATGAATCCAGGTCCAGCAATCTCCATTTTTTTGATCGATGCCTTTGTCTGATCAAAGCTTTGAATCAGCTCCTCTGCAATCATCCGCGGAGCCTTCTTCGCCACTCTTGCAAGCTGCATAGCCATATTGGTCGAATAATCTCCATGTGATTTTTCCTTTGGCACCTCCAAAATGACGTTCGGGATTTCTGCCTCTGTTGCTAAACCAGCCTTGACAACGGCTGCTTTGATTTCCTCTTTTAACTTACTTTGGACTTCCTCAACAATGTTCATTTTTCTCCTCCTCAAATGAGATTTCCAAATGGTATGTACCTGCTAGCGCACCCTGCATATGTAAATCGTATAAGATATCCATTGACCCCGTATTTGAACCAACTTGATGATCCAATCTTTTCGTCATTGTCTCGATTCTCATTATACCAAAAGGTGTTTCGTATCGACCTGCATGCTTTTTGTCTTCTTCAAAGACCATTCTCATATTAACAGCGCCGCTTCTTAGTATCAATGCTTCCTTTTTTGAGACCTTTACAATGGACTTAACCGTTCCTTCTTCAATAACTTCTTCATACTGAAGAAAGATAGATTCATTTTTTTCATAGTATCGTCCAAAAGTGGTCAATTCAAAAGCCTCATTTTCCCCATCGTTCCAAATGGTCGTCTTGACTCTTATTTTAGCAGATTTCTGCTCAACCGCACGTACCAAAACTGCTACACATCCTCTGATTATATTGTTGCTACCTTTGTTGGTACCTGTCACTTCCCTCCGGTCAGTGACCAGCGGGTACCGCCCGTGGACTTTCCCCCGAAAATGTCCATCTCCAGTGGACATTAATAAAAATTTCTTAAGAAAAAATACAACCGGACAATGGCCGATTGTATGAAATAGAGCTTTACTTCACAAATCCCAGAATCATTTCGCGAATGAGCTTGCTGGCTGTATTCGCCGTTTGTTCAGAAGGGTCATAAATTGGAGCCACCTCTACTAAATCGGCCCCAACCACCTTAACATTCGAGCGTGCAATCTCATGGATCGAAGCAAGCAGCTCCCTCGAGGTAATTCCGCCCGCATCCACCGTCCCTGTTCCTGGTGCATGGGCCGGGTCTAATACATCAATATCTATCGTAACATAAACAGAACGTCCTGAAAGCTTTGGAAGAATTTCCATTAGCGGCTTGTGGACATCAAATTTTGATATATGCATACCAACTTCCTTGGCCCATTCAAACTCTTCCTTCATGCCAGAACGAATGCCAAAGGAAAAAACGTTCTCCGGACCGATAAGCTCTGCTGCCTTTCGAATTGGCGTCGAGTGCGAAAGGGGCTCTCCTTCATAATCCGAACGCAAATCGGTATGGGCATCCATATGGATAATGGCAAGATCAGGGTGCTTTTTATAAATCGCTTTAATCACTGGCCAGGAAACGAGATGCTCTCCTCCCATCCCAAGAGGAAATTTCCCCGCAGCTACCACCTGATCGACAAATTCTTCAATCATGTCTAAGCTTCTTTGCGCATTTCCAAAAGGAAGTGGGATATCCCCAGCATCAAAGTACTTAACCTCTTCCAGCTCACGATCCAAATAAGGACTATATTCTTCAAGGCCTATCGAAACCTCACGAATCCGAGTAGGACCAAAACGAGACCCAGGGCGATAGCTTACCGTCCAGTCCATCGGCATCCCATACAGTACGACTGTACTTTCCTCAAAATTCGGATGACTTTTTATAAAAACATTTCCTGAATAAGCTTCGTCAAAACGCATTCATTTCTCCTCCATTTTTAACGGAATTTCAAGCTTTTTTCACTAAATCCTGAACAAACTTTGGAAGGACAAAAGCAGCTTGATGCAATTCCTTCGTATAATATTTCGTTTCAATATCATGGAAGCGATCAGCTGGGATCGCTAATGGATCATATTTTTTTGAACCAATTGTGAATGCCCATAGACCACTTGGATAGGTTGGGATATTCGCGAGATAGAGCCGTGTAACCGGAAAAATCTCTCTAACATCCTTCTGTACATTCCGAATTAAATCACCCTTAAACCACGGGTTATCCGATTGGGCCACAAACAGCCCATCCTCCTTCAGAGCTTTGGCAATTCCCGCATAAAACCCTTTTGTAAAAAGGTTAACGGCAGGACCGACTGGCTCTGTGGAATCCACCATAATCACATCGTACTCATTCTCACTGTTCGCAATATGCATGAAACCATCATCGACCTTCACTTCCACCCGTGGGTCATCAAGCTTGCCAGCAATTTCCGGCAGAAACTTCTTTGAATACTCAATCACCTTGCCATCGATATCGACGAGGGTAGCTTTTTTGACGCTTGGGTGCTTAAGGACCTCACGTATGACACCACCATCTCCCCCACCAACAACAAGAATTTCTTCAGGATGTGGATGCGTAAATAGCGGAATATGCGCAACCATTTCATGATAGACAAATTCATCTCGCACCGAGGTCATCACCATATCGTCAAGAAGAAGCATATTCCCCCATTCTTCTGTCTCAATCATATCTAATTTTTGAAACTCTGTTTGCTCTGTATGTAGTGTTTGTTTCACTCTCATCGTAATGCCAAAGTTCGCCGTTTGTTTTTCTGTAAACCAAATGCTCATAAGCTCCACCTTTCCAATTGTCTTTCGCCATGAACAATCTATTCATCCCACTAGTATTCCCAGCCAAACGACAAACATGAGAAAAGTATAAGTGAATCTAGCAAAATTGCAAGAAAAAATTCACTGAATTAGGCTCCTTGATGATCATTCCTTCACACCGAAAATGAATTTACCTCGAAAGGTTTAAAAACCTTCCATTAATTTCATACTAATAAAAAGTTAACCTGTTAAAAAGTGGGTGGCACGATGGAGATTATCACGGATCAAAGGTTCAGACGAACAATTAAATATTTGCGGGCATTTCTCATTATTGGGTCCATTGGGCTTGCCCTTGCACTCCTACTCTATATTGGCATCCTTCTCTATGCCAAAATCCTAGGTCCCCCACCCCTCGCTGTTCCTCAATCCACGCTCTATTATGCGGATGATGGAGCAATTATCGGGGAAAGTCATAGTGGACAAAAGCGGTATTGGGTACCGCTCGAGGAAATTTCCCCTGAGCTAGTGAAAGCAACCCTAGCAATTGAAGACAGAAGCTTCTATGACCATCATGGCTTTGATTACAAGAGAATCGCTGGTGCCGCATTGGCTGATTTAAAAGCCATGGCGAAGGTTCAGGGGGCAAGCACGATCAGTCAGCAGTACGCTAGAAATCTCTTTCTGGAGCATGAAAAGACATGGAAGAGAAAGCTACTTGAAGCGTTCTATACCATTCGAATTGAAATGAGCTACACGAAAAATGAAATACTAGAAGGCTATTTAAATACGATCTATTACGGGGAGGGAGCCTATGGCATTCAAGCAGCCAGCCAGTTTTATTTTGGCAAAAATGCGGCAGACATTAGCTTGCCCGAAGCGGCGATGCTTGCAGGAATTCCGAAGGGACCGAGTATTTATTCTCCTTTAGCATCCATGGAGAAGGCGAAGGAGCGGCAGGAGCTCATTCTAAACCTGATGGTTCAGGATCGTATCATCACTGAAGCCAAAGCAAAAGCCGCTGCCAGTGCTAGGTTAGATATTAAAGGGGAGCATTCAAATTCCGTTGTAAAAATTGCCCCTTATTTTCAGGATGCCGTCAAAAATGCTTTAAAGAGCGTCCTTAAATTGGATGAACGGACCATAGAACTAGGAGGGCTAAGGGTCTTCACTACCTTAAATACGAAACAGCAGGAGCTGGCAGAAAAAAATATCGCCAGACTTATCGCAAAGGATTCAGAAATACAGGCAGGCTTAGTCGCCATGAATCCGAAAACTGGTCATGTGAAAGCCATGGTAGGTGGGCGAAATTATGAAGAAAGTCCATTTAACCGGGCAACCCAGGCGATCCGTCATCCTGGTTCTACCATGAAGCCGCTTCTCTACTATACAGCGATTGAACAGGGCTTTACCCCTTCGACAACGATGCGAAGCGAATTAACCACATTCCGGTTTAATGATCAGAAAGAAGACTATACACCACATAATTACAACAACCTCTATGCGGATAAAGAGATCACCATGGCTCAAGCGTTAGCCCTTTCTGATAATGTATATGCCGTTAAGACTCACCTCTTTCTCGGAGAAGAGGCACTTGTAGATACAGTAAAAAGATTTGGAATCACAACAAAAATGAAGGCTGTCCCTTCATTAGCCCTTGGGACGTCTGGTGTTCGAGTGATAGAAATGGCGAATGCCTACAGTCATTTTGCCAATGGTGGGAAAAAAGTAGATCCTATTTTCATCACTCGGGTTGAAAATCATCAAGGTGAAGTGATCTACGAGCATAAAGCAAAAGACGAGCCTGCTCTTAAACCTGAAGCGGCCTTCGTGACAACACATTTGATGACAGGCATGTTCGATCGAAGGTTAAATGGGTACACGGCGGTTACGGGAAACTCCATGGTGAACAAAATCTCGAGAATCTATGCGGGGAAATCAGGATCCACCAATACGGATAATTGGATGGTCGGCTTTACGCCTCAGCTAGTCACAGCTGTTTGGACTGGCTATGATCAAGGAAAGCCGATTGAAATGGTCGCTGAAAAAGGCTATGCGAAGAATATTTGGATTCACTTTATGGAGGATGCCCTTAAGGGAGAACCGGTTCAATCCTTTAAGGCTCCAAAGGGAACAGTTAGTGTCTATATCAACCCGGAAAATGGCAAGCTTGCCACGGAGGATTGCCCTGTCCAAAGGCTCACCTATTATGTAGCCGGAACCGAACCAACCGAGTATTGCACAGAGCATATCATGGATGAAAAGCATGACCATAAGAAGTCGAAGAAAAAGAAGAAAATAAAAATGCCGTGGTATAAGAAACTATTTGACTGGTAATTGGAACCTTTTATGAAGGCTCTGCTCTATACCCGCCTTATACGTGTACATTCGTACTAGTTTTCGTACCGAATAAAACCCACTCACGCACAATATTAAGGCTAAAATCAGCATTGTACATGAACTGAAAAACCTCGGGGCAGGATACCCCGAGGTTTTTCATGTCCTAGTTCTATAGCATGAATACGCTGACAATAGTTTACTGTTTTTATGAAAAAACAGCAAGAAACGACAGTGAAATTTCTCAAAATGTCACAATTTAGCCACAATTACATCACTATTCAGGAGAATATAGCAAAAGCCAAGGCACCTTACCTTACCTCCAAATCATCCTTTAGCTGCTGAGCCGATCTTTCCCACATTCCTGGATCATGATTTTTCAAAAAGTTAGAAAGAATCACCTTTGATTTATCGTCCATATGCTCAACAATAATATGCCTTTTCAGCGATTTATCCATCCGATTCACATGTTCAGGCAGTGATTTGTAGCCCCTGCGAATTCCCCGATCAACCGTCATTTCACAGGCAGTCACTCCTGCATAATAAGGGCCATCCTGCTTTCTATCAATCGTCACCCAAACGAGCCAGTAAGGCTTGGCATTGGGAACATCCTCTTTGTTCGGCAAAAATTTGATTCCTTTTTCCACTACACTTCTCGCATGCATCGCACCGATATCTACAATCGCGCTTCCTTCTTCTACATCGATAATAACTGGTGAAACATTATCTAAGCTTAAAGCACCGATGCCAAATCCTTTATGTCCATCTGTAGGATCACTCTTTAAAATATTGAAGCCAATATTTTTTTTCTTTTCCGTCATGGAAACCCCTCCTCTAAGTCTTGTAAGCTGTCTTACGCTAAGCATCTTACGTTAATAACTGATAAAAAAAGTCATTCAAGCCCCCAACAAGGGTCGGAAGAACATTATTTAAGATCGGGTGGATCGTGTATTGATCTAATGGTGTGATCACGAGAATGATAAAGATAAGGGCACCGTATTGCTCAAACTGTGTTAATTTTGGACGAATATGAGCTGGAACCAAGTCCTCTATAATCCGAAAGCCATCAAGAGGTGGAAAGGGCAACAGATTAAAGACAAATAAAAGTAGGTTCAATTGGATAAAGATATCGAGAAAATTCGGGACTGCCTCTGGTAGACCCGCTGAAAGTCCACTTCCAACCAATCCATACCAAATGATAAATCCTAGCATTCCCAGCAATAAATTACTGACGGGACCCGCAACCGAAACCATAATCCCTGCCAGCCTCGGCTTTTTGAAGAAAAAGCGATTAACCGGTACCGGTCTTGCCCAGCCAAAGCCTGCGATAAAAATAAGGAGCGTTCCGATCGGATCTAAGTGATGAATAGGATTCAAAGTCAAACGCCCTTGATTCTTTGCTGTGGAATCCCCAAATCGATAAGCCACATAAGCATGGGCGAATTCATGGAATGTAAAAGCGATCATGAGCGTAATCGCCACATATGGAATTTCCTTTAATGAGAATGCCAAAAACTGTTCCAACCGCAAAACCTCTCAACCTAAATAATTTTTTATGTACTTTCTCTTCTAAGAGTATACATGATTCTCCTCCTAAAGTGAAAAAAGACAATGCTCTTGCATCTGTCATTAAAATATGAAAAACTACAGAAGAAAATAACGAATTACATAATGAGGAGGACACATCATGCCATATGTCACTGTCAAAATGCTGGAAGGACGTACAGAGGAACAAAAAAAGGCGCTTGTAGAAAAAGTCACTGCTGCGGTGACCGAAACAACCGGGGCACCTGTTGAAAATGTTGTCGTTTTTATTGAGGAAATGAAGAAAAATCATTATGCGGTTGCTGGAAAGCGATTAAGCGACCAATAATCATATGAACAAACAAAAGCTAAGCCCTTATTGCGGCTTAGCTTTTGTTTGTAGATGGTGAACATACTGATAGGCCTGTTCAATCTCATCTGGCGTATAGTTTTGTTTCTTTTTCAGGGTAAATACCTTTTCGGTAACCTCTTCCTTTTCTAGATTATCAAAATATAATATCGTCGACACGAGCTCGAGAAATCTAGCACTTTGACCGTTCATATCAATTAAGCAATCCTCTAAATGAGGCATGTTCACCTCATTTAAGCTCAAAAACTCCTGACCTGACTCGGTTAACGCATAGCGGTATTGATAGTATCCACCTTTTTTCTCCTTAATTTCCTCCAAGAAGCCCATATTACAAAGCTCCTCAACCCGTAAAGTCAGCTCCTCAGAATAGGGGCCGTAAAAGTGAAACTGAAAGCGCTCCTGAAAGGGAAAGGCCACCTTCTTCGCAATATATATCATTTTTTGCAGCTTCTTGCGGCCAGTAATCTCTCCCGAAACTTTCAAGGCATACATTAACTTGGCATGATCTTTTAACAAATCAGGTCAACTCCTTATATATCTAACAGCGTTCTTATCTGCTTCTTGATCGTCTTCATGGTCGAATCATCCATCAGAAAATCCTCCGGATAATAGAGCTTGTGGTCTGTTCTTCTTTTACCAGAAATCGCATCGACAATCTCGGATTCCCTTGATAGCTCCCGAATTTCCCCATTCTTCATTAGCAAATGGATCGGCAGTCTTTCCTCTTCTTCACCAGGACGGTAAAAGTCATACGGCAGATCAGAGGAAGAGTCGACGACTAAATAATAATCAGGAGCAAGCCCTGCCTTTTCAAATAAAACGGATAGCTCTGCAAGCTTCTTGTATTCCTTTGCAGGATCAAATTCAACATATTTAAAAAGATTACGGTTAACAAATCTGCGGCATAAATCTCGCAGAATTTCATCCTCTTCCGCTTCCCACATTTGAAAATAGTAGAGAATCACTGCTTCATCGAGCTTTAAGTAGTCTTCTAATGTAAGAGTATTTTCAAATAAGGAAATAAAATGGGTCGGCTCTTGCCTGAAGGAATAGCCGTTTTCATATAATTCCTTTGCCCGATGGAGAATTTTTGTAAGAATAACCTCCGCACTCCTTGTAACGGGGTGGAAATACACCTGCCAATACATTTGGTAGCGACTCATAATATAATCCTCCACCGCATGCATCCCCGTTTGTTTAATCACCACTTGCTCCTCATGCGGACGCATCACTCTCAGGATTCTTTCCATGTCAAAATGTCCGTAGCTCACCCCTGTAAAATAAGCATCTCTTTGGAGATAATCCATGCGGTCCGCATCAATTTGACTGGAGATTAAGCTAATGACAATCTTTTTGTCCGAGGTTTTCGCAATAACCTCCGCAACCTTTTTTGGAAAGTCCTGTTCAACCCGTCGTAATACAGCATTTACTTCTGTTTCACCAAGGATGGTCGCTTGAGTGTAATGCTCGTGGTCAAGATCAAACACCTTTTCAAAGGAATGTGAAAAAGGGCCATGCCCTAAATCATGAAGCAATCCAGCACAAAGAGCTAAAAGCCGATCCTCTTCACTCCATTTCGGCCGGTCATCAAAAACGTCATCCACAATCCGGCGGATGATCTCATACACACCTAATGAATGATTAAATCGGCTATGCTCTGCCCCATGAAAGGTCAAAAAAGTCGTTCCCAGCTGCTTAATTCTACGTAGCCGTTGAAACTCCTTCGTACCAATCAAATCCCAAATCACTTGGTCACGTACATGGACATAGCGATGAACAGGGTCCTTAAAAACCTTTTCTTCCTGCAGTTTTTGTTCAGAGTAACCCATTTTTACCCCTTCTTCCTGTAAGAAAAGCGCCGGAGCTAAAAAAATCTATCTTCATTATAGCTTTGTTTCGTTTACAAATCATTACAATTTTAGAAAAAATCATCTGATAACCGACAAAAACCAACAAGAAAAAATCACCCTTCATCTCATGATAAAAGGTGATTTTATTTGTTGAGTTTTTTGTTAATCTTCTCCATGAGCTCCTCTTCCGATAAAGCAGCTAATGGTCGGTTATTGACAAATGCGAAGGTTTTCTTACGTCCAGGGCCACAATAGGATTGACACCCTATTTCAATGGTTGCATCTGGGTCCATTTCCTTTAGCTTCGGAATCAATGTCTTCAAATTAACGGCCTGGCAATCATCGCAAACCCGAAATTCGTTTGCCATCTTGATTCAACCTTTCATGCTTTTCTAGTCTATTCGCCATTTTACCCCTTCTGAATCGCGAATGCAAGTTACACATTTTTCTGAACCTCTCTACCGATTTGGAAAAAATCTACTATCCTTTTAATCACTTTTGTATAAATCTCAAAAATCTGGTCATCCTGTGAATAAGCAAGATTACAACAGAAACACTCAAGGAGTTGAAGAAGATGAAAGTACGTCAAGATGCATGGACAGATGAAAATGATTTATTACTAGCGGAAACCGTCCTTAGACATGTGCGCGAGGGGAGCACCCAGCTAAATGCCTTCGAGGAGGTCGGGGACAAGCTCAATCGAACATCAGCAGCCTGTGGATTCCGCTGGAATGCAGTGGTCAGGCACCGCTATGAAAAAGCTCTACAGCTTGCAAAAAAACAACGCAAGCAACGCCAAAGAATGCTAGGAAAGGAGCAGGGTGGAAAGAAAAAGCTCTTATATTCTCCTCCAGTGCCTTCATTGGATGAAATAAATTATATTGCGCAGACTGCTGAATCTGGGACTTCCTTCATCGAAGAAATGGAAGCACCGGTTACCCAAGCCTTGCCAAGCACGACAATCATGCAAAGCCATGGTCGAGAATTAAATCTTGAGACGGTGATCTCGTACTTACAAAATCTAGGTAGTTCGAATTTGCAGGTTGATATTTTAAGAAGCGAGAATGAAAGATTAAAGCGGGAAAATGCCGAAATCCGTAAGAATAACCAAGAGCTCGAGAAAAAAATCGAGCAGCTAGAACAAAACACGGAAACGATTCAGGAAGATTACGAGACCTTGATGAAAATTATGAATCGTGCGAGGAAGCTCGTTCTATTTGATGAAGAGGAGCGCCCTGCGACCACGTTTAAAATGGACCGCAACGGAAATTTAGAGAAGCTTGCGGAATAGATGAAGTGGAGAAAAGGTTGGCAGCAACAGCTTCATGAAGAAAGCCACACCCTTACAAAAAGGGCTGTGGCTTTTCATCGTAAGCTTTCGAAAACCTTATCATTTCTCTCCACGACCCGCTCATAATAGCTTTCAAAGAGAGGAAGCTCCTCCGCAGTCAACGTTCCAGAGTAGAGCTTTTTTGTTTTGCCATGCAAGACTTTTAAGGCAAGAAGCATCACATCTGCAATCGTTAAGTCCTCTTGCAGCAATTCTGATAACGAGGCCATTACATTTCTATCAATTTGAGGATAGGAGAATTTCGTCTCGATGTCTTTTTTGGCAAGAGTATAGAAATTCTTGATCAGCTCGGCCCGCTCACTGCCACTCCCGCTCACACAAAGATAGATTTGCACAGCGACCCCGTGCTTGAGCCTACGCTGGGAAATTCCTGCAAATTTCTTCCCACCGATGCTTAAATCATAACTTCCTGGACAATAAGAGCCCACGATTTCCCTCGCCTCGATTTTCCCCTTTTCCTCAGGAAACATTTCCTCTATTAAGGCTAGCATCGTGTCATAGCCACGGTTAATGTCGATTCCCTTATCACCCTCTTGAAATATGAGAGAAAGATTAAGCACCCCTTCATCAAGGACAACAGCAAGCCCACCAGAATTTCGAACGATATATTGATAGCCTTCCTTTTTTAAATAGTCCAAGCCATCCTGCAAAAAAGGAAGCTTCGTATCCTGAATGCCCAATACCACCGTCTTTGAATGAACCCATGAGCGCAAAGTCGCCGGAGCAAGCCCTGCCCCGACGGAGGCGCACAAAGCATCATCCATCCCGAAGGATTGGAGAGCATTGACATGCAGCCCTACGACCGATTGATCAATGACTCTCCATTCTTGTTGACTTAATAGTTTGTCCGAACCGTTCATTTGCTTAAAGCTTGAGCTGCGGTGATTAAGGAGAGCTTATATACGTCCTCGTCATCACAGCCTCTAGATAAATCATTTACAGGGCGATTTAATCCTTGAAGAATCGGCCCTACTGCTTCAAAGTTTCCAAGTCTTTGTGCAATTTTATACCCGATATTTCCTGCTTCTAGGCTTGGAAAAACAAACACGTTGGCGTCACCTTTAAGCGGGGAATCCGGTGCCTTTTTCGCAGCGACAGATGGCACAAAAGCTGCATCAAATTGGAACTCTCCATCTAAGACGAGCTCGGGGCTACGCTCCTTGGAAATCTTTACGGCTTCTGCAACTTTTTCCGTTTCAGGCGATTTGGCTGAACCCTTTGTTGAAAAGCTTAACATCGCCACTCTTGGATCGATATCAAACATTTGGGCAGTTTTCGCACTTTCAAGGGCAATTTCCGCTAAATCCTGGCTGTCTGGAGAAATATTGATAGCGCAATCAGCAAACACATATTTCTCCTCGCCCCGAACCATGATAAAAACCCCAGACGTTTTTTTCACGCCTTCTTTTGTTTTGATGATTTGCAGCGCTGGTCTTACCGTATCCGCTGTAGAATGGGCCGCACCGCTGACAAGTCCCTCTGCTTTATTTGTATGTACAAGCATCGTTCCAAAGTAGTTCTCATCAAGAAGAATTTTGCGTGCATCTTCCTCGGTTGCCTTACCCTTTCTGCGCTCAACAAAGGAAGCAACGAGCTCGTCCATGCCTTCATAGCTCTTCGGATCATAAATTTCCATGCCCGCTACTGACACATTAAGCTCCTGCGCCTTCGATTCAACAGCTTGCTTATCTCCTACCAAAATCGGTGTTAATATTTTTTCATCTGCAAGTCTTGCAGCCGCTTTAATAATCCTTTCGTCTAACCCTTCAGGAAAAACAATTTTTATATTTTGACTACTTACCTTCTCTTTTAAGCCTAAAAATAGGTCACTCATGAAAATCCTCCTTTTAACTGTCTTTCAGTATTTAGCATACCCTTCCCATTCAAAATTTCAAGAAAACTCGTCAATGACAACGTTTTCTCCCAAAAAGTTCATTTTTTCATAATATTCATCCTAATGGCTTCTAGCTATATTTTAATATAGACGAAAATAGATCCAATTAGCCACATGAGCTTGCTTCCTATTTTTTGAATCCTATTTAATATTTGGGAACTGGCTATGTTTATTCATGGGTTTAATGGAAAAACTATGATATAGTATTATGTGAAGTTAGTACATATTTAGGAGTGATTGAGATGAGTGAAGCTGCAAAAACACTCGATGGATGGTATTGTCTGCATGATTTCCGTGCTGTTGACTGGACAAGCTGGAAAATGCTTTCTAGTGATGAAAGACAAGCCGCTATTTATGAATTTTTGGGCCTTGTTGAAAAATGGAACAAAACACAAGCAGATAAAAAAGGCAGCCATGCCTTATATACAATTGTCGGTCAAAAAGCTGATTTCATGATGATGCTTCTTCGTCCAACAATGGAGGAGTTGAATGAGCTTGAAACTGAATTTAATAAGACGAAGCTCGCAGAATATACCATTCCGACAAGCTCTTACGTGTCCGTTGTGGAATTAAGTAACTATCTCCCATCTGATCAGGACCCTTATCAAAGTCCGGAGGTATTGGCTCGCCTTTATCCAATTCTTCCTAAAGCAAAGCATGTCTGCTTCTATCCAATGGATAAACGTCGCCAAGGCGATGATAACTGGTACATGCTACCAATGGAGGACAGACGTAGCTTAATGCGTAGCCACGGAATGATTGGACGTAACTATGCTGGCAAGGTGAAGCAAATTATTACCGGTTCCGTTGGTTTTGATGATTATGAGTGGGGTGTGACCCTTTTCTCTGATGATGTCCTTCAGTTCAAGAAGCTTGTGTATGAAATGCGCTTTGATGAAGTAAGTGCACGCTACGGAGAATTCGGTTCCTTCTTTGTTGGAAATATTTTAGAAGAAGACCGTGTGGAAGCTTTTTTGTATGTTAATTAAATAGTTGATATATAGCCCTCAGTTGAACTGAGGGCTTTTTTTGTCATAAAAAATAAAACTCACGCATATCGATTATTAGAGCAGGTTATGTAGAGCGATACTGGAAATCTATTTTTCATTCTGGAGG
Source organism: Anoxybacillus andreesenii (assembly GCF_030813005.1). Classification (NCBI taxonomy): domain Bacteria; kingdom Bacillati; phylum Bacillota; class Bacilli; order Caryophanales; family Anoxybacillaceae; genus Anoxybacillus; species Anoxybacillus andreesenii. Next base: position 268,901 of record NZ_JAUSTU010000002.1, read on the forward strand.
GGAATCATTTGACGAATCAAGGTTATTATTACCCACGGCAAAACCCTTATGGGCACCAACCTTATCAATGGGGAGGAGCGACAGGAGGTCAACCACCAACAACTCCGCCTGTGAGCACTGGCACGATGTTTCCAACACCAACACCACAACCGCCTACACCACAAATCCCTGGTATGCTCCCACTAGAGCAATCCTATATTGAGAATATTTTTCGCCTCAACAAAGGGAAGCTAGTCACAGTCTATGCCATGTTTGATACAGTTTCTGCAGAAGGACCTAGAGCCCAAACCTTTCGAGGAGTCGTCGAAGCAGCAGGGAGAGATCACCTAATTATCAGTGACCCGGAGACGGGCAAAAGAATCCTGCTCCCCATGGTTTACTTCGGGTATGCCGTCTTTGATGAAGAGTTGGATTACGAATATTCTTTTGGAGTTCCAGGGGCAACAACATATCCGCCTCGATAAGAAAAAGGGAGCCCTTGTGGTTCCCTTTTTCTTGTTAAGACCTCATTCCGTTTTTCACCGACAGATTACAAAGGACCTTTATTCCTTTTAGAAAAGCTTTACCGCCGCGACTACAATTAATGCCCACGCCACCAAGAATGAGACGCCACCTAGTGGTGTAATGGCCCCAAGTACGGAAATACGAGTGACCGCTAACACATACAGGCTTCCAGCAAAAAGGACCGTCCCAATAAACATCAGCCAGCCGGACCAGTTAAGTAAGGAGCTTGCAGGAAATTTCCCCAGTAGAATGCCAACAATTAATAATCCTGTTGCATGGAACATTTGATATTTCACTGCTTTTTCCCAAATATCCATGTATTTAGGCTCTAGCTTCCCTTCCAGTCCATGGGCACCAAATGCCCCTAATGCTACTGATAAAAAGGCATTAATGGCCCCCAAAATAATAAATATTTTCATTTCTTTTCTCCTCCCTAGAAATCAAACAGCGAGTCCCCATTTGCTTCCTCATCAATCTTTATTTTTTGCGATTGTTCGTATGGTAGTTGCGAAATCGACTGTGGGATGGATGCGGAAGCTGTTTTCTCAGCTGTGGAACCCTCGTCTAGAATCAGTTCGCATAATGCCTTAATCGCATGAATTCGCTCTCTTATCCGGGCCTCACCTGCACAAAGCTTGGCCTGTTGCACTTCCTCCTCAATTTTCCTTAGCAGTTTCTCCATGGAAATGTTCAATCTTACCACCTCGACTCTATCCTACACTATAATGGAGTTTTTTAACTAATATTAATATTTCTCCATGGGGAAAGTAACCTTATTTTTTTTCATATTTTAAGCATACCTGTCCAGAAGCCTTTAATACTTCCTGAGAAGGAAGACGGTTCGTTTTAAACTGAAATGCCTTGCAGCCCTTAGGAAACTTTGGATCCCAGGTTACATAAAAATGCCGGCAAGAAAAACAATTAATACGTTGATTTTGACTCATTTATTAGATCCCCGTTCAATCCTCATAATGAACCTTCACTTCATAGCCCATCTGTGCAAAAAATTCCCGCAATGTTTTTTCCGCATTTTTTTCAGCCATGTCTAGTAATCCTTGGGCAATTGCCTCCTCTTTCACGAGTGCCTTTGCCTCTGCTGCAAGCTCATAGGCTTCCTCCCAATTGACCTCTTCTCGAAAAATACCTTCGACCGAAAATGCCTGAACCTGCTCAAATTCCAAGGATGGCTCCTGCAGAATCGTCGCATGAGGGAGAGTAATATCCAGCTTTTTCTTTTCCTCGTCTATTTTCACACGACCCTCACTCACATTTTGCAGGTCCACCCCAGCGGTCACGGTACCAGGTACCACTAACAGAAGCTTGCGCTTTGTTCCTGGGATATTCGTTTTAATTTCCTTGCCAAAAAGCTGGTTGTCTTCCTTTTCGATAACGGCCTTTACAAAGGCTTGCGAGGTAGCAAGGGAGGAAAGCTCCCGCATATGCTCTATGAAACTACCTTTTTCCATCTTTGGTTCTGCACCTGAAAGCATTTTATAAGCTCCCACTCCGAGCAATGCGCCGACGAGTATAAAGGCTAGAAGAAAGATGATAAGTTTGACATACCCCTTTTTAATTCTAAAAAAACCTCTGAGTGAAGGTGTACTCTTTCTATTTTCAATCGCAATCGCAGCCGATGTTTGCTGCTTGCTCTCTTTTAATTCATGCATAATCGCATCCAGTTGCGCTAGAATTTCATCCTCTTTTTGTCCCAACATCATCATCCTCTCGATTACTTCCTCCCTATTATAAGGGAAAATACTTATTCATGAGGATCTTTTGATTGATTTTCCAATTTTTCGTTAGGTTGCTGCTTCTTATGCCGCCAGTACGTCTCTAGCAAAAATAACATAATGTTAGAATCTACACTACATAGACCAAAAATAAAAGGCTAACCTGGTACAGAACTCGTACCGATTAGCCTTTCGTTTTATCCTAATATACGTTGATAAATTGATCTTGCCTGTGAAATATCCTTCGTTCCATGGATAAGGGCTCTTCCGTCCTTGAAGATAACCATGCGGTTGGTGCCCATTTCGACTGAGAGCAAATAGGGATTTCCCTTTACCTCATAGTGAAGTCCTGATAAATGCGTTGATAATTCATTCAGATCGATTTCCCCATGTTTGGATGGACGAATTTGAACGGTGTCACGTCCACATAGCACCTCTGACTTCATAAGATTTTCCTTTTCTAAATAAGGATAGGTTCGTGCCGTACCACAGGATAGACAGCCTTCATCCTTGGCCTTGGACATTTTGATACTGCTATACTGGTTTCTCCAGAGGTCAAAGCTGACGAAGCTATGTCGAATTGCATCCCAATCCTCTACCAGTATTTTTAGGGCCTCTGCTGTCTGATGAGCAACCACCATCTGTACGGTTGGTGCAATAATTCCTACCGTATCACAAGTCTGACCTTGGACAGGAATCGATTTGAGGAGACAGTTGAGGCAGGGGGTTTGACCTGGGATAATCGTAAAGCTCATTCCAAAGCTGCCGACACAGGCGCCATAAATCCATGGAATTTGAAACTTTTGCGAAATATCGTTAATGGCCATCCTCGTTTCAAAATTATCAGTCGCATCTATAATTAAATCTATGTCCTTTACGAGCTCTTCCAGCATTTCCGGGGTCGCATCGCCAACGATCGAACAGATATCTACATCAGAATTAATCGCTTTTAACCTTCGTTCAGCCGCTACAGCCTTCGGGAGCTTTCGTTCAACGTCCTCTTCTGTATAAAGCTGCTGTCTTTGGAGGTTGCTTGCCTCCACATAATCTCTATCCACGATCGTCAGCTTCCCGATCCCTGCCCTTGTTAATATTTCTCCGTTGCTCGAGCCGAGGGCTCCAGCACCAATCATGAGCACATGCTTTGTGCGAATCTTCTCTTGGCCGGATGGACCAATTGGTGTGAATAGCATCTGTCTAGAATAGCGCTCGTACATGATTCTACCTCCTCGTCAGTAACAGGTGCCGAAAAAAGACACTGTCCACCAAAGACGGACAGTGTAAATACTTTATGAAAGTTAATCTGGCCCGCCGATGGGCAAGCGCTCTCCGCTTTTCTACTTACCCACCACTTACAGGTGGGATAAAGGCTATTTCATCGCCTGACTGAATTAAATCGTCATCCGAGGAGAATTCCTCGTTGATTGCTGCCATGGCTGATTCAAGCTTGCCTAGCTGATATTCTTTAGCAATCAATTCCTTGACCTCGGAAACCTTTTTTCCCGAAACATCCATCTGGATAAATTCTTCTCCAACAGCATCCTTCAAATGAGCAAAAAAGAGAATCTTATTCATTTAAATCACTCTCCTCAGGCTTTCCTGTCGGATAGGCAACCTTCTCTAATTGATCGCCAATCCATTCTTCTCCATCCTCCCAATGCTCTTTCTTCCAAATTGGGACAATTTCTTTAATTCTTTCAATCGCATGGCGGTTTGCCTCATAGGCATCGGCACGATGTGGGGTTGAAACAGCAATGACAACGGCAATATCAGTTATATCAAGGCGACCCACACGATGGGTAATCGCAACCTTTGCTCCTGGCCAACGTTCCTCAATCTCTGCACCAATCTGTTCAAGCTTCTTGACTGCCATTGATTCATAAGCCTCGTAGATTAAATAGAGTGTCTTCTTTCCTTTTGTTAATTCCCTAACCGTACCAATAAAAGTCGTAATCGCTCCAGCATTGCGCTGAACGACCTTGTCAATCACTGATTGAATATCAATCGGATCCTTTGAAATCTCAAAGTTCATTATGGACACCCCCTGAATAAATTCTTGTTTAGTGATTGTCTTAATAAAAGACTGGGGTTGGATCTATCACAACAGAGTAGCCTCCGATGGCTTCAACTCGTGCTCTAAACGCTTCAGATTGAATAATCCGCACTAATTGCTGACCCATCTCACTTTCAAAAAAGGCTTTGGTCATTAATAAATCGTACTCTTCATCTGCAACAGGAATAAAATCCAATCCCATTGATTTTGCCGCAGGGTAAATGCCAAGACCAACAGCTGAAGGGCTTCCTTTGACTTCGGCTGCTACACTTAAATGAGAGAACATTTCCCGATCATAACCATTGATTTGCTCAGGATCAATCCCATTCTCCCTTAATAATAAATCAAATAGGATTCTTGTGCCGGCTCCTTTTTGACGATTTACGTACAGTGCATGGCTTTTGGAAATATCCGTCACATCGTGAATTGATAATGGATTTCCTTTTGGAAGAAGCCACCCTTGTGTTCTCCTAAGAAACGGATAAAGGACAACATCCCCGCCCGCTAAGAACTTCTGAACATAGGAGCGGTTATATTCCTTCGTTTCTGGGTCCAGTAAATGAATGCCAGCGATATGGGCCTCTCCTTTTCGGATGGCCATAATCCCCGCCATGCTCCCTACGTGGGATGAGATAATTTTTGCCCCCTTCAATTCGCTTCGTAAAAAAGAAGATAGAATATCGATGGTTAGATCGTGACTACCATTAAAAACGACAGCGGTAGCAATTTCATCGACAGGCTTTAGAAGCTCAAGCTCCACCTCATCCCCCTGCTCATACCCGAGCTTATCAGGAGGAACAATCAGCATGCCATCTGCTTTGACAAGGGACATCGTAACCCCTGCCGCTCTTGTTAATGGATTGGCGATGTACTCCCCGTTCACATGGCCAATGGTCATGCGAACGAAATCCTCTGCACCCATTGTCGAGACGATTCTTCGACCAAGCTTTACCTTTAACCGTTGTCTTTTCGGCTCAGTAATACCCAAATAATCACAAACCAGCGGTCGAACAAACCACTCAAGTGCTAAATAGGCTGAAACGGGATATCCTGGAATTCCAACAACGATCGTATCGTTGATTTTCCCTAATACCACTGGCTTTCCTGGTCTTGTTGCAACCCCATGGGTAAAGACCTCGCCAAGCTCCTCGATTAAGTGCACTGTATAGTCCTTTGAACCTGCCGATGAGCCTGCGTTAATGACGACAATATCGGATGAATCAACCGCTTGTAATAGCGCTTCTTTTATTTCACTCGGATTGTCCCTAACGATACTGTGCAGCTTTGGTTCTCCGCCCCACTCCTTAATATAGCTCGCAATAACCGTCCCATTAAATTCAATTAACTTCCCGGGTGCTGAATTCTCACTCGGCATGACAAGTTCATTTCCCGTAGGAATAATCATGACGGTTGGCTTTTTCATAACCTTGATCCTTGTGGTCTGAGAGGCTAACAAGACGCCGATATCAACGGGACGGAGCTTATGTCCCTGTGGAAAAAGCATTTCCTCTTGGACAATATCCTCGCCAATGGGCCGAATATGAGCCCATGGTGCGGCCGGTTCAATGATCTCCACTACGTCGTCAGCGATTTCATCGACATTCTCAATCATGATCACCGCATTAAACGGCGAAGGAATTTCATTCCCGGTATCTACGTAAATAAAATCTTCATTTCGTTTTAGCTGAATTGGATTTTGCTCATGTGCGAGGAAGGTATCCTCCGCCCTCACGGCAATTCCATCCATTGCTGAAGCATGATAATGGGGCATGGAATTATGAGCAAAGACAGGCTCTGCAGTAATTCTTCCGAGCGCCTCACTACTATCCATCCACTCGAATTCTCTTTGCGGATTAAAATGGGCTAGGATTTCTTTCACCGCAACCTCTCGAGGCTTATCTTGTAGGTATATGATTCGTTTGTATTTTTTATCCATTCTCCCCACACCTTATTGAAATAATGTTACTGGTACTTGGTCTCCCTTATGAACTCCTTCACTCTCAGAAGCGATTTCAATCATTCCTTCACTTTTGACTAGAGTTGAAATCAACCCGGATTTCCCCAATATTGGCTCTGCATACCATTCATTATCTTCTTCAAAAAGTCGTACGCGTATGTAGTCCGTGCGCCCCGGGCTTGAGGGGATATTCTTCGTTACCTTTGCATACGTCAGCTTGAGATGGTTCATTTTTACACTGCGAAGCGTATCGATGACTGCCTTTCCAAACAAGTGGAAAATAATCATGGCCGAAGCTGGATGTCCAGGTAAACCAATAATCGGCTTATGATTTGCCGTCGCAAGAATCGTTGGTTTTCCAGGCTTAATCGAGATCCCATGCACGTAAACACCTGGTGCACCCAATGAATCAATGACCTCAACGGAATAGTCCTTCGTGCCCACAGAGCTGCCGCCAGAAAGGATTAGGCAGTCTGTCCTGTCTAATAGATCGCGCGTCCTTTGCTCGAGCTCTTCCCGGCTATCCCTCACAATTCCTCCGTATATGAAGTCAAGCCCCCATTCTGCCACTAATGCTCCGACGGTAGCAGCGTTAATATCCCTTACCTCTCCAAGCTCCAAGCTTGGTGCCTCCATGGGAACAATTTCATCTCCTGAGGATAAATAGCCAATGACAGGCTTTCTCCAAACAGACACCTCTGTAATCCCTTGAGACGCTAAGGCGCCAATTTCTTGAGAACGGAGTTTGGTTCCTTTCGCAAGGAGAATTTCCCCTTTTTTCAAGTCCTCACCAATAGAAATCACGTTCTCTCCAGGTGCGACCTGGCGATAGAGATTTAACAATCCGCTAATATCCTCGCAATGCTCAATCATGATGACCGCATCACTGCCCTCTGGCAGCATTCCACCTGTTGGTACATACATGGCCTCTCCTGCCTGCAGTCCCCTTGGAGGTTCTTGTCCCATTTTCACCTCACCGGAAACCGTTAGAAACCCCGGCATATTTTCGGATGAACCAAAAGTATCTCGAGCTTTTACGGCATAGCCATCAACAGAGGAGCGACGAAAATTGGGGACATGTTCCCGTACAACGATATCTTCAGCTAAAACGAAATGAAGCGCTTCAAATAAAGGCTTCCTGATGGTCTCAGTAATAGGTGTAACCATTTCACTTATTAATTGAAATGTCTCTTCTACGGTTTTGACCTGAAAAAATTTCATGTTTCATCTCTACCCTTTACCTGTTCATTTATTGAAAGTGTATGCCTTGACATGTTCTTTGCCTGCTCATATTCCTCTGGATGATTCATATTAAAAAGATCTGATTCCCTAAGGAATATACCCTTCCTGCAAATTTCCATATTATCCATAATCTTAACATGAATGTTCTGAAAAATCCCTCTTATTCGCAGTTGGTTTTGATCCAGGGACTTTTCAATTTCTACACTTACCTCTTTACGATAAGCAGCGAATAAGGGGTGGAGCTGGCCGTTGATTTCAGGGACTACCGCTTGGTATTCAGATAATTCCCGAAGAAGAACGCCCCCAAGCTGAGACGAAATAAACGGCATATCGCAGGCAACAAGCAAATTCCTCTCTGTCTTTGAGGTATTCAATCCAGCATGAATGCCAGCAAGCGGCCCCATACCTTTCCACCTATCCTCCACCATAGGAAGTCTCAAAAACTCATATTCTTCAAATGAATTTGTCACAATGAGAATATTATTTACGATGGATCGGAGTTCTTCAACTACGTTTTCAATCACCGTTTTTCCATTAATCTTTAATAAAGCTTTGTTCGTTCCCATCCGACTTGATTTTCCACCAGCTAAAATAATGCCCGTAGCCTCCATTGCGTCACCTCAGTTACATAGGCTGATGCCTAAATCAATGAGTACCTTTCATCTCAGGAATCCCAAAACCATTCTCCTGAGCAATATAATCTAAATGGATTGATTTGATATCTAGAAGCGGAATCGGATCTAACTTAATTAATTTCCGTGTATCGATAACCTTCGTATATCCTTTACACTGATGGCAAACATAGACTTCCCCTCGTTCATCCTTCTCAATCTTAAGGATTTCAATCTTACCAGGCTCTTCACAGCCACAATGGGCACATGTAATTTTCTTTATCTGCCAAGAATATAAACAGCGTGGACAGGTTAGTTCCTTTTTGCCACTCTTATTGATCACACCGATTCTAGGCGGTTCCCCACAAGCAGGACATGCCCCTTGTGCATTCGCCTGATGAAGTTGTTCACTTAACTCAGAGGAGAGCTTCTGCAGGAATGGTCTAGCGGCATGTTCAGCAATAAAAAATGGCAGCCATTCAGCTATCCCGTGATCCTTTGCCAATTTTTCAAAGTAAAAATTATTGACCGAAACAGCCTCTGTAAACCATTTCTCTAGAATTTCATTTGTAAGTAATCTACGTATTTTATTAAATTGCTCTGTTAATGAAGGCTGGGATTCCTCTAATAGAGTGAAAAATTCCTCGATAAAACGATTATACTGCTCTACATTAATCGTAATATGCAAATGTGGAATAGCCGGAAAACTCTTTATAGCCAAACGCTGCTCTGGCGTTGTCAGCGTATCTTTCTCTAGTGATTTGCTCCATTTTTCACTCAAGGTTTGTATATTTTCTTCAAGTTGTTGGTATTCTTTATTTAGTACATTCATGCTTTTCACCTCGTTGGGCAGAGATAGAAGAAAGGCTACCCAAGTTTTAGGGTAGCACTCTCCAATTATTACTATTAACCATTTTACTATAATTATTTCTTTTAGGCATGTGATAGATCACTTAGGCATGCTTTTTCTTTTTCTCTTCCTGCTTTAACTCTTCATACCAGCGTCCGTGGTGGTCTTTCGCATACTCTTCCGAAACCTCTCCCTTGAAGATCCCTTGAAGAGATGGTTTCGCAAGTGCAACTGACATGTAGATATGTCCAACTACTACTGCTGCAGCAAGCCCTAAGCCAATATTATGAATCGGATAGGCCCACATAACCACAGTTTGTGAGAATTTTTGCGGGAACCACATGATGAGACCTGAACCAATGAGCATGATCGTCGTGATAATCATTAACCAAGAGTTTGCTTTCTCCCCAGCATTAAAGAAATCTTGTTTTGGAACATTGGCTTTGCGTCCAAAGAATTCCTTTGCAAATTCAGGGAAAAACTTTAAGTCATGTTTCTTCCAAGAGAAAATATTCTTCATCCAATTGATGAACCCCTTTAAATCAAAGAAGATCATAATTGGAAGTGGTAACATAAAGCACACAGCTGCAATCCTATGGACTAGTCTTGCTCCAGCTGGGCCACCGAATACTGGATAAAGCCAATCAAAGAATTCCGTATACATTGGTAGAGCAGAGATGTAAAGGACAAAGAATGCAAGTGCATTGACCCAGTGTGAGATAATAAAACCTTTATTAAAACGCTTTACCATCCTTCCATTCTTCTTACTCATGGTCTCGGCCTCCTTCTTCATGTCCGCCTTTATCCTTCTTCATCGCATTCGCAATGACAGCACCGACTACTGCCATCGTTGTTGCTCCAAACATGGCTTTGCCAAGTGGCTGTGCATAATCCTTCCAGACAACTTGAGATAGTGGAACCTTCGGATTCTCTGGTAGGCCATAGACAGACGGCTTGTCTGCTAGAAGATACACGGTTGTTGTTCCTTTAATGCCTTGTGGATTGTAAATATTAGCATTAGGGAAACGCTCTTTAATTTTTGCCAGACGCTTTTCTGCTTCAGCCAAAACGGTTTCCTTCTCATCATACACTAGGCAATCCGTATGACAAGCTACAACACAAGCCGGCTGTAAGCCTTGCTCAAGACGATCTGTACAAAGGGTACATTTTTGCGCTTTGCGGTATTCTTTTCCGTTCTTATCTTTATATGTTGCTAATTCAACAACATCAAACGTACAGTTTGTCGTACAGTAGCCACAGCCAACACATTTATCATGGTCAATGACAACCGAACCAAATTTTGTATGACTAATTGCATCTTCAGGACATGCTTTCTCACAAGCAGCTTCAACACAGTGTAAGCAGGATTGATGTCTGAATAACCATTCAAATCCACCATTTGCCGTCGTATGCTCATTGTAGGTAATGACATTCCATGTATGAGCATTCACCTTTTCGTGTGATTGATAGGAGCCGGAATATTCCTCTGTTACAGTAGGTAGGTCGTTCCAGTTTTTACAAGCCACCATACAAGCACGACAGCCATCACATTTCGTAACGTCAACAAATTTAATATAATCTGCCATTCTTACGCCCTCCTTACATCGCATAGGAATGCTTTATATTCTGGTATATGTGAGTTCGGATCCCCAATATGCGGTGTTAAACGGTTGGCAGTTGCTCCTGTAGCAATTCCCTTGTAACCGAAATGCCATGGCATACCGATATGGTGAACTGTTTTATCCTTAAGCTTATATGGCTTGAAACGTTTCGTAATCATTGCGTAGGCCTCAATCTCACCACGTGCAGAGGACACGATGATCTTGTCCTTTTCCTTAATACCCTTTTCTTTCGCGAGCTCTTCACTAATTTCAACGAACATATTATTGACTAGCTCTGCTAACCAAGGAACATTACGTGTCATGACTCCAGACTGCCAGTGTTCAGATAAGCGATAGGTTGTCGCAATGATTGGATACTTAGAGAAATCACCCTGTGCATTCATCGCTTTTTCCCCGAACTGAACAGCTGGGTTTAATTGAATGCTTGAGAATGAGTTATCCATTGGATTCTCAAATGGCTCATAGTGCTCTGGGAACGGACCTTCGTTCATCATCGCAAAAAGGGCACCTTTTCCATCAGTCTGCATAATAAATGGACTATTAAATGCCGGATCATCTGGACCTCTATCCTTCACAAAGTCAGGAACGTCATTTCCAACCCATTTTCCTTGAGCTGCATCCCAATAAATTCCTACACGATCCTTGCTCCAAGGCTTACCATTTAAGTCTGCACTTGCGCGGTTGTATAGGTTACGACGGTTCGCAGGCCAAGCAAATGACCAATTAAGGAAATTACTCATGCCTTCATTTGTATTATCACGGCGTTTTGCAAGGTTCTCATTTTCTGGATAGAAGCCGGTATAAATCCAGCAGCCAGCTGTTGTAGAACCATCGTCCTTTAGGTCACCAAATGTTTTAATTTGCTGCTTCGTCTTCCAGTCATAACCATTAATATCTCGACAAACGAGATCAATATCTGGATGATCATGATCCCCATACGCCCAATATAAAGCATTAATTTGTTTGGCAGCAGGAGTGGATTCATTTTTGTACATTTCCTTAAGACGACGAGCTAAAATATGGACAATCTCCAAATCAGCCTTTGCTTCACCTTTTGGCTTGATGGCTTGCCAACGATACTGCATCCACCGTCCAGAGTTGGTTACAGATCCTTCCTTTTCAAAGGAGGCACATGCTGGTAAGAAGATGACCTCTGTTTGAATCTTGGATGGATCTCCACCAGCTTCTTTTTGCCAGAAGGCAGAAGTTTCCGTTTCAAATAAATCAACAGCGACCATCCATTTGAGGTTAGACATTGCCGCTTGTGATTTAAAACTGTTTGGTCCTCCGACAACAGGGTTCGAACCAAACATGATTAGTCCTTCTAATTCCTTCCGATACATCGCATCAAATAGACGCATGAAGGAATAGTTCTTACCGTCATCAATTTTTGGTAAATAATGATAGCCAAACTCATTTTCTGCTGTCGCATTGTCTCCATAGAAGGACTTCAGCATACTTGTATAAAATTTAGGGAAATTCGTTTTATAACCTGTTTTTGGCGTAATTCGCTCTAGGAAGCCCTTATAGGTTCTGTCTCCCTCAGACGTAGTTGGTACCTCCATATATCCTGGAACATTATGATAAAGAAGACCAAAGTCTGTGGAACCTTGAACGTTAGATTCTCCACGAAGGGCATTTACTCCGCCACCAGCAATTCCGATATTTCCAAGTAAGAGCTGGAGAATGGCATAAATACGGATGTTTTGAGAGCCAGTAGTATGCTGTGTTCCACCCATTGCATATAGAATCGTTCCAGCTTTTCCAACTTCCCCAGTCGCACCGTAGGTTTTACAAATTTCTAAATAAGTCTCTTTATCAGTTCCTGTTACACCACAAACCGTATCGATATCATAGCGGGAGTAGTGTTTTTTCAACAATTGGAACACACATCTTGGATCCTGTAGGGTTGGATCCTTAAGAACATTTTCCTCAGCATCCTTCTTGAAGCCCCACTGAGTCTTGTCATATTTTCTTGTTTTTTCATCATAGCCACTAAACATGCCATCTTCAAAATCAAATGAATCAGCAACGATGTTCGCAGCATTTGTATAGTTGACAACATATTCTTTATGATAAAGCTCGTTTTCTAGGACATAATTAATCATACCGCCGATGAATGCGATATCTGTACCAGAACGAAGCTGAGCATAGACATTAGCCATTTGTGATGTTCTCGTATAACGCGGGTCAACCGAAATGAGTTTTCCACCCTTTTCAATTGCTTTTGAAATCCATCTAAAACTAATTGGATGATTTTCCGCTGGGTTTGCACCAATAACCATTAATGCATCTGCGTACTGAAGATCATTCCAGTGATTGGTCATTGCTCCACGACCGAATGTAGGTGCCAGACCGGCAACCGTTGAACTGTGTCATATTCGGGCCTGGTGCTCAATATAGGTTAACCCTAAACCAGCACGGAAAAATTTGTGTAGTAAATGACATTCTTCATTATCTAAAGCTGCTCCACCTAAATAGGCAATATTATCTGTTCTATTAACTGGATAGCCATCTTTCATATGGGTGAAAGCTTTATCACGGGATTCCTTAATGTTTTTGGTTACCTTGTCTAAGGCAAACTCCCAATCAACCTCTTCCCATTTACTGCTTCCTGGAGCGCGATACATAGGTTTTGTTATGCGCTTCTCCGAAGTGTACACCTGACGAACCGTTGTCCCCTTACTACATAAAGTACCCTCATTGATTGGATGATCTGGGTCACCCTCTGTGTAGACAACATCATCTTCAGTTGCATAGACTAAAATACCGCAGCCCACAGAACAATAAGGACAGATTGTAGGTGTTGGCTTAATCTTGGCAATCTTGAATTCACTTGATTTCGCTTTAGCTGACTTTTCGTCGAATCCAAGCTCAACAACTGCTAATGTTGCAGCGACTGCACCAGACAATTTCAAGAACTGTCTTCTAGTAACATTCACTTCCATCACTTTTCCCCCTCCGTTATTTTTTTCTTTTCTTGAATGGATAGAATCATAATTTATAGATAATCCTAGACAGGATGTATCTCCAAAGCTCGTACCTCTAAATCGTTAACCACTCTTCCAAATGAGGTATAAGGAATGGCCATTTTCCCTCTTAAGTATCCAACCACTTCAATATTTAAATATTTTGCAAGTTGGATGGCTTGTTTTGTGGCAGCAGTTCTAGAACCTATTACCGCAAAGCCAAACTTTGCAGCCTTCGATAACATTTCATAGGAAACCCTGCCTGTCGTGAGCAAGAGAAGTGTGGATGGATCTAGCTCATTTCTAAGCGCATAGCCGATGATCTTGTCTACAGCATTGTGGCGCCCAATATCTTCTCTAACCGTTATTTCTCCTTCTTCATTCACGATGCAAGCACCGTGCATTCCACCTGTTTCAAGGTAAAGTGGAGAGTTTTTCGAAAACTCACTTCGTTTTTTCAATAGGTAACTTAGTTGGTATGTTTTTCCTACAACTACCTTGTTAAACGTTTTCACATCTGTCATTGAAAAGAAAGTGACTCCTCTGCCACACCCTGCAGTATAGTGCTTCTTCTTGGAAAACATCATCTCTGTATCAAAGTCACTTGATAAAGTAACATTGATCATTCCCGAATCTTCATCGACGATTAGCCCCTCAACATCACTCGCTTGATCAATCATTCCTTCAGAGAATAGGTATCCATAGACCCAATCCTCTAAATCAAACTTTGTTAATTGAAAAACCGCCACTTCAAAATCGTTTACAACAAGGGTGATAGGGTATTCCTCGGGGCAGCCTTTTCGATTCATCTACTTTTTCACCTCATTAGCAAACAAAATTTGTTCACTTTTTTCATTGTAAAAAACAAATTCACACAGTTCTGCGACAAATGTCACATTTTTGTCATTTTATATCGAAAATTTTTCTTATTTTCTTTGTCGTACCATCAAATTTTGTCGAATTTCACAAAATAAAGGCCAAACGGCTTATAATTCTATAACAAGTATTAAAATAGTGGAAAAACATTTTAACCATTCTGTCTAATTGAATCTTAATTCTTTCTCCCTTTCTGTTCTGTAACTTTTGTCACACCCACATAGTGTTAATGATTCCCTTACTAAGAAAATATGCCATTTTACTAACCTGTTATTTTAAGATAAAATGGAAAGAAAAAATCTTCTCAAGGGGGAACACCCGAAATGAAAAAGGTTCTGACAATTGCTGGTTCTGACACGAGCGGAGGAGCTGGTATACAAGCCGATTTGAAGACATTCCAAGAGCTTGGCGTATACGGAATGACAGCGATAAACGTCATTGCTACGATGGATCCAAAGAATAATTGGAGACATAGTGTATTTCCAATCTCTATTGAAGCTTTTGAAGCTCAAATGGAGACCGTCCTATCGGTTGATCTTGCCGCAATGAAGACGGGAATGCTGGCAACCGTTGAGGTGATTGAAAGAATCGCTAAAGCGATTGATGAACATCAATTTAAAAATGTAGTAATCGACCCGGTTATGGTTTGTAAAGGTGAAGATGAGGTGCTGAACCCTGACAACGCCAATGCACTTCGCGATTTACTAGTGCCAAGAGCTTTAGTTGTAACCCCGAATTTATTCGAGGCATCCCAGCTAGCAGGTACCGCTCCAATCAAAACCATTGACGATATGAAAGAAGCCGCAGCCAAGATTCATGCATTAGGAGCAAAATACGTTATGATTAAAGGCGGTAGCAAGCTTGAGCATGATAAGGCTGTTGATTTGCTGTTTGATGGAAAAGAGTACAAGCTCTACGAAAGTGAAAAAATTGCTACAACCTATGTGCATGGAGCAGGCTGCACCTTCTCTTCCGCCATTACGGCAGAGCTTGCCAAAGGAAAATCCGTCTTAGAAGCGATTGATGTAGCGAAGGATTTTATCACGGCAGCTATTCGCCATGGATTTAAATTAAATGATTTTGTGGGACCAACCATGCATGGAGCTTACCGTACATTTGGTGTAGAAACAGCTACAAAATAATAATTGAACGGAGCCTAATGGGCTCTGTTTTTTTTTGAGCAATTCCATATCTGAAGCGAACTATTTCTTTTTTTGATTTCATTTTAGTAGAATGAATTATTGAAGAGTCTTATTTTAAGGAGGAATGACAATGGAGCCTGTGATCGTCGAAGCGGTACAAAAAGAGCTAGACCGCCTTTCCAATAAAGAAGTCTATATTCATCTCGAAACCACGAACGGGGCGTACGCGACGCACAATGATGAATCCCTTTTTTCCTCTGGAGCCTATATTCGCAATGCCAAAATTCGGTATGAACAGGGGAAAATAACGGGTCCCAACCCTTATCGAATTGGGCTTAGAACAGAGATTGGCTGGGTATATGCAGAGGGTATTACTCATTTTGAAGTCGATGAGAAAAACAGATTATTGTTAGCGGGACATGATTTTCAAGGAAAGCTCGCTGTTGCACTTGAAATTAGTGAAACACCATTTAACTAAGAAACATGCCCAGACAGCCTATTTAAAACAGAAAGGAGACAATATTAATGGAAAAAGAACGGCATTTGCTTGTAATATTCCCCCATCCAGATGATGAAGCATTCGGTGTCTCTGGTACCATTGCAAGCCATATTAACAATGGCACTCCTGTTACCTACGCATGTCTAACATTAGGCGAGATGGGGCGTAATATGGGAAACCCTCCATTCTGTAACCGGGAAACCCTCCCTAACATTCGTAGACAAGAGCTCCAGAATGCTGCAGATGTTCTAGGGATCAAAGATTTAAGAATGTTAGGATATCGCGATAAAACAGTGGAATTTGAGGATCAGGAAAAGCTGATCAGCCACCTTGGTTCCATCATTCAGGAAGTAAAGCCTTCTTTAATTATCAGCTTCTATCCAGGATATTCTGTTCATCCGGACCATGATGCCACTGGGGCTGCTGTGGTAGAAGCAGTAAAACGCCTGCCGCAAAACGAAAGACCAAAGCTGAACCTTGTGGCCTTTGCGAAAAACTGTGTCGATGAGCTAGGGAAGCCAGATATTATCAATGATGTGACAGAGGTCATTCCTACAAAAATTGCTGCCATCAAGGCCCATCGTTCCCAAACTCAACTAACCGTTGCCAATATGGAAGAAAAGTTTAAGCAAAATGATCCGCAAATCATCGCATGGCTCCAAAATGAACGCTTTTGGACCTATCATATAAATTAAAGAAAAAGAGAACGGAGCCCGTTCTCTTTTTTTAATTTATAGGCTTCACATACGAGGAACAGAATTTACACCAATCTGTTATAATAATTTGCTTATCTTTAATATCTATTAGTCCATCATTGCGTAGCCTTGAAAACACACGACTAACACTTTCCCTGGAAGTACCCACTAATGTGGAGAACTCCTGAACCGTAATCGGAAGCTCAATGAACATCTTATTACAACGATTGGCGCCAAATTTATCAGCAAGTCTCACTAGTGTTTTAACCGTTTTTGTATACACATCCAAAAGAGCGATATCCCTCATGACCGATGTCAAATCTCGAAGCGACTCACTCATATAACGGATCATTTGCACTGCTAGCTCAGGTGAGAGCAAAAGCTCTTGCTCTAAATCATCCGTTTTTAAAAAGTAAACCTCTCCCTCCTTTAACATCGTCCCTGTAGCAGGATATGTGGTTTCTCCATAATTAAAAAGACATGCCTCCGCAAATATATCTCCCTTTTTTTTCACACAAACAATCAGTTCATTTCCATGCTCGTCTTGCTTGGTCAGCTTAACAATGCCTGAATGAATAAAATAGACTCCCTTAGCTGTTTCAAACTCAGACATAATGACTTCGCCTTTTTTATATGCCAGTTTTCGAATACGCTTACTTAATAGCTGAAGGGCTTGTGCAGGTAGCTCTTTAAACACATCCACCTTACTCAAGAATTCATTCATTTGAGGACTTATGGAAACATCTTCGTTCAAGTCCATGACATCATGGCTCATGCTTCTCCCTCCTAATCCAACAACTACATATCATTCTAGCGAAGCTCCTTCAATAATAATGTGACAATTATCACATATTATTTTCCCATTTTCGTCATTTCTTTTTATTTCCATCTGCGCTTCACAAAACAGCCACATTCAGTCGATATTTGTGTGAAGTGCATCACTATTAGCCCTTTGTAAAAAAAGTAGGATGAACATGTGAAAAAAATTGCCGCAACATAAGGGGGGAATACCGTGAAAAATCCAATCATTCAATTCATTCTCTGTGCAATTATTGGTCTTGGACTTGGTTATGTCGTATTTGATGTAGTGCTTGCTGATGGCGGCAACAACAAAGAGGTTGCTAGCAGCGCAGAAACGGCAAAAAGCACTACCAAAGCTACGAAAGAGGAACAAAAGACAACCAAGACGGAAGATATCGCAACTGCTTCAGGGGAAGAAAATATTCTTCAATCGAAAGGTTGTATCGGCTGCCACGCTGTTAAAGGCTTAAACCTTGATGGTGGAGCAACGGGTCCGGACCTTTCGCAAGCATATAACAATGTTGAAGGCAAGCATGGCAAGCCTATACAAGAATTCTTAAAAGAACCAACATCCGCAGTTATGTCATCTGTCATTGGCGGCAACCCACTTACAGACGATGAAATTGCTCAAATCGTTGAACAATTGAAGAAAGCATCAGAAGCTAAATAAAGGAAGGAGAAACAAGCATGAAAAAATGGGTACCTGCTGTATCAGGTTTAGCTGCTGGACTTCTAGCCGCAACTGTGTTTTTCGCTGACTTCTCATCAGGTCCATCTGGATCCGCTTCAACAGATACAGCGAACAAGAATAAATCCAATGCTGAAAAGGTCTATGTCCCATTCGGAGAAAAAGACGAATATTATCTTATGGCTTCAGGTGGTCACTCTGGACAAATGTTCGTCTACGGAGTTCCATCCATGCGTAAAATTCGTACCATTCCAGTATTTTCTCCAGATTCAGCAACTGGGTATGGCTACGATCAACATACAAAGGAAATGTTAGGTAATTATACTTGGGGCGACCTTCATCACCCAGCGATTTCTGAAACAAACGGAGAATATGACGGGAAGTACTTATTTGCAACGGACGTAGCGAATAGTCGTGCGGCTGTTGTAAATCTAGAAACATTCACGACAAGAGATATTATTGATGTCCCTAATACAAGTGGTCCTCACTGTGCAGCATTCGTTACTGAGAACACTGAATACATGTTCCTTCCAACACGTTTTGCTGTACCAATTGGAAGTAAATATGAATCATTAGATGACTATAGTGAAAAATACCGCGGAGTTATGTCAGCGGTAACCTTTGATGAGAAAAACGAAAAGCTAAACATTGCTTATCAAGTAGCACTTCCACCATGGTCTTATGACTTATCTGACGCTGGTAAGAAAATGTCTAAAGACTGGGCGGTTATGACTACCTATAACACAGAGGAAGCAACAACGAACTTAGAAATCAACGCTTCTCAAGCGGACCGTGACTATATTGTTCTTTTCAACTGGAAAGAGCTTGAGCAAAAAGTTAAAAATGGCGAGTACGAAGATGTAGATGGTCAAAAAATGATTTTCCCTGAAAAACAAAAAGGCGGCATTTACCTTGTACCTGTTGCCAAATCACCACATGGTGTAGACGTAACTCCTGATGGTACGCGCTTTATTGCTTCAGGTAAGCTTGCACCAGCCATGACTGTGTTCTCTTTTGAAAAAGCATTCAAAGCAATTGAAAACAAAGAATTTGATGGCGAACGTAACGGAATTCCAGTTCTCAAATATGAATCCGTAATGGAAAGAGAAGTGAACCCTGAGAATGCCCTTGGACCACTTCATACACAATTTGATGATAAGGGTATGGCCTATACAACGATGTTCATTTCTTCTGAGATTGTCAAATGGAATCCAAATACTGGTGAAACATTAGACCGTGTAGCTGTTCAATACTCACCAGGACATGCGGCAGCGGCTGAAGGGGATACGGTATCTCCAGATGGTAAATATATTGTTTCACTGAACAAGCTTGCTAAGGATTCCTACTTATCTGTAGGGCCATCCCATCCAGAGTCTATGCAGCTTATTGACTTAACTGGAGATAAGATGGAAATTATCCAATCAGCACCAGTTGACCCTGAGCCACACTATGCTCAGATGATTAAGGCAGACAAAATTAAGACGATTCCTATCTACGATATTGATAAGAAAAATCCAGCTGCTGTTACAAAAGCAGAGGAAACTAGAATTGAACGAAAAGGCAATGAGGTTCATGTATACGGATTAGCAATGCGTTCAAAATTCATTTTTGATGCGAAAGCAAAGCGTCCAGATGTCATTGAAGTGAACGAAGGGGATAAGGTATTTATCCACTTGACGAACGTTGACTTAGACCAGGATATTACCCACGGATTTGGAATTAACAAATACGACCTAAATATGGAGGTTCAGCCTGGTCAAACGAATACACTTGAATTTACAGCGAATAAAGCTGGAACTTTCCCGCTCTACTGTACAAACTTCTGTTCAGCATTACATCAAGAAATGACTGGCTATCTATTAGTCAAACCTAAAAAATAATCACCAAAGGGAAAGGGTATCATAAATTCTATGATGCCCTTCCTGTATATTACAGAAAGAAGTGTTTACATTGAATGGAAAACGGCTTTCTATACGATCATCCATTATCATGGCTATTTCCGCTATTCTGATTGTCATTTCTTTATTTTTCCCATGGTGGAGAATGGAGTTCTTTGCCCCACAATATCCAGAGGGCTTAAATATCATTGTCTATCCGGATCATCTCGAGGGTGAGCTTGGTCAAATTAACGGACTCAACCACTATATTGGGATGGCACAATTTAGCGAAGAAAGCTTTCCTGAACTTAAGTACTTACCCTATTTAATCGGAGGTTTAGCTATCCTTGTTCTCATTGGAGCAATTATTCGAAAAAGGGCTTACCTCTATGGACTTATTGGCATATTTATCATCGGCGGAGCGGTTGGTGTATGGGATTTGTGGTCGGCCCTTAAAGAATATGGAACAAATTTAGACCCGATGGCTCCGATTGAAATGGAACCCTTTGTTCCCCCTATCATAGGAAAAAACGTAATTGCTAACTTTACTACCTACAGCCATCTAGGGATCGGAACCTATATCGTCATTGCTGCATTTATCTTATTATTAATTCCTTTATGGAAGGATCGAAAAAAATGAAAAAGTTTGCGTTCTTATTTTTCTTGACCATAGGTATTCTGATATCCTTACCGAATCAAAGCCTAGCAGCTGAGAATTTGCAGAAGAAGATTGACTCCCTAGAAGGAGGGGCAGTTCTCCGGCTAGAAAATAAGACGTATGAAGGAAATATAACGATTAATAAGCCTGTTGAAATCATTGGACAAAAAGGAACAGTCATTAAAGGGGACCGTACGGGAAATGTCATTTCCGTCCGCTCTCCAAATGTAAAAATCCGAAATTTGACCGTGATAAATAGCAGCTTGGATCGAAATAGTCCCGAGGAGTATGCTGCGATCAAGGTATATACCAATCATAATTTAATTGATGGTGTAACCATTAAACACTCTTTTCACGGTATTTATCTGAGTCAAGCCCATCATAATACCATCAAGAATTGTCATATTACAGGCCTTGGAAAAGGGCAGATTGCGAATCAGGGCAACGGTCTCCATATCTATTATGCCAATGACAATGTGTTAAAAAATAATGTTGTTCAAGCGACTAGAGACGGAATGTTTTTTGATTATGCGAACGGGAATTCCATTATCAATAACAAGATTAGTGATACCCGTTATGGTCTTCACTATATGTACTCAGACCGCAATTCCTTTGAAGATAATACATTTACCTTTAATACTGGTGGAGCGGCCATCATGAATTCAAATGATATTGACCTTAAGAACAATAAATTTATTTTTAACTATGGCTACAAATCCTTTGGCTTATTGCTCTTACAGGCTCAGAATACAGCTATTGAGGACAACATCTTTTTCCTTAATCAGAGAGGACTATACCTAGATCAAGCAACCAATAGCTCGATTAAAGGAAACAAAATCATGAAAAATCAAATAGGGATAGAACTGTGGGCAAGCTCCAATGAACAAGTATTTTCACTGAATGATATTGAGGAAAATATCATTCCTGTTGCAACCCTTGGTGGAGAGGGAAGAAATAGCTGGAGTGATAAGGGAAAAGGGAATTACTGGGGAAATTCTTTCCCTGTCCTCGATTTAAATCAGGATGGAATAGGAGACGAGCCTGTCGCCTATCAGTCCTCCCTATATGAATTAATTGAGGACCAAGAACTCACCTACCTATTTTTAAAAAGCCCTGCAACTCAGATTTATGAAAAGCTCAATCAGTTTTTCCATCAGGACAAAAGAATGTTCGAGGATCCCCACCCACTGGTGAAAAAGGAAGAAATAAATCTTGGCTGGTTTGGATGGCTGATCGCAGGAATGATCCTATTCGTTATTTTAATAAAAGGGAGACAATGGATATGCATTACGTTTGGAAGGAATGGAAGGAAAATTTAAAGGGAAAAGGGCTCTGGCTATCGTTTGCCATCATTGTTCTCGTTTCAATTAGCTTATTGGTTCGTTCCTCTTCTCTTTCCATTGATAAAGGATTCTATGTTCTTTTAATCAATTTATTTGATGCATTCGTATATTTCATCCCTATCCTTTGCTTGTTCTTGGGGGCCTTTGCACTTTTTCAGGAAAAGGAACAAAAAACATTGATTATGCTTTTAACAAGGAGAGATAGCTTTCGCAGCTTTCTTTTTAAGAAAAGTATAGCCGTTCAATCCGTCCTCCTTGGACCGATGATACTATGGTTTTTTCTATATGTAATCCCTTTGAAATTCTTCTATCAAATAGAGTGGTCGGCCTATGGTTTTTACTTACTATCGGTCATTTGTTTGGTGCTTGTATTTACGCAAATTGGGATTTTTGTTGGCAGTATAAGCCGCACGCGAATGCAAATTGTTGGTTTTACCATCGCCATTTGGTTTTACTTTTTCTTTTTGCATGACTTTATTCTATTGTCCTTCTTGCCTGATGTTAGCTATGAAAATGTGAAGTTATTCTCAAGTCTATATTTCCTAAATCCACTTCAGGCGGCGAGAATGTTTTTGGAATCATCCCTTGGTGTTTATTCCTTTGAACATATGTCCAAGCTTCTTCAATCCTTTATGTGGATGAAACCTGGTCTGTTCTTACTAGGGAATGTCATTCTGTTGGTTCTATTATCATTTGTTTGTGGTGCTGCCTTTCATCGGAAGGAGGGGTCTGAATGATTGAGGTTCAACATCTCTATCAGTCCTTTGGCAAAAAAACGGTCTTAGACGATGTTCATTTAACTATTGAGAAGAATGAAATCTGTGCTCTTGTTGGTAGAAATGGCGCCGGTAAATCAACCTTCATCAATAGCCTGCTTGGCATTCTTCCCGTTAAAAAGGGAAAGATTATCATTAATGGAGTAGAAGTCTTGCAGAAAAAAAGACGGTCAAGCAATGAAATTGCTTATCTTCCTGAAAAATTTATGCTTTATCCCTTATTAACAGGGATGGACAATATGGTTTTTTTCGCCAAAGCGGTTTCCAACAAGGTGGATGAAGGAAGAATTGAAGCATTATTAAAATCCGTCAATCTTTGGGATGATCGCCATCATGTGATACATGGGTATTCGAAGGGAATGCTACAAAGATTGGGATTAGCCGTGACTCTATACCAGGACTCCAATATTTTAGTGCTGGATGAGCCAACAAGTGGTCTTGACCCGATTGGAAGAAAGGAAGTGCTGGACGCACTCGGAGCACTGCACGGAAAAACGATTCTCTTGTCCTCACATCATATGGATGAAATCAAACAACTTTGTACCCATGTTGCATTTCTTGAGAATCATAAAATGACCAAATATACGGTCGACGATTTTTTACAAACTCAACGCTTAGGAGAGAATTAAGATGAAGAAATGGTGGATATTTGGGATTGGTAGTCTCCTTTTACTCCTTGTAGCTTGTGGATCAGATAATTTGACCTTAAAGGTCGATAAGGATCTTTATTTTAAACAAAACAAGCCCTCAACCTTTGCCATTAAGGTAACAGATGATGATGGCCCAGTTGAGGATTTGAAGATTGATGCGACCTTTTCGATGGTGGAAATGGACCATGGAAAAGAGAAAGTAACCTTTACCGAGGAGGGAAAGGGGATCTATTCGACAGAGGTTCAGCTTTCCATGGCTGGGAAATGGGAAATTGTCTTTAACATCAACCAGAATGGAAAAACGATCGAGAAGGTCATCAAATATGACGTAAAGGAAGCAGATGGGGTCGCCATGATAAACGGAGAGTGGATTACAAAGGAGGACATTGAATTCTACCGCTTTATCAATGGCCTCCATATTGCCATCAACCGTGAAAATGCGAAAAAGGAGTATAAGGGCAAGGAACTAGATGAAAAATTAGCTTATTGGGACAATCAAGAAAAGCTTGTGCAGGATCAAAACCAACTCCTAACTCAAATCATCCGGCTGCGGTCGATGGCTTTACTAGGTGAGGAAAAGGGTTATAAGGCGACGAGCGCAGAAGTGAAGTCAGAAATTGATAATGTCCGGAAACAGTATGAAGAACAAAAGGTTGCTAAGGATATGATTCAAGACTATGGCGAAAAGAAATTCTGGGATAAAGAGAAAAAACAATATAAACTGATTATTCTCTCCCAAAAGGTGCAAAATGATTTAATTAGCCAAGTGAAAAAGGAAAATCCTGATGTCAACCAACAGGAAATTCTTTATCTTGCGCAAAAAAAATACGAGGATCTCCTCGTGTCCCAAATCAATTCATTGGATATTGAGATCATGTAGCTCTCAACAGCTTGGGAGCTACTTTTTTCTTGGGCTGGGAATTAGGTATTTGTGAAACGCATTTGTGTCATCTTTACAAGCCCCCAAGCTCCACCCGATATAGCTTGTCATCGTTCTTATCCGGCGTTCCTCGCCCATCTGTGTTATTCGATACAAAATAAAGGATCCCGTCCTCAATCAGTACATCGCGAATCCGACCTAGCCCACTGATCACCTCTTTTGTTTTACCCGTTTCAAGATCAAATTCCCTCACCGCATTCCCTCTTAATGTGGCGACATATAGCTTCCCGTTATGGTATGCCATGCCTGACGGAGCCCATGTCATGTCCGCACCAGACTGGAAAAGGGGAGATTCAACTCCTGCTCGCTTTTCGTCACCAATGATTGTTGGCCAACCGTAGTTTCCACCCTTTTTGAGCAAATTAATTTCATCATGGGCAGACGGGCCATGCTCACTTTCATAGAGCAGACCTTCCTCCGTCCATGCAAGCCCTTGGGGATTGCGGTGCCCGAAGCTATAGACGTGGGAATTAGCAAACGGGTTATCAGCAGGAATCGACCCATCCAGCTCCATTCGCAAAATTTTCCCGCCTAATGATTTAACATCCTGTGCAATTACCGGGTCTGTCGCTGCATCTCCCGTGGTGGCATACAATTTCCCATCTGGACCGATCTTCAAGCGCCCGCCATGATGGTACTGGCCACTCGGAATTTTGTCTAGCAAAAGCTCCTCTTCCTCCCAGACATCATTCTCCAGCTTCAAAGTGACGATGCGGTTGTATTGTCCGAAATCATCCTGATACGTGTAATAGGCGAAGGCTTTTCCAGTGTTTGAAAAATCAGGGGCAAGCACAAATCCTAATAAGCCTGCCTCCGCCGCCGTAGCTAGTGGTTTTTTTAGCACCACCTTTTGCCTTGACTGTTCGTCCCCCACAACCTTCATAATATGACCAGTTCGTTCACTTATGTAAAAAGTATCTCCTCGTTTATTCATCGACCATGGAACTTGGAGATTCTCTGCCAAAACCTCTATGCTGTCTTTCGTCACAATCGTTTCCTGGCTTTCCACCTGCTGTATCTCTTCGTTTGAATTACCTGTTGTACAAGCCGTCAAAAGAAAAAGCAAAACAAGTAATCCTTTTTTCAGGGAAAACACCTCCTACTTTAGGGCATCCATAATCGCTTTTGCTACACCACTTTCTTCATTGGTAAGAGTGACAAAATGACATTGACCCTTTATCTCCTCATCTGCATTTCCCATCGCCACGGCTCTGCCAACCCGCTGAAACATGGACAAATCATTATAATTATCACCAATCGCCATCGTATCCATAAGCGAGATGCCTTTTTCCTTCGTAAACGCATCGAGTGCAATTCCCTTTTGGGCTTCAACCCCGTTTATTTCAAGGTTTTCAGGTCCAGAAGAGCTAAGCGCGATTCCATGAAGATCGCTTAAAGCATGCTCTGCCTTTGTAATAACATTCCGCTCAAAGGAGAAAGCAAGGAGCTTATAAATATAAAAGGATGGATCTTCAAAAATCATTTCAAAGCTGTCTACAGTATGAATAAAATCTACTCTCTCCTGCAGGATTGCCTCAATTCTTTCAACGTCTTCCTCTTTATGTGATTGGCTAATAAAGTTTTTAAAAATCTCCACCCCCTGCTCGATATCAACGGTAAATACACCTTTATTCGTAAAAACTTCAACATACATTCCGCTGTTTTCAAGCAATTCCAAAGCTTTTTTCCCAACCTGTTTATCAAGTGGCGTGAAGTCTGTAATCTCCCCATCAGGTGACCTCACCTCTGCCCCGTTGACACAAATTACAGAACAAGTAATCCCAGCCTCCTTTAAGATATAAATAGCCTCCGGATAGGAGCGTCCTGTCGCAATCACTACCTCAACCCCTTGGGCTTGAGCCTTTTTGATGGCATCAATATTTTCCTCTGTAATCTGATGCTCCGTATTAAGTAATGTTCCATCCATATCAATCGCGATGCATTTAATCATGGCTGACCTCACCTTTCACATTATATGTACTTGCTACCTTCCCGAATGCTTAAATTCGATAAGGCTTGAGTTTCAATAAATTGTTTCACAGAATGTGGATTTGTTTTAGAATACTCCCTTAAGGCCCATCCAATGGCCTTTTGAATAAAAAACTCCTTGTCATCCGCATTCATTTTAATATATCGATATAATAAATCTTCATTTGTCTTGTCTTTATATTTTAGTTGAAAAAGAATCGCCGATCTTCGGATCCAGATATTTTCCTCGACTGCCCATCGATCTATTCTTTCAGCAATCACCTCATGATGGTGAGCAGCAATGAATCCAACCGGCTTTGGGGCCAGGACGTCCACCGTATCCCACCATGATTTCGTTAATATGAGCTCCTCTAATAAAGGAAGATCTTCCTTATCTAGCTTCTTTATTATTTTTTCAATATATAATAATGCGGCATATTGATATTCTCTTTCATCCTTTTTCCAAAGTGCCTTGACGAAATCAGATTGAAAAGGTTGTTTCAAGATGTTACTTGTTTGAAAAAACTGCTTCATCAGTTCCTTTCTTTCTGTAGTTTTAATTCCAAGGAAAGGAAACTGATTTCTCATATAGTTTTGCATCGGAATGGCGTTCTCTTCATTTCGATTAGCTTCAAATAATTCCATTACAGCATCGACATTCTTCAAATTACTTCACCCCTTAGGGATTTTGAACATTTTCCCTTACCCCCATTTTAAGAGTTTCTGCTAAAAGAATCCAATTAATCCGTTTTCTAATATCTTTATGCTTGCATCTTACGTTACGTTAGGTTTTATGATAGAGGTAGATAATCTAGGGAGATGGTACAAATGTCCGTTAAATATTCCATTGGGGAATTTTCAAAAAAAACTGGGCTTACGATTAGAACGCTTCATTATTACGATGAAATTGGGGTCTTAAAGCCCTCATTCGTCACAGAAAAGGGCCGGCGCTTTTATTCCGAACAGGATTTAATCATTTTACAGAAAATTGTCACTTTAAAATTCCTTGGCTATTCGCTTGAACAAATCAAGGAATTTCTACGGGAGGACAAATGGGACATCAAAGAATCCCTGACGATCCAAAAGCAAATCATGCTTGAACAAAAAAGGCAAATTGAAGATGTTATTAAAGCATTAGACCATGCTTTAAATGTAGTTGAACACCATGGAAATGTGGATGCCTCCATCTTTATGACCCTTATTAACGGCATCCAAATGGAAAAGGAGCATAAACAATTTCTTAAAGGCATCCTGGATGAGCAAAAGGTGGAGCAAATATTCAGTGTATCGGATGAACGGCAGAGAGAAATTGAAAAGGAATCCGTTGGAATCATGACGGAACTCAATGAACTTTTTGGCTCCGAGCCTGACAGTCAAGAGGTACAATCATTAATTAATAAATTAGTAGACCTCATGACAGAGCTAGTAGGCGATTGGTCATTTTTAGAGGATTTGGCAGAAATCGATGTCGAAGGGGAAGAGTTCATTTTTCCATCCCCATTCACGAAAGAGGTAGAGGAATGGGTATTAAAAGGGATAGAAATCAACATGCAAAAGAGGGGGATAAAATACGATGGAAGCCCAAAAGGATAGTCTGAAGATGAATCATGTAAAAGAATTTTGGAGCCTAATGAAAGGGGCAAATCCACCTAAGCTGATCTTTTTTCTAGCGGTTTTTCTCGGAATCGTAGAAACAGGGGCTGGGTTGGTTGTCCCGCTTTTCACAAGGTCATTAGTGGACCAGCTTGCCCAATCAGCATTGGAGCTATCGGTTATTCTCTTGCTCGTTTTGGCATTTATTGCACAAACGATTTCCTCTGGGTTCTCCTATTATCTGATGACTTATATCGGTGAGTACATTGTCGCTTCCATTCGAAAAAGGGTTTGGAATCATATTATTCATTTGCCGATTCCTTATTTCGATGAGCATGAGTCCGGGGAAACGATGAGTCGTGTCTCACAAGATACGACGACGGTCAAAACGTTGATTACTCAGCATTTAATTACTTTTTTCACAGGAATCATTTCGATCATTGGAGCTGTGACCATTCTCTTAATCATTGACTGGAAAATGACGCTAATTATGATTACCTCTGTTCCGATTGCCATCTTGGTCATTATGCCTTTAGGACAAAAAATGTACAAAATTTCAAAAGCAACGCAGGATGAAATGGCCACATTTACAGCCAATTTAGGAAGGGTTCTCGCTGATATCCGCCTCGTAAAAGCGTATCATGCTGAGAATACAGAGACTGAAAAGGGGAATAAGGGAATCCAGCATTTATTTCAGTATGGATTGAAGGAAGCCAGAATCCTTGCTGTTATTTCTCCATTTATGACTTTTATTATGATGCTTGTGTTAGTTGTGCTCATTGGTTACGGAGGGGTCCGGGTCGCTTCTGGCGCTTTATCAGCGGGATCGCTTGTAGCAATCATCATCTACATGTTTCAAATTGTCGTTCCTTTTAGCCAAATGGCCACCTTTTTCACAGCCTTTCAAAAGGCAATGGGGGCAACAGAAAGAATCCAAGGGATTTTATCGACTGAGCAGGAACCTACATCTTTACCATCTGAGGTGGAGAATGCAGCAGAACCGATAATTTTTCAAGATTTATCCTTTGCTTATAAGGAAAATGAACCTGTTTTAAAGAATGTATCGTTTGTAGCTCCTCCGGGAAAGACAACCGCCTTTGTGGGGCCAAGTGGCAGTGGGAAAACAACCCTATTTGCATTACTGGAACGTTTTTATCAGGCCTCTGCTGGAGAAATCCTGCTAGGATACAAGAATATTCAGCAGTTCAACTTAACCTCATGGA
This sequence comes from Anoxybacillus andreesenii, assembly GCF_030813005.1. Taxonomy (NCBI): domain Bacteria; kingdom Bacillati; phylum Bacillota; class Bacilli; order Caryophanales; family Anoxybacillaceae; genus Anoxybacillus; species Anoxybacillus andreesenii. The sequence continues at coordinate 298,168 of NZ_JAUSTU010000002.1, forward strand.
GAAGCCAAATCGGTTATGTCTCACAGGAAAGTCCGATTATGTCTGGAACGATCCGCGACAATATCACGTACGGGGTGAATCGTGAGGTGACAGAGGATGAAGTGATAGAAGCTGCAAGGTTAGCGAATGCCTTGGAATTTATTGAGCGCTTGCCTCATGGCTTTGAGACAGAGGTAGGGGAGCGGGGAATTAAGCTTTCTGGAGGGCAAAGACAGCGAATTGCAATTGCGCGGGCCCTCATGAAGGACCCGAAAATTTTGCTCTTGGATGAGGCTACATCCAATCTTGATAGTGCTTCCGAGGAGCTCGTTCAAAAAGCGCTCCAGCATTTGATGAAGGGGCGGACCACCTTAGTCATCGCCCACAGACTTTCTACCGTCGTGGACGCAGATCAAATCATTGTTCTCGAACAAGGTGAAATCACAGGGGTTGGAACCCATCAGGAGCTATTGCAGAGTCATGAATTATATCAAAAGCTAGCAGCGCAGCAATTAAAGAATGAAAGATTCGTTGAACAAACGAATTAAAAGGAAGGGCAGTTGGAAGAGGATGAAAGATTATTCGATTGATTTAAAGGACGGACGAAAAATTGGGATAGCCGAATATGGAAAGCCTGACGGGATACCGGTTATGTTTTTCCACGGGACGCCGGGGTCTAGGCTTTTATATGAAGGGGATGATGAGGTTTCTATGAAACTAGGGGTTCGGCTCATCTCATTAGATCGACCTGGCTTTGGAGAGTCCACTCCGAAACCAAACCGAACGCTGTTAGACTGGCCGGATGATGTCGAAGAGGTGGCAGATTCCCTAGGATTGGGAAGGTTTTCGGTCATTGGTGTATCCGGCGGTGGAGCCTACGCAGCAGCATGCGCCTATAAAATACCGAATCGACTTTATTCCGTTGCGCTCGTTTCAAGCGCCACACCATTTGTCAATGGGAAGGCGCCCCAAACGATGATGCGCGCCAATAAAATTGCCTTTTTTCTTAGTCGCAAAGCGCCTTGGCTGGTAAAGATGAGCTACAAGGCTCAGAAAAAACTACTAGAGGAGCAACCCGTTAAATTTATGCAGCATACGAAAGAAGGAAATAAGCATCTACATGAATGGGATCGCCAATTCCTGCAAACCGATGAGCAAGTACGTTCGCTGATGATGCATTTCGGGGAGGCGTTTAAATACTCAGTCGATGAATGTGCAAATGAACCCGCACTGCTTTCAAAGCCTTGGGGATTTTCATTTGGCGATATTCTAGCACCCGTTGACATTTGGCATGGGGAAGAGGATCAAATGGCGCCAGTCGTAGAAATGAAAAAGCATGCACCGACAGTACCAAACGGTGAAGCCCACTATATCCCAAAGGCGGGTCATTTCCTAACCGATGACGAAAAAATCTGGGAAGCGATTCTTCAAACCATCAAGGAGAAATGCTCAGAGTAACATGGTACCAGGTACCTGTCCACCTGAGGCGGACAAATCAAACAAAAAGTCCACGAACGGTACCAGGTACCAGCGGGAATGCTGGTACCTGGTACCGTTCTTAAGTGCAATTTATACGAATTGCGGTTCAGTGAAGCCTTCCTGGTAGATACGGCTGATGATCGATTCAATGTCTGGCTCTTCGACGGTGAGGTCGGTGATATTATGAGTTTGTGAGATTTGGGTGATCAGCTCTGATGCTGAGATTTCATCACGGTTGAATTTGATCCAGTGGCGATTGCCTTCCTGCTTGCATAGCTCTCCACCACTGACATACAGCGGCTTCTGTGCTTCCTCTAAATCAACGACAAGCGTCCTCATCTTTCCAAACCTCTCCTTGACGGCTAGAATCTCTCCGTCATACACCTTCTGCCCATGGTCAATGAGCACCATCCGTTTACAAAGCTTCTCGATATCCTCCATGTCATGGGTTGTTAAAATCACCGTTACATTTCGTTCCCGATTGATTTCCTGAATAAAGGTTCTCATTTTCTCTTTGGCGACGACATCCAAGCCAATCGTTGGCTCATCCAAAAATAGAATTGGAGGATCATGCAGAAGCGATGCTCCAATATCCGCCCGCATCCGCTGACCAAGGGAAAGCTGCCGTACAGGCGTATTCAAAAACTCATTCAGCCCTAATATCTCTTTAAAAATGTCCATATTTTCTTTATAGCGCTGATCCGGAACACGATAAATCGCCTTCAGCAGCTCAAATGATTCAATCGTCGGCAAATCCCACCACAGCTGTGTCCGCTGTCCAAAAACGACGCCAATGTTCTTTGCATTCTCCTGCCGATTTTCATAAGGAACAATTCCGTTCACCAAGACATTCCCAGCTGATGGAACAAGAATGCCTGTCAGCATTTTAATCGTCGTCGATTTCCCCGCCCCATTCGGACCGATATAGCCCACCATTTCTCCTTTTTCAATCGTAAAGCTGATGTCCTTCACCGCTTCTTTTTTGATAAATTCCCTTTTTACTAGACTTCTCAAGGCCCCCATGAACCCTGTTTCCCTTTTGGCAATGAGAAATTCCTTTTGCAGCCCGTTCACTTCAATAATCGACATCTATCTCACATCCTTCTAGCTACTGTACTGCATCAAATTCGCGATAGTACTCCTTCTATGAGCCCGTACTTTTATATCTTCTTAAGCCTAGCATCCAAATTAAATAGGAAATGACAAAGAATATGACACCTACAACCGGTGAAAAATAACCAATATAGTCTGGGAAGAAGGGTGTTTCTTTTTCCAAAATGACTGTCGTTGGAAAATAGTTCACAAACCCAAACGGAATCACAAAGGCCGTGACCCATTGGATAAATTTTGGGTAAATCACCAGTGGATAATAGGTTAAATTTCGCGCTGGATACATGGCGACCCAGTAGAATTGTTCCGATTTCGTTGTCCAGAAGGCAAAGGCAGAAATAATAACGAGAAGCCCTCCTTGAATAAGGACGCCTCCTACAATCACTGCTAGTAAAAATAATATTTTCCCAATGCTCCAATCGATCTGCAGTTCAAGGCTAACCCAAACAAACGCAATGATACTAAAGAGAAACTGACCAAATGAGGCAACATCAAATTTCATTGCCATGAAATGGAAAAATAAAATTATGCAAAATCCCCACGAAAGAATGGATAGTGCAAAAAGAAAAAGCATTTCATAAAAGTTCCAATCCCCAAGCGTCTGAAATTGATAGAGCATGACCCACATCGTAACAGCGGTTCCTGTGTAGGCTGTCACCATGCCGACAATTCTCATAACAAAGGCGAATCGGTATTGGAGCTGAGCCCGTATTCCTGCCGATACAAGCTTAAAATATAATCCGATGTATTTAGCAACGGCCATGATTTATCCCCCCTGTACAACCACTTTGTGGGATGCTTTGTTCCAGACAAATCTCAACACGAGGAAGCAGACAACCAACCAAAAAATCTGAATGCCAAAGGAGGTTAGAATTTCGGCTCCCTTAATCTCTCCAATAAAAATGGAAAGTGGAAGAAAGAAAATACTTTGGAAGGGCAGGTATACCGCAATCGTCTCGAGCCACGCAGGGAAGAACCAGAGCGGAATGACAGACCCTGATAATAGCGACATCGCAAAATAAAAGATATCCTCAATTCCGCCTGTTTCCACAAGAAAAAAGGTTAATAAACCAAATGTCATTTCAATACAATAACGAATCAAAAAACCGAGAAAGGCCGCCAGAATAAAATAGACCCAGGTGATCCAATCCGTGGGCAGGGCCAAATTCAAAAAGAGAAAGATTAGTATATAGAGAGGCAGCAGCGCCGTGATCATATAAAAGGCGACACTGCCAAAATCGGCAAACAGATACCTGAGAGGAACATCAAAGGGTCTCATTAATTCAAGTGAAATATCACCCGTGCGCACCTTCTCCTGTATCTCCCATAACGGAGTACCAGCCTCATTAACTCCATCCAAGAATTGACTGGCAACAATATAGGTAAGCATGGCCGTAAAGGTCACGCCCCCAGCTTCTTCCCGTCCTGCGTAAAGGGCTGTCCAAATCGAACCCCACATTAATAAAAAAATCAGGTTTGAGCCCGTTCTTGACCATACTTCAAACCGATACACACTTGAACGTAGGAAAGCTTTTCTTGTGAATATCCAGTACATGCTGAGTTGTCCCATCTTACACCTCAATACATTTTAGATTTTTTTGACTATTTAATATATTAACATATGAATAGTAAAAATGGCTATCCTCTCGGGATAGCCACAAAATTATATGGAAAGTTCCTCTATTTCAGCCTCAATCTTTTCCTTATGGGCCGTCACAACGGAAAAGTCCATTGCCTCGATATAAATTGCTTCAAGCTGATCACGCAGGGACTTTGCGTGGGCTAAATAAGAAATAGCTTCCTTCATCCTTGCCTTATAGTTCTGAGAAAGATGGGCGATTTTATCTGCAAAGCGCTCATCGGTTCTCTCATCGATAATCGTCCCGTACATCTCAATGATTTCATCACCCTCACGGGAAGGAAAGTATTCATGGGGTGCCGTACTATCAAAGATTGCAATGCCAAGCTCTCGGAATATCACCATATCGATGCTGTGAGGATCGAACCCACAATGATAGATTTCTACATCAAATCCTCGTGACCGCCCTTCGGCAGCAAGCTTCTTCAGCATCGTTGATTTTCCCGAACCCGGTCTGCCTTTGATGAAATAACGCTTTTCCAGGTCCTCCGTTAGATTCGGAACAAAGTCAACAGCCCCTTTCGGTGTGGCCGCGCCCAAGAAGCGATGCTTCACCTTGGCAGACTTGTTGAAGCTTGTCGTTCCGAAAAAGGATTGAATTAGGTGTTTTGTCAGGTCATTGGCTTTTTCAAAATTCATATTTTGGATGTAAACCTTCTCCCACTCATCATGGACCTTGAGAGCTTTTGCAAAGGTTTGATAAGCTTTGTCAAAGGCTTCACTGATTTGTTCATTTAGCTCAATGATTCTTTGTTTCTGCGAAGCTAGCTTTTTTGAATCCCATGCCTCACCAAGATTGACATACTCCTCAACCGCACCGGGAATCTTAGGTTCAATCACATGGGGTGCCGTTCCGTCTACAATTCCAACCTTTAAATCTGAAATGATCACCCCATCAACCGAGTTGTTATCTGAGGAGCAATGCAAATATTCGATATCGAAGCCTTTTTCGACCCACTTTGAGCCAATCTCCTTCATTAAGGTTGATTTTCCTGTACCCGGACCACCTTTTAAAATAAAGATTCTATCCAGTTCCTTTAGACATTCATCGTACAAGCTGAAAAATCCTCTGGCCGTGTTTCCACCTGCATAGTAATTGATGATCTTCCCAGTCACATTCCCACTTCCTTTTTAAGTTCTCTTGGGATTTTTCTATCCTTTTATCTATATGCAGGAAATGTGAGTTAGGTGTATGCCTAGCCGGGGGTATCAATTCCCCTTCGTTAAGTCAGCAATCAGTGCAGATGTAGCCTCCTGTAAATCCTTCACCCTCAGCTCCATTTGGATGCCAATTTTTCCACCGCTTACCACAATCGCTTCAATGACCGCCGCATGTTCATCAATAAAGGTTGGATAGTTCTTTTTCATCCCGATCGGAGAACAACCTCCACGAATATAACCGGTCCATTTCTGAATATCCTTCACAGGGATCATCTCAATTTTTTTCTCACCTGCCGCCTTAGCAGCCTTTTTCAAATCCAGTTCTTCCTCCACTGGAACGATAAAAACATATAGGTTCTTGCTTGATCCTTGGGCAACAAGGGTTTTAAAAACCATCTTCGGATCCCGATTAATTTTTTCCGCAACAGAAACCCCGTCAATTTTTCCGTCCTTGCTTTCATAGGTGATCAGTTCATAAGGAATTTTCTTCAAATCGAGAATTCGCATGGCGTTCGTCTTACTAATCTTCATGTTCAGGACCTCTTTTTACCTTTTTAATAAATCTTATCAAAAATCCGCTCCATGTTAAAATCCGTTTGATATAGAATAATGCCTAATGAAACCTTATAATAGTACTATAATCATAGATTTGGAGGAATACTTATGAGCACTGGTTCGAAGAGTAGTAAAGAAGAAACAAGGCTTTTTACCTCTATCAAACAGACTATTTCATCCACTATTACCCTACTATTATTCCTATCTCTCGGAATGGGGGTTATTTTAGGATTGATTATTAAAGCAATGACTGGACATGGTAGTATGTTTAGTATCATACTCGTTTGTGTTGCTTTCAATATGGTCCTCGGAATTTTATTATTTATGCTGATCTCAAAATCTATTAAGAGGTCTGTCAAGGGCTTTACTGAAGTATTAGAAGCGGTCAGCACGGGAAAGCTCAATATTTCCTCAACGGCAACCGGAAATAACAAACTGCTAAATAAAATTCAGACTCATCTTCATGCAGTAGCAGAGGACATGCATTCTGTCATCTCTGGGACAACTAGTTTAACGAAATCGATTATTGAATCATCCATTGATATGACGGAAAAGGTCCAAATTGTTACCGAATCAATCAATGGTGTGTCGCAAACCATCGATGAAATTGCGACAGGTGCTTCAAAGCAAGCGACTGAAGCAGAAAATAGTGTCCAAATCATGGAGAATCTTTCTCAGCAAATTAGCATCGTTTCGAAAAATTATGACTCAATCATTCAAGAAACAGACCATGTGAATGATTTAAATAAATCAGGCCTGTATACCGTTCAAACATTAAGAGAGAAATCTGAAGTGCATAATGATGCCTTCGAAAAAATCTCCATGGCTGTCGGTAATTTAGCAAAAACGCTTGCTAATATTGAAACATTTGTTAGCTCCATTAAAGATATTGCCGATCAAACGAACCTGCTTGCACTCAATGCAGCCATCGAAGCTGCCCGTGCCGGCGAAGCAGGAAAGGGATTTGCAGTTGTAGCGGATGAAGTAAGAAAGCTTGCGGACGAAAGCAAAGGTTCAACTGAAGAAATTAGCAATTTGATGATGAGCATTGAAGAGGATTCGAGAGAAGCAATTGCAGCCATGAATTCAGCTAAAATTGTCTCACAGCAGCAGGCTGAAGCGGTCAATCAGACAGATTCCTCCTTTAAGGAAATCGCCAAGGCTATTGATGCCATTACCATGAAAATTAATGATATGAATGACGCGATCCGGCAAATGGAGTCTGGGAAGGATCAATCGATTTCCGCTATAAAAAATACTGCTGTCATTTCCGAACAAACAGCAGCTGCTAGCGAGGAGCTTGCAGCAACAGTAGAATCTCAATTAAACGTATTTGAGGAGATGAGAAGAACGGCTGAAAACTTAAGCGCCTTGTCCAACGATATGAATGAAAGACTAAAAAAATATAACTTGTAACAGCTATCAAAGACCAGATTGGTTGATTCAATCTGGTCTTTTTAAATGGATGTTTTTTTGAGATTGTGGTTCCGGAATGTCCAAAAAAAACTACACCGCCCCCTTCTGCCTTTGGGCATGAACGAGGTCCGCATAGAAGCCCTTCCTCTCAATCAATTCCTGATCCGTTCCTTTTTCAATCACTTCCCCATCCTTCAATACGATGATGAGGTCAGCGTTTTGAATGGTATTCAGCCGATGGGCAATGACAAAGGAGGTTCTTCCAGCCATTAACGTCTTTAAGGCTTCAGAAATTTTCAGTTCTGTAATGGTATCAATGCTACTCGTTGCCTCATCCAATATAAGAAGAGCAGGATCCGCCAGCATCGCCCTGGCAATGGAAAGCAGCTGCCTCTGGCCATGGCTTAAATCACTTCCCTCTGTGCTCAAAACGGTGTCGTACCCTTTTGGAAGCTTCATGATAAAATCGTGAGCATTAGCTCTTTTGGAAGCCTCCACTACTTCATCATCTGTTGCTTTCAGGTTTCCATAACGGATATTTTCTCTCACGGTTGTACGAAAAAGAACCGAATCCTGCAGGACAAAAGCCATCTGTTGACGTAGACTTTCTCTCTTGATTTTCTTTATATCAAGCCCGTCAACCAAAATCACACCATCATCCGCATCATAAAAGCGGGATAATAGGGAAATAATCGTTGTTTTGCCCGCTCCCGTTGGTCCAACTAGGGCAACCATTTCACCAGGAGAAGCATGGAAGGATACATCCCGTAACGTCGCCAGCTCTTGATCATAGGAAAAGGAAACATGCTCAAAGGCAATCTCTCCTTTTAAAGTAGCAATCTCTCTTGCCTCCGATTCATCCTTGGCTTCCATCTCTTCATCCATGATTTGAAATACCCGTTCCGCACCAGCAACAGCAGATAGAATCATATTAAACTGATTCGCTAAATCATTCAGGGGGCGGGTAAATTGACGTGCATAGGTCGTGAAGGTGACGATTACACCAATGGAGACAGCTCCTTTTAGAGCTAGTACTCCTCCCACCCCAACAATAATTGTAAAACTGATATTATTGAGCATGTTCATGAGCTTTGGTATGAGGCCCGAATAGCTTTGCGCCCAGTAGCTAGAGGTGCGGAGCGCTTCATTTTTTTCCTCAAACTCCTCGATGACACGCCTTTCCTGTGAGTACATCTTGATGATCTTTTGACCAGAGATGGCTTCCTCGATGTATCCGTTCATATCACCTAGTGTTTTTTGTTGCTCCTTAAAATACTTGCCTGTCCGATTGGTAATCCATTTCATCCCCGCAAACAATGCGGGAACAATTAATAGCGTCAGAACCGTTAATAAGGGACTGAGCCACAGCATGACAACGATTGTACCTATAATCGTTAAGGTGCTTGTAACGACCTGGATAACAGCTGAATTTAGCGTCCGACTGACATTTTCCATATCATTCGTCAGACGGCTCATTAATTCTCCATGCTGACGTTTTTGATAAAAGGAGATAGGAAGCTTTTGAAGATGGGAGAACAATTGATTTCTCATCACAAACACAACATTTTGGGCGATTCCAATCATCCAATAGTTCTGGAAAAAAATCGCTCCTGACTGCGCTAAATATATCAGGTTGAGCCATAGAAGCATAATAAATAGCTCCTTCCCACCCGAGCCAGCTATCACGTCATCCACTGCGACTCCCATCAAATACGGACCGATTAAGGAAAGGACCGAGCTCATGATCAGCATGGCCATCACAAGAATAAATAAAGCCTTTTCCTTCGCCATATAACCCCATATTCTTCTCAAGGTGGTACTCATATTTTGTGGTTTTTTCTGCTTAGCCAATTTTCCCCACCTCCGCCTGTTCTGCCTGCGATGTATAGATCCTTTGATAATAGCTGCTGTCCTTAAGAAGTGTGCTGTGATCCCCCGTTGCGATAAGCCTTCCCTCTTGGAGAAGAAGGATTTGATCCGCATCCTTCACTGAACTAATTTTTTGAGCGATGATGAATACGGTACAGCTTTGTTTTTTCAATGTTGCAAGAATGCTCGCTTCGGTTCGGGCATCCAAAGCACTTGTACTATCATCTAACAGCAGGATGCTCGGTTTTCTAACGAGAGCTCTTGCAATCGAAAGCCTCTGCTTCTGGCCGCCTGAGAAGTTCACCCCTCGTTGACCAATGAGCGTGTCATACCCTTCAGGCAAGGTCAGAATGAAGTCGTGAATTTCCGCCATTTTGGCCGCCTCCATGACGTCATCGATGCTCGCATCCTCCTTCCCCCAGCAAATATTCTCTCGTATGGTTCCTGAAAAAAGATAGGCCTCCTGCGGAACAAGGCCAATTTGGCTTCGAAGGTACTCCGTTGGAATCTGGTCAATCTCTTTCCCGTCTATGAAAATCTCACCCGATGTGACCTCATATAAACGTGGAATTAATTGAAATAGGGTGGATTTCCCTGAACCGGTTTCTCCAAGAACTCCTACCAATTCGCCCGCCTTCACGGATAGATTAATATCATTCAACACCCACTGATCTTGATAGCGAAATGATACATGATGAAAATCAACCGCACCTTCTACGCTTTCCTTAATAACAGACTTTGACTTGATTTCTTTCGTCTCCTCAGCGAGCACCTCTCCTATTCTTGTAGAAGAAGCCTTTGCCCTAGAGTAGTTCATCATTAAAAAAGAAAAGATTGTAAAGGAGAACATGATTCTTGTCGCATAGTTAATGACCGCTACAATCTCGCCTGCTTTCGCACCTCCAGTAGACAGTTCCAAATGACCGTACCAAAGAATGACCATCATGGCAGCATTCATCCCAAAAGTCAAAATTGGCATGGTCAGTTCCATGATTTGCAGCGCTTTCTTGTTGTCGTTCATTAACGAAGTGTTTACTTTTTTAAATCGCTCTTCCTCAAAGCCTTCTCGTGCATATACTTTCACAAGCCTAATCCCTAGTAGATTCTCACGAATGACCCGATTCACGGTATCTAGCTTTCTCTGAACCTGTTGAAAAAGGGTCACGCCTTTACGCAGGATCCATAAGGTAATCAACAATAGAAATGGAACGGAGAGCAATAATAGGTTTGCAAGCTTCACATTCACTGTATAAGCCATAATCATCGCTCCGATAATAAATAACGGCGCTCTTAATGCAATTCTCAGCCCCATATAAATGAAGTTTTGAATCTGCGTCACATCATTCGTTAACCTTGTAATCAAGGATGAGGTTGGGAATTTTTCAAACTGATGAATAGCAAACTCCTGGATTTTTTTGAATAATCCCTTCCTCATATCATAACCGGCACCCTGGCTAACCTTCGCAGCATAAAAGGAATTGATGACTCCTCCAGCAAAATTCAAGGCCGATAACCCCAGAAGGATACCGCCCCACCAATAAACAACAGAAAGTTCCCCTGCGACAATACCGTCATCAATAATGATCCCCATAATCACAGGCTGGAATAGCTCCACGACAAGCTCAAATATCGTAAAAAATAAGGCAATCCACATGGCCAACCGATATGGATGCATGAAGCGAAAAATAATTTTCATCTCAATTCCCCCGAATTCATTCCCATTTACCTCTGATAACTATCCAACATATAGAAAAATTCCTTCAAAAACTCATAGAAAAGCCTTTCGGTCGGCAGTAGCTGACGTTCTTTTGGAATAATGACCCCAACCGAGCGGGTCACCCTTGGCTCAACAATTGGAATCATCACCGTCGAACGAGGTAAGCAATCAACAACCGTAATTTCCGGAATTAAGGTAATGCCTAACCCAGCCGAAACCAACCCCTTAATGGAATCGATATCCTCACCCTCAAAGGAAACCTGGGGCTTGAAGCCGATTTGCTGACAAGCGTTCACAATCAAATCCCTTAATACATAACCATTCGGAAACAAGATAAAGGAGTCATTCTGCAATTGACTTAAGCTAAGCTCTCTTTTTCCAGCTAGGGGATGATTCATCGGTAGTAGCGCAACAATTTTTTCCGTAAAAAGAATCGTCCCCTTCACCTTGTCATGCTTTGGCAGAGGTCCAAGCAGGGCCATATCGATATCGCCTTTGACCACATTGTCAGTTAAATCACGATAGGAGCCTTGCTTGAGATGAAACTTCACCTCTGGATATTTCTCACGAAAGGCAGAAATGACAGTCGGCAAAGTGTAGTGGGCGAGACTGCTTGGAAAGCCAATCCGCACAACCCCTTTTTCCGGATCCCGATATTCTTCTACCTCTCTCTTCGCATTTTCAATTACTTTCATCGCTTGCTCCATATGATTCAAAAAAATCTTTCCGATCGGCGTCAACCTTACATTTCGGCCGTCACGAATGAATAAATCCACCCCTAATTCCGACTCAAGATTAAAGATTTGCCGACTCACCGCCGATTGAGCCACATGTAATGACAAGGCCGCTTCTGTCACATGCTCCCTCTTTGCCACTTCAATAAAATATTGAATTTGTCTTAACTCCATCCTCATCACACCCAATTCATATCAATTCAGCATTAATATCATCTATTATTCATATTGATTAGATTATTTATAAATTATAAAATACACCTAATAAAGAAACCATCTTAAAGTTCGAAAATTTAATCTCTTTAGCAATATACCTAAAATGATAGATATAGAGGGAGTTGAAAAACACATGCTATTGACAACAGAAAAATTGGATCCACAAATGCTTTCAGCAAAACAATATGTAGATGATGTTTACGAGAAGGTTGTAAAGAGGGATCCACATAAGAAGGAATTCCACCAAGCTGTTCGGGAAATTTTTAATTCCCTTATTCCCTTATTTGCAAAAGAGCCTTGCTATATGGAGCATAGCATCCTTGAACGGATTGTTGAGCCAGACCGAATCATTTCCTTTAGAGTCCCTTGGGTTGATGATAATGGAAGAACACAAGTAAATCGCGGCTATCGCGTACAATTCAACAATACGATTGGGCCATATAAAGGAGGGATCCGCTTCCATCCGACCGTTAACTCCAGCATCGTTAAATTCCTAGGCTTTGAGCAAATTTTCAAGAATGCGCTCACCGGACAGCCTATTGGAGGAGGAAAAGGCGGCTCTGATTTTGACCCAAAAGGAAAATCAAATGGGGAAATCATGCGCTTCACGCAAAGCTTTATGTCCGAGCTCGCTAGACATATTGGTCCAGACATCGACGTTCCTGCAGGTGATATTGGCGTAGGAGCAAGAGAAATCGGCTATATGTTTGGACAATATAAGAAATTAAAAGGATCCTACGAAGCGGGCGTCCTCACTGGAAAAGGCTTGGAATACGGTGGAAGCTTAGGACGAAAGGAAGCCACAGGATATGGCGTTGTTTACTTCGTCCAGGAAATGATAAAGGATCAAGGATTCGATTTCAGCGGTTCTACTGTCATCGTTTCGGGATCCGGAAATGTGTCCATCTATGCGATTGAAAAAGCCCAGCAATTAGGGGCAAATGTGGTAGCTTGTAGTGATTCCAACGGCTACATTTACGATAAGAATGGCATTAAATTTGAAACCGTTAAGCGTTTGAAAGAGGTGGAAGGCAAGCGCATTAAGGAATATGTCCTTGAGCATCCTGAGGCCGAGTATGTGGAGGGCTCATCTGGAATCTGGTCCATCCCTTGTGATATCGCATTACCTTGTGCAACACAAAACGAAATTGATGAGACTTCTGCCAAGATTCTAGTAGCCAATGGAGTCAAAGCCATTGGTGAGGGAGCCAATATGCCTTCAACTTTGGAAGCAATCGATGTTTTCTTGGAGGGAAATGTTCTATTTGCACCTGGGAAGGCAGCGAACGCAGGCGGGGTAGCCGTATCGGCACTAGAAATGGCACAAAATAGCATGAGACTTTCATGGACCTTTGAAGAGGTCGATAAAAAGCTCCACGAAATCATGCATAATATTTATATGCGCAGCATGAATGCGGCTGAAGATTATGGCTATCCAGGCAATCTTGTAATTGGCTCTAACATTGCAGGCTTCAAAAAAGTGGCAGATGCAATGATTGCCCAAGGGGTTATCTAAATCCAATATGAAATTAAGACGCTTCCCTAGGGAAGCGTCTTTTGTATGAGTAATCATTTGATGAGAATCCTACGCAAATGGGATTTCTATTTCAAGCTTGGTTAGGTTATAATCTCTTTATTGATGGAAAAATCATCCGACTATTTTTGCAATCTTACTCGAAGCTTGGAGTGGACGTCTTTGGAATCAAAGAAATCTTTGCCTATTTTATTTGCTGTTATGTTTTTCGTCATGGTTGGGTTTGGAATTATTATCCCAGTGCTTCCCTTTTATGCGGAGAATATTGGTGCCTCCCCAACTGAACTAGGATTATTAATGTCGATATATTCACTCATGCAATTGATTTTTGCCCCAATGTGGGGTCGCATTTCCGATCGCATTGGCCGAAAGCCTGTCATCATGATTGGGATTTTAGGACTCTCGATTTCCTTTTTCCTAATGGCCGTTTCAACACAGTTATGGATGCTTTTCTTAGCTCGGGTAATTGGGGGGATTTTATCCTCTGCAAATATGCCAACTGTCATGGCCTATGTAGCAGACATTACATCTGAGGAGGATCGCGGGAAAGGAATGGGTATTATCGGTGCGGCCACAGGTCTTGGCTTTATCTTCGGACCTGCCATCGGGGGCGTCTTTTCGCAATCCAACTTGCATCTTCCGTTTTTCATAGCAGGTGCCTCATCCTTATTGACGTTCTTGGCTGTCATGGTGATTTTAAAGGAATCCTTAACACCAGAAAAACGGCACCAGGCGTCAAAAGAGAATCGTTCCTTGAAGCAAGCACTTAGCAGTCCCGTTTCGATGCTATTCATTCTTCAGCTTTTCGTCTCTATCTCGTTAGCGGGACTTGAAGCAACCTTTGCTTATTTTGCCGCGCAAAAAGCTGACCTAAATTCCGCTAAACTGGGATATATCTTTATGATCATGGGATTTGGACAGGCCTTTATTCAAGGGGGATTAATGGGAAAGCTGACGAAGCGATTTGGAGAAGGCATTGTGATCCAAGCAGGGATTCTTATCTCCGCAATCGGCTTTGGCTTAATATTATTGACCAATAATTTTGTAACAGCTGCTATTTACTTAACGATTTTTGGAATTGGCAATGGACTTATTCGACCGGCGGTATCCTCCTTACTAACAAAAAAGGCAAATGCCGGACATGGAAGCACGACTGGGCTCCTATCCTCCTTTGACTCTCTAGGTAGAATTATTGGTCCTACATTTGGTGGATGGCTCTTTTCTGTATCCGTTGGACTCCCATATATATCAGGAATTGTCCTTTCAATTATCGCACTCCTGTTATTCCAGCTATACGTAGGAAATGCCAGAAAACAAAATATAAATATTCACAAAACGAGCTCGTGATTTCCACCAGCTCGTTTTGCGATCCCCTTTTTACTAGTCCTCAAAAAATATTCCGTACTTTCTTAATTTCTTATATAGTGTTGCCCGTGACATGCCAAGCTTCTTCGCTGCTATACTCTTATTCCCGTAGGTACTGTAAAGCACTTCCCTAATTCGTTCCTTTTCCAGCCTTTCTTTCTCCTCTATTAGGGTGGGAACTGGTAAATCAGGAGATTGCAAGGGTTCCAGATGATCATCTAAGATTTGCAACACATCAGACTCTGTAATCTCCCCATGATCGTTCAGCACGACGAGCCTTTCCATCATATTTCGGAGCTCGCGAATATTCCCTGGCCACTGATATCGACTTAAAATCGATAAGGCTCCTTCGGTAATCCTGTAATCCTTTTTATCATACTTGTGGGCATATTCCTCAAGAAAGTCATAGACAAGATGAGGGATATCATCCTTTCTCTCCCGAAGAGGAGGAATCTTAATTGAAAAAACATTCAGCCTGTAATACAGATCGGAACGAAATTTCCCTTCTGCCACCATTTTTTCTAATACCCGATTGGTCGCAGCAATAATTCTCACATCCAGCCTTTTGGGTGTTACCCCTCCAATTCGATATACCTCTTTATCCTGCAAGGCCCTTAATAGCTTTACCTGCATATCCAAAGGAAGCTCCCCAACCTCGTCCAAAAACAAGGTTCCACCGTCCGCAAGCTCCAGCTTCCCTGGTTTTCCTCCCTTTGCAGCGCCGGTATAGGCCCCTGCTTCATAACCAAATAATTCACTTTCGAACAAAGCACTTGGGATTGCCCCACAATTTACAGGAATGAAGGACTTCTCATTGCGCAAGCTCTTCTCGTGAATGGCATGGGCAAATAACTCTTTACCAACACCACTTTCCCCACTAATTAGAATCGTCGCATCTGTAGTCGCAATTTTTTTTGCATGATGAATGGTCTGTTGTAGGACAGTATTGATTCCCTTGATTTTTGAAAAAGGATCATCATGCTGCTGGTTCATGTGGTGCCTAAGCTGTTGCAGCTCCTTCGATGCGGAGGAAAGCTGCTCATTCAACTGGATCGTTGATGTAATATCCTTCTCTATCGATAGGCTCCCAATCACTTCATTTTCCTCATTAAAAATTAAGCTTGTGCTAATAAGAACATGCTTATCTGGCCTCGGAATATGGTAGACATCTCGAACTGGCTGTCTTGTTTCCAAAACCTTGAGATGCATGATATCCTCCTTCTGAAAAAATTGCCGGATATCCTTGCCTAGTACTTCTTCCTTTTTAATTTGATACGTACTTTCCGCTGCTTCGTTCCAATAAACAATCTCTCCTTTCACATTCACAACTGAGATTGCCTCCTCTAAAGAAGACAGGATTGCATCTAATGTGGAAAAAGCAAAATCTTGCATGCACATCACTCCACCGAAATTTTAAGAGGAAATATTGATATCAACATATAACCTCGGACTAGACAAGAAAAAAATAACTAGCTTTTGTTCTGCTTATATCTAATCTTAAATATTACTACGAATATTCGCAATCATGTATAATTAATAATAGAAACTGTCCTATAACACCTATAGGAAGGAGTTCTCTCCATGTTTATCTTGTTAATTACGATGATCGAACGCCTTGGGATCCTTGTGATGATTGCGTTTATCCTCACTCGGTTCCGTTTTTTTCGAGATATGTTCTATCACGATGATCTTAATCGAAAACAGCAATATACCGCCATCCTATTCTTTGGAACCTTTGGAATTATCGGTACCTATTCTGGCTTAACGCTAAGTACAGAGAGCTTGCAATTCCATCCTTGGACCTCCGATCTGAACTCGGATGAAGCTATTGCCAACTCCCGTGTCATCGGGGTTGTGTTAGCAGGGCTTCTTGGTGGATACAAAGTGGGGATCGGTGCTGGTTTAATCGCAGGAATCCATCGTTTCACACTTGGCGGTTTTACAGGCATTGCCTGTGGGCTTGCGGCCATTGTCTCTGGAGTGATCTCTGGATTTTTCCATAAGAAAAAGAAGCATGTGAAACCTGGAACTGCTTTTTTGATTGGCGCTATTTCTGAAGCCATTCAAATGATCATTATCCTTCTCATTTCCCGGCCCTTTGAAAAAGCACTTGCATTGGTTGAAATTATTGGCATTCCTATGATTTTGGCCAATGGACTCGGATGTACTCTGTTTCTATTAATTATTCGAAATGTCCTAAATGAAGAGGAAAAAGCAGGTGCCCATCTCGCTCAAAAAACATTGCGAATTGCGGAAAAGACGCTGACCCATTTAAGAAATGGACTGACCTATGATACAGCCAAAGAAGTCTGTCATATTCTGAATGAGGAAATCAATACAAGCGCCGTTTCCATTACCAATCTTAACGATATTCTAGCTCATATAGGGCAAGGAGAGGATCACCACAGAGCGGGGATCCCTATCCAAACGCAGATTACACTAGATGCGATTAAAGAGGGGGAAATCGTTGTTGCAAACAGGCAGCATATCCATTGTCGCATGGATGGGTGCCCATTAGATACCGTTGTGATTGCTCCCCTTAAACAACGTGGGATGACGATTGGTACATTAAAGCTTTATTTCCGCTCGGAAAAAGAGGTCAATCCTGTCGTGATGGAGCTAACTGCAGGCATAAGCTCACTGCTTAGTAATCAACTTGAAATTGCCGATGTAGAGAAGGCCTACCAGCTAGCGAGAGAGGCTGAAATCAAGGTGTTGCAGGCACAAATTAGCCCTCACTTTCTATTTAATACGTTAAACACGATCCTATCGCTTGTACGGATTGAACCAGCAAAGGCTCGGAAATTGCTTATCTATCTTTCTAGATTTTTGCGGCAAAATCTAGAAATTACAACCGAGCATACAACCACACTCGAGCAGGAATTAAAGCATGTAAAGGCCTATTTAGCAATTGAAGAAGCGAGATTCGTCAATAAACTGAGAATCGCCTATGAAATTGATGAAGATGCGCTTGTTCAACAAATTCCACCTTTAACCTTGCAGCCCATTGTCGAAAATGCGATAAAGCATGGGATGAAAAACAAAGAAAGCAATTTTGTTCTAAAAATTAAGATTCAAAAACTAGATGGACATATCTCTGTCAGAGTAATAGACAATGGCAATGGAATGAGCACTAAACGAGCCGAACAGCTAAGTAAGGCCCCTATTCATTCTGATGTTGGGACTGGATTAGCTCTATATAATGTCAACCGAAGATTAACGATGAAGTTTGGTGAGCAAGCCGCCCTCCTTATAAAAAGCGAATTAAATATGGGAACAGACATCAGCTTTTCTGTCCCATGTAGCGAGGTGAATATACATGACAGGATCTATCAAAGTGCTCATAGTGGATGATGAACCATATAGCCGAGATGAGTTAAAACATTTATTAAGCTCCTTTCATTCCATACAAATTGTGGGGGAAGCTGAAACGGGAGAATCCGCCATTCTAAAAACAATTGAACTACAGCCCGACGTGGTCTTTTTGGATGTAGAGATGCCGAAGCTATCTGGAATGGGTGCGGCAAAAGCTCTGATGGAATTAAGAAAGATTCCTCTTATTGTTTTTACTACCGCTTATCCTCAATTTGCAGCAGAAGCCTTTCGCTTGAATGCAATTGATTATTTGCTTAAGCCCTATGATGAGGAACAGCTTCAGGATACCATTGCCCGAATTGATAAGTTCTTCAATTTGGATATGGAGCTTGATTCAGAGAAATTTTCTGGAAAACTAGCTGTAGAGGCAGATGGGGAAATTATTTATCTAGAACCAAAGGATATTCTCTATATTATTAAAGAAGAAAAAATGACCAAGCTCATTACGAATAATGGAGAGTTCGAAACCAAATCATCACTTAAGGATTTAGAAAATAAGCTTTTGGCCTTTGGTTTTTTCCGAATTCATAAAAGCTTCCTTGTTAATCTTGAATATGTCGTACGACTAACACCTTGGTTCAACGGTGCCTACCAGCTCCAAATTGCTGGAAGAAAGGAACAATTGTCGGTAAGCAGAAACTACGTAAAAGCCTTAAGAGCAAAATTAGAAATTAAATAAATACTATATTCATAGTACATACAAGTAATAATCGAATTTTTTACATGTAAACCCTTACATTTGACATAATAACCTGAATTTTCTACCTGTTGTCTCAAATCCTCCTTAGATTTGCCCATTCTTTTTATAATGAATAGTAATTTCAAATTTTTATAGAAGGAGTGAGGAGATGTACACATTTTTAGGTGGAATTGCACTTTTAATTATTGGTTATTTTACGTATGGAAAATTTATCGAAAAAATGTTTGGTGTAAGGGAAGAACGTCCAACGCCTGCCTATGTGAATGCAGATGGTGTTGACTACATGCCAATGAGTACACCAAAGAACTCCCTGATTCAGCTTCTCAATATTGCTGGAACAGGACCTGTATTTGGACCTATTATGGGAGCGCTTTATGGACCAGTTGCTTTCATCTGGATCGTGGTCGGCTGTATCTTTGCCGGGGCTGTTCATGACTATTTAACGGGAATGATTTCAATCCGTAATAAGGGTGCACATCTTCCAGAGCTAGCAACCAAATTCTTGGGAAAAGCAATGAAGCATGTTGTTAATGCCTTTGCACTCCTACTGCTCATATTAGTTGGAACGGTGTTCGTTTCCACACCAGCAAGCCTTCTTCATGTATTAACGGAAGGGAAGATTGCAATAGGGATTATCATTGCAGCGATTTTTATCTATTACATTTTAGCCACTTTACTACCATTTGATAAAATCATTGGACGCTTATACCCGTACTTTGGTGCAGTGCTATTAATTAGTGCTGTTGGTGTAGGCGGTGGGCTAATTATCACAGGGGCTCCAATTCCTGAGCTTTCACTAACTAATTTCCACCCTGCTAACGCACCAATTTTCCCATTGATATTCTTTACCATTACTTGTGGTGCTCTATCAGGCTTCCATGCTACTCAAACACCGATGATTTCACGTACCACTCAAAAGGAAGGGCAAGGAAGAAAAATTTTCTACGGTATGATGATTGCAGAGGGTATTATTGCGATGATTTGGGCTGCTGCCGCTATGAGTATGTTTGATGGCTATGGTGGTTTACAGGAATTACTTGCAGCTGGTGGTCCAGGGGCGATTGTAAGTGAAGTTTCAACTACTTTACTTGGTGCTATCGGTGGAACACTTGCGGTACTTGGAGTTGTCGTACTTCCAATAACTTCTGGAGACACCGCCTTCCGTAGTGCACGTATGATTATTGCTGATTATTTGAATATTGCTCAAAAGAAATTTAGCAGCCGTCTTTGGATTGCATTACCAATGTTTGCAATTTCTGTTGCACTTACGCAAATTGATTTTAATATCCTTTGGAGATATTTCAGCTGGGCGAACCAGTCAACCGCTGTTATTGCCTTATTCGTAGGGGCGATGTATCTCTATATTGCGAAAAAGAACTACTTTGTCGCTTTGATTCCAGGTTCTTTCATGCTCGTCATGGTCATCACTTATATTCTAAATGCACAAATTGGTTTTAGAATGTCGATGACAGCATCATGGATTGGCGGTTTCATAGGATCTGCCATCCTATTGGTTCTCTTCTTCATTGCGGCGAATAAAGCTCGTGCAAATAATCTTCCGCTTGAAGAAGATGTATCTGGCTGGAATAAGGTGGCCTAATTGAGCTGCTGCAAGCCTGGGTATCGGGAAATTGTCAATGAAAAGGAGAAAGAGATTAATGAAAAAGGAAGCAACCATCTCTCTCCTTTTGTTAAAGTAATCGCTGTGATTATTACGATTGGAGCCATTACGACAGCCGTTTTTCTCATATGAATACTCATTAACCGCCTGTGATATGAAAAATCACAGGCGGTTTTTTCGCTCTGATAAGGTGCTTACTCATCTTGAAGCTGAAAACGCTCAGTTATTTTCGTGAGAGATTGTGATAGTTGGTTCAATTTAGTCCCGATGCCATTTGTATTTTCCATTAATTCAATCTGTTGTTCACTAATGGTGAGCATTTCCTCTGAACTAGCCACCGTCTCCTGAGAAATGGAGGTAAAATGAATAGTTGCTTGCTCTAGTTTTGGTAGAATTTCTACTAATCCCTTAAGCTCCCCCTGAATCCCTTGGAGACTTCTGCTCTCTTCTACAATATTCTCCATTAAGTCATCAAAGGAATTTTTCACCTCACTGGCCATAGACAAATTGGACTTAACTTTCGAGTGCATCCGTTCAAATGCATGAGTGGCACCTAATGTTATATTTTCCATATTGCCGATGGCCGATGTAATATCCTCCGTTACTTTAGTGGATTGTTCCGCCAGCTTTCTCACTTCCTGTGCCACTACAGAAAATCCTTTCCCTGACTCTCCTGCTCGTACAGCCTCAATCGAAGCATTCAAAGCTAGGAGCTTCGTTTGCTCTGATATTCCGCTAACAAGTCCAACCAGCTTCGTAATAATACTAGAAAAATGCTTCACTTCATTTATCGTGTTCGTTAGATGTTCAAAATCTTTTTCAAACTGATAAAATGTCGAAATCAATTGACTGATATTGGCCTCTCCATACTTAGCTGTTTTGTTCATTTGCATAGAGCCCTCAAAGACTGATCCCATGCTTTCGATCATGGTTTCAATGAAGTGTTTCATTTCCCTAAAACGATTTGCGCTATCCTCGGAGCTGCTTGCTGTTTGTTCTGCACCCGTCTTAACGACCATGATGGCTGTTACTAGATCATGGCCAGAATCAAGAGCATGGTTGGAGGATTTCATTAAATCCCCGCCGGTTTGCTCAAGCTCTTTTATCGTGGTTTTCAGTTTAGATAATAATTCCTCCATATGAGCAATCATAGAGTTATAACTTTTATGTAAGGAAGTAATTTCTGGGACTGTTGTTCGAATAGGATTGGCTGCCTCTATTTTTCCATCGCGAACCTTCCTCATGGTATTTCGTAACATATTCAGAGGATTCGTCACCGTTCTCATTAACAACAAAATAATAGCAGTGGCGACTGATATGCTAATGATTATTCCTGTAATCGTAAAATAAACCATTTGGTTAATAGGCTCCATATAGGAATGAGTGCGTACAAGCATGACATAAATGCCGTTCAATTCCTTCAATTCCCGGTAGGTAATCGTGTATTCCTCATTTCCAATCTTTTCATGGAACAGGCCTTTCTTTGAAGCGATAATCTTCGCACTTGTTTTCTCAGAAAGGGTTGGAAGGGACTTTGCACTCACCTTGAAAGGATGGGTTTCTCCGTCCTTTATGTACAGGATTTCCGCAGATATTCCATCATTCTTGAGAATTTCATATTGGGAGCGGACATTTGCTTCAAGCTGCTGCATAAAATATTTCTCATCGCTTATGTATACAAACTTTAGATTCTCAGCCACATAGCTCATCATTTCCGTTTCACGCATTAATCTTGTTTCAATTGCATTCATCGTTGTCTCCTTTGATTTAAGGTAGGAGCTCGCTCCTACTCCAACAACTGCGAGAATAAGTAGAGACACAAATAAAATAAAAAGTCTGGTACTTAAGCTTAACTTTTGAAGTGCTAGCAAATATTTTTCCCTGAATGTCCTTGATGAGCTCAAACTGCGAATTTTCAAATGAATGCCCTCCAATAATCATAATCGTATCTCAAATTATACAGAGGGAATGTAAAGTGAATGTAAATATTCTGGAAGTTTGGTTAACTCAGTGTTAAGTTTTCATGAAGGGTTCAGTTTGCATTTGTGAGAAAAAGGGTTCTGTTGCTTAGAAGCTGTCGGTATGAAGACAGCTTCTGTTTTGTTTTCTAAATATTCAATAAATATAAATCTTTTTTTCTCTTCAAACATATACTAATCTAAATTACTTAACTTTTCATATATTCTCATTCTATAAAAAACAATAAATTAAAGGAGCGATGTAGATGGTAGAAACCATTAATTTTCGGGAATTTTATCAAAAGAAGCCTATTCCCATTCACCCAAACGACCGATTGGCGATACAGAATGAGTCCAATTGTGTAGATATCTTTCAGCATTTTACCCATTGGTTAATTGCATTAGAAGGAAATGAGTTCACTAGAGGGCAGTGCCAATGGCGCGTCTTGATTTATCCTTCCGATGAGGGAGGGGGATTCAATTATTGGCTTCCATTCTTTCGAACCTCATATCTTGCATCCTTTCATGAAGCTTTAGAGATCTTAAAGGAATTCGAGTCAAAAGCCAATCAGGATCAACTGATGACCATTCAAAGATAAATAAGACATAAAAGGATATTTTTATTTCCTTTTTACCAAGAATTGTGAAAAAAGTACATATCCCCCCCAACAAAAAAGGACTTCACAACGTGAGCCCTCATCTCCTTCAATTATCCTAAACGGAAGACAATTCCATGACCACCCTTTGGATATTCCCACCTAATATTCTGATGCGGACAGCCAATTCGGCAGCTTCCACATTCATGACAGCCCTCATAGCCAACATGCATGCGAATATCCTCCCATTTATAGATTTCAGCTGGGCAAAAGATGGTGCAAATTTTATCTGGACATTTCGTTAAGCAAATGTCTTCGTCCTTCACATGAAGATGTGATTTTGTATCGGCATTAAAGCGAACAAGATACTGCTTTTCCTCGATAGACTGATAGTTTTTCTGTCCACTCATTATTTAATCACCTTCCACGCTCGGTACACATCGCGAGCTAACTTCATTTTTTCCTTTGTGGTGCCTAGATCACTCCAAATCTTCTTTTGCTTTTCCCATTTCGATGAGCCATCGACGGTGAACATTTGACTTGCTGCCTTATTCACCATCGGAATATAGTCTGTAAAATATTGCGGGAACTTATCAAAATGATGGGTCGAATCCTTATATTTTTTCATATCCTGACCAACAAAACTGGATAAGAGCTTCGTACGATATTGATCGAGTATTCTTTCAGAGAAATCCCCTACCTCTTTCGCTGAAAGGATTGTTTCTGCAGCTAGACGGCCTGAGGTCATAGCGAGGTTGGAGCCCTCCCGGTGAATCGCATTCACTAGCTGTGAAGCATCCCCAATCACGATCACGCCATCCCCTACAATCTTCCCCATGGAGTTATAGCCGCCCTCTGGAATCAAGTGGGCTAAATATTCCTGAGGCTCACTCCCTTGAATATAAGGGCGGATCATCGGGTGACTCTTGACGTATTCAAGCAGCTCATAAGGCTTGATCTTGTGCTTAATCAGCCCGGATAACAGCGTTCCGACCCCAAGGCTTAACGTATCCTTGTTCGTATACAAAAACCCCGTCCCAAGAATGCCTTTCGTTGCGTCACCGAATAGTTCAATCGTACAACCCTGGTTATCCTCCAGATTAAAGCGGTCCTCGATAATTTTTTTGTCTAGCTTCAAAATTTCCATCGTAGCCAAAGCGACCTCATCTGGTCGATATTCTTTATGGAAACCGAGGGATTGTGCCAGTAAGGAATTGACTCCATCAGCAAGAACGACTACATCCGCATACACTTCTCCATTCGGACGATCCGTCCTTACTCCAATCACCTTCCCATTCTCCACAATGCATTCGAGTACGACCGTCTCATTAATGAGAATCGCTCCCTGCTCAACGGCTTTATCAGCAAACCATTGGTCAAACTTTGCGCGCAGGACTGTGAAATTATTATAGGGCTCCTTTGCCCATTCCATTCCTTTATAGCTAAAGGTAACAGCTGACTCCTTATCCATCATCATGAATCTTTGCTCCGTGATGGGACGCTCAAGCGGAGCCTCCTTATAAAACCCCGGGATCAAGTCCTCCATCATCTTTCGGTAAAGAACACCGCCCATGACATTTTTGGAGCCTGGGTATTCTCCTCGTTCCAAAAGGAGAACACTAGCCCCACCCTTTGCTAAATCGTAAGCACACGAAATTCCAGCTGGGCCTGCACCGACAACAATGGCATCAAACTTCTCCGACATGACTAACCTCCTCCCTTGTCATGGCCTGTTGAAACTGTTCAATTAGAATCGGAACAATTTCGAAGGCATCTCCGACAATTCCATAATGACAAGCCTCAAATATCGGTGCTTCCGGGTCCTTATTAATGGCGATGATAAGCCCTGAGTTCTTCATCCCCACAATATGCTGAATGGCCCCGGATATCCCAATGGCAAAGTATATTTTGGGCGTAACCGTTACACCTGTCTGTCCAACCTGATGGGCATGCTCAATCCAGCCTGCTTCCACGACATCACGACTGGCTCCGACCGCACCTCCCAAGCTTTCAGCAAGCTTGTGAATCAGCTGGAAGCCCTCTGCGCTTCCCAAACCTTTTCCCCCAGCGACAATAATATCCGCCTCATCAATGCGTACCTTCTTTGTCGTTTCTTTCACAATTTCCAGCACCTTTGTGCGGATGTCCTCTTCTTTTAATGAGATGCTTTCTTCTATTATTTTGCCCTTTCTCCCAGGCTGTGGTGTGAGCGCCTTCATCACTTTGGCCCGAACGGTGGCCATTTGCGGCCGGTACTTTTTACATAAGATCGTTGCCATAATATTT
This sequence comes from Anoxybacillus andreesenii, assembly GCF_030813005.1. NCBI lineage: Bacteria > Bacillati > Bacillota > Bacilli > Caryophanales > Anoxybacillaceae > Anoxybacillus > Anoxybacillus andreesenii. Next base: position 323,478 of record NZ_JAUSTU010000002.1, read on the forward strand.
CCGCCAAAGGCTGGCCGGCTCGCAAGCAGGAGCCCTGTCTCCTCCTCAACATCCAGCTCCGTCGTATCTGCGGTCAGCCCTGTTGGTAAATCAGTAGCAACCGCACTCGCTAAATCCTTTCCTGTTGAGGTAGCACCATAGAGGATGATCTCAGGCTTGTATTTGTTTGAACAATGAAGAAGGGCCTGCATAAAGGATTCTGTTCGGTAGTTTTTAAAAATCGGCTGGTCATAGATATAGGCAATATCTGCACCATACTCAAACATTGTATCGGCTAAGTGGGAGATATTTTCCCCAATTAGTATGCCAGCAAGATTGCATCCCCGCTTATCCGCAAGCCCCCTTCCCGCTCCCAAGAGTTCTAGAGAAACAGGAGCAATCGCCCCATCCTTCTCTTCAATGAATACCCATACATCTTGGTAATCGTGGAAATCCATTATGCCTCCCCCTTCACTGTAAACAGCTCTTTCTTTTCAAGAATAATAGAAAGCAATTGTTCCACCTGCTCCTTTGGATTTCCCTCCAAAAGAGTGCCTCCTTCTGGCTTCGGTGGAGACCAGACCTTCGAGACGATGGTTGGCGAGCCCTTCAAACCCAGCTGTTTAATATCAACATCCTCTAAATCATCGACAGACCAGATATGGGGCTGATATCTTGCTGCTTTTAACATATTGGGGAATGGAGAATAGGGTACCTCATTAATCGTTTTTTCAACTGAAAGAAGGCATGGCAAGGTCGATTGAACGACTTCATAGCCATCCTCCAGCTTGCGGTGAACTTTCATATACCCTTCATCCTTGTTTATCTCAACAACCTTATTAACCGAGGTAAGCGGAGGGATATCAAGTCGCCTTGCGATTCCAGGACCAACTTGTCCCGTGTCACCATCTATCGACATTTTTCCACAGATGATCAAATCAACAGGGCTTTCCTTTGAGATTTTGTCTAGCGCTTTTGTTAAGGCATAGCTGGTTGCAAGCGTATCTGCTCCAGCAAACCGCCGATCCGTAATTAAATAGCCTTCATCCGCTCCAATTTCGATGCACTTCTTAATCGCTTTCACCGCAGGAGGTGGACCCATCGTGAGAACGGAGACTTTGCCCCCATATCTTTCTTTTAATCGAACGGCCTCCTCCACTGCATGGGCATCATAAGGATTCAGGATCGCTGGTGCGGTCCGCCGATCCATCGTATTTGTCTTCGGATTCATTTTGATAATCTTCGTGTCGGGCACTTGCTTAATGCAAGCAACAATATGTAGCATCACATAACCCCCTTTTTCATAGACCTTCCTCCGTAAAAAATGTAGCCTGTTTACTTTTACTATATTAAGAGACGAGCATTTAAATGCGAATATTCTAATAATTATCGGAAAAATAACACTAAAAAAAGGACTAAAAGTTCCCGCAGTTAGCCCTCTTGATTCACACACATATTCATTACCTATTGTTATATACTATCCAAAGTGAAAAAGTTTCTGTAAATAATTTTTCCTTTTCTGTATTTATGACTATTTCTATCATAACCAATTATTGGCTAGGCGCGAATGAAATCAATAAGTTTTCATTTGACAAAAACTATTATTTCTATATAATTGTATTGTGTAAATAATAATAAATATAAATAGATAATAATTATAGGAAAGTTGGGCATACTAGTACTCAACAATCTATAATTTAATAAATTTTATAATGGAGGAATTTATCTATGTCACTTATTGGAAAAGAAGTACAACCATTTACAGCACAAGCTTACAAAAACGGTGAATTCATCGAGGTTACCGAACAAGATTTAAAAGGCCATTGGAGTGTCGTTTGCTTCTACCCTGCAGACTTTACATTCGTTTGTCCAACTGAGCTAGAAGATCTTCAAGATCAATATCCTGCTCTTCAAGAACTAGGAGTTGAAGTGTTCTCTGTTTCAAGAGATTCTCATTTTACACATAAAGCATGGCACGATACATCAGAGGCAATTGGAAAAATTACTTACACAATGATTGGTGACCCTGCACATGTACTTTCTCGCCAATTTGATGTATTTATTGAAGAATTAGGACAAGCTGACCGCGGTACTTTCATTATTGACCCTGATGGTATCATCCAAGCTATCGAAATTAATGCTGATGGCATTGGCCGTGATGCAAGTACACTTATTAACAAAATTAAAGCTGCACAATATGTTCGTAACAATCCTGGTGAAGTGTGCCCAGCAAAATGGAAAGAGGGTTCTGAAACACTTAAACCAAGTCTTGATCTTGTAGGGAAAATTTAAGGAGTCCTTGAAATGAGATTAGAAGCAGACATTAAAGCACAGCTTGATCAATATCTCCAATTGATGGAGAATGATATCCTGATTAAGGTCAGTGTAAGTACGGATGATTTATCAAATGACATGCTTGCTCTTGTTGATGAGCTAGCAAGCATGTCAGCTAAGATTAAAGTAGAAAGAACAACCTTGGAAAGAACACCAAGCTTTAGCATCAATCGTATCGGAGAGGATACAGGGATTGTATTTTCCGGTATACCACTTGGACACGAATTCACTTCCCTTGTATTAGCATTGCTACAAGTAAGCGGTCGTGCTCCAAAGGTTGACCAAAGTGTGATCGATCAAGTGAAAAGCCTAAAAGGTGAATATCACTTTGAAACTTACGTCAGCCTTAGCTGTCATAACTGTCCTGATGTTGTTCAGGCACTTAATATTATGAGTGTTCTCAACCCTGGAGTCACCCATACGATGATCGATGGTGCTGCCTTCAAAGAGGAAGTTGAAAGCAAGGGAATTATGGCAGTTCCAACTGTTTTCTTAAATGGGGAAACATTCGGCAGCGGTCGTATGACACTGGAAGAAATCCTTGCTAAGATGGGCAGTACTCAAGACGTTTCTAAGCTTTCTGAAAAAGAACCCTTTGATGTTCTCGTTGTTGGCGGCGGCCCTGCTGGCGCTAGTGCAGCGGTCTACGCAGCTCGTAAAGGCATTCGTACAGGTATTGTCGCTGAACGCTTTGGCGGCCAGATCATGGACACGCTCGGCATTGAGAACTTTATTAGTGTGAAGCATACTGAGGGCCCTAAGCTTGCAGCAAGTCTTGAAGAACATGTCAAAGATTATGATGTTGATATCATGAATCTACAGCGTGCTAAACATTTAGAAAAGAAAGAGTTCATTGAAATTGAGTTGGAAAGCGGTGCTGTACTAAAAAGCAAAACCGTTATCCTTTCAACAGGTGCTCGCTGGCGTAATATTGGCGTTCCAGGTGAAGTAGAGTTTAAGAATAAAGGTGTTGCCTACTGCCCTCATTGTGATGGTCCATTATTTGAAGGAAAACACGTTGCTGTCATTGGTGGCGGTAACTCTGGTATTGAAGCAGCAATTGATTTGGCTGGGATTGTGAAACATGTAACAGTGATCGAATTTGCTCCAGAGCTAAAGGCTGACTCGGTCCTCCAAGACCGTCTCAACAGTCTTCCTAATGTAACGGTCATCAAAAATGCTCAAACAAAGGAAATTACTGGTACAGATAAAGTTAACGGTCTTACCTATGTTGACCGCGCCACAGGTGAAGAGCATCATGTTGATTTACAAGGTGTGTTCGTTCAAATTGGTCTTGTTCCAAATACAGACTGGTTGGGGGACACGATTGAGCGCAATCGCATGGGTGAGATTGTTGTTGATAAGCATGGAGCAACAAGTATCCCTGGTGTATTTGCAGCCGGTGACTGTACAGACAGTGCATACAAGCAGATCATCATTTCTATGGGATCAGGTGCAACCGCAGCTTTAGGTGCATTTGATTATCTAATCCGAAATTAATAGAAGCTCTTGCAAACTTTTAGTTGTTACGATCAAAGGTCGCTTTACTTTTCTAGTAAGGCGGCCTTTTTTTTGCTTTCCAAGATCCTTTCACTAAGTTTTCACCAAACTCTACTAATCTATAGACATCAAGAGCGAAAGGAGGTAAGAAAAAATGAATTACAAGGTAAAGAAAGGGATCTTCTGGGGTGGAATGATTGCTTCCATGATTCTAGTTATTCATGTAATCCACTATCTATTCGGAGGTCTACATGCGCTTGCTTCTGGTCGTCATGGACATGGTGGAGCAGGAGGAATGGGAATGGGACCACTCGGTGGCTCTGGACCACTTGGTGGCTCTTCGCCACTTGGTGGTTTTGGACCACATCATATGATGGGCTACCAGCATCATGGATTTTCTTGGCTTTGGTTCCTACTTATCCTGATTCTCGGTATTGCTGTTATCGTTGTAGCGATGAAATGGCTAAGAAGAAAAGCAAAGGACACTGCAATGCAACAGTTTATTGATACATCTATCATGAATTCACATAGACCTATGTCGACCCAAAGTGCAAATGTGTTGGATCAATGGGAAAAAAGTTTAGTTTCAAAAAAGGAGAGGAATTAATATGGGGATATTTAAAAGAATGAAAAGGATCGCTAAGGCGGATATCAATGGATGGCTCGATAACCTTGAGGATCCAATTGCCATGCTGAACGAATACTCTAGGGAAATGGAGCAGGAAATCGTAAAGGCGCAAAGGGCTTTATCACGTCAGCTTTTTGCAGAAAATAAGCAAGCATCTCTTATTCTTGACACAAAAGCATTAGTAGAAAAAAGAACCCGTCAAGCGAAACTAGCTATTGATCAAGGGGAAGAAACGATTGCTAAATTAGCTGTCCAGGAAAAGCTTACCCACGAGAAACAGCTTGCCCTTTATGAGCAGCAATATGAAACGATCAAGAATCAAACTGAGACTTTAACAGAAAAATTAGATGAGCTTCAACAAACCTATCATGAATTACAGCATAAGAAAGTCCTCTTAGCATCACGTGCAAATGTCGCTCAGTCAATTAAGCAAATGCAGAAGGCCGCGGGCTCCTTTCAAACAGACAACATTTTAAGAGAGGTCGCCCGTGCTGAAGACCGTATTTTATTAATGGAGGCTGAGGTACAAGCTGGGAGTTGCTTTTCCAATCCGCTAGTGGATGATGAGTCTACCACTGTAAACGACGAAGAATTAACCAGAGAATTGGAAAAACTAAAAAATGAAAAAGAGCTACTAGTATAGTATCGTAACGTACTCCCCCTTTTCATCCTACCACCGTAACTACGTTTACGGTGGTATTGGTTTATCTCATCTTTCCTAAGGGTGTGTAAAGAAGTAATATTAAGATAAGAAATCATGTAAAAAGAGGTGCTTAGCATGAATATTCTACTAGCGGAAGATGACCTGCAGCTTGGTGAATTGATTGGTTTTATGCTGAAAAAGAAAGGTAGCTATAAGGTTGATTGGGTCATGGAGGGTGAGGATGCCTACGAGTATGCCAAAGCCTCCCATTATGATGTCTTAATATTAGATTGGATGATGCCAAATGGGGATGGAATCTCCGTTTGTAGAAAGCTTCGAAGTGAGAGCTATTCTGGAGCGATCTTAATGCTAACCGCCAAGGACGCTGTTGAGGATCGCATTAACGGATTAGATGCTGGAGCAGATGATTACCTCATTAAGCCCTTTGAAATCGAGGAACTTCTTGCCCGTCTCCGTGCTCTTACTCGCCGTAACTATGCCCCTATTTTAGAGGAACAGATTTCGATTCACGGTTTGGTCATTAATCGTACAAGCCAGGCGATTCTTCATGGAGAAATGGAAATTCAGCTAAGCCCTCGTGAATTTCAGTTGCTTGATTTATTAGTTCAAAATAAAGGACAGGTACTCCCTCGAGAGGTTATTTTGGACCGTATTTGGGGCTATGATGCAGACGTATCAACGAAAACGATTGATGCTACCATTAAATTACTTCGTAAAAAACTAGACCTATTTGGAAAACAGGATTTGCTCCAAAGTATCAGGGGAGTTGGGTATAAAGTTGGGAACTAAAAAGTCATCCTTTAACTATCTTTTTCGAAAAAGAGGACTATTTGAAAATACACAATTTCGTTTAACGTTATTATACAGTGGCATGCTTATGCTTTTCCTGCTATTATTTATTGCTATTGTCTATATCATATTGTATGCAACCATCTTTAAGGATCAAGAACGCGAACTAGAAGTCAGTGTCAAACAGGAGGCTAAAAACATTGAGCAGTACTTAGGATATCAGAATCATAAAGGTCGTTTAAGATTTCGTAATCAAGAATCCATTGTCAAGGATGTCGATCAATTTTTCTATTATGTGGTGGACCAATCAGGAGAATTGGTACTGGGAGATGAACTCATTCCGGATCTACGTACAGAATTATTAACTGCCATCTCTAACTGGAACCCTAGTAAAAATGAAATTCTTCAAAAAACCTTCCAGGTAGAATTTTCTGAAAGAGGATTAAACGGGAAAGGAAGAAATCATGAATTTCACCCAGTACAAAAGACAGAAACGATTCGCTTAATGATTGCTAGCCAACCCATTTCCTATCGTGGAGAAGCTATCGGCATGCTTTACATTGGGAAGGAAATCTCGTTCGCCTATCAGGTTTTTAAATGGCTACCCACCATCCTTTTAGGTATAGCTATTCTGTTTTCACTAGTAGCACTTGTCATTAGCTATTATATGTCTAAAAAGGCAATGGTCCCGATTACACGTGCCTTCACTAGACAGCGAGAATTTGTAGCTGATGCCTCCCACGAATTACGAACACCGTTGAGTGTCATGCTTTCATCCATCAATGCCATGGAAATGACATTGGATTTAGAGAAAGAGGACTACTCCCATAAACTCCTGTTTAATATGAAAAATGAAGTGAAGCGAATGACTGGATTAGTCGGGGATTTATTGACATTAGCTAGGTCTGACTCAGGAACCATTGAACTTGTGAATGAATGGTTTGATTTTCGCACGATTGCCGAGGAGGTCGTTGAATCTGTTCGAGCACTGGCTGAATTCAAACAAATCAAGCTTCACTTCGATGCCCCTGATGTGTTAATGGTTAATGGGGATTCCCAAAAGCTAACACAGCTGCTGTATATTTTATTGGACAATGCGATTAAATATACTCCGAATAGAGGCGAGGCACAGCTATCCCTTTCTGTAAAAGGAAAAGAGTTACTTATATTCATGAAGGATTCAGGAATTGGAATCAACCAAGATGATTATGGGCGAATATTTGAACGTTTCTATCGAGCAGATAAAGCAAGAACTCGGCAAGATGGAGGGCACGGACTTGGACTTGCGATTGCAAAATGGATTGTGGAGATCCACAAGGGAACTATTCAAGTTTTTAGTGAAGTAGGAAAGGGAAGTACTTTTATTATTAGCATTCCTATTATAGAAAATAGAAATTGAATCTTGTGTGAAAAACGCCCTCCCTAAAATAGAAATAAGCAATTTTCCACCCTTTCATAAGGATGGAAAATTGCTTTTTGAACTACTTATAAAACGATACTAACAATGACAGCTGATAATACACTCACTAAGGTCGCTCCATATAATAATTTTAAACCAAATTTAGCGACGATATTCCCTTTTTCTTCATTCAGGCTTTTTACAGCACCTGAGATGATCCCAATGGAGGAGAAGTTTGCAAAAGAGACAAGGAAAACAGAAATAATTCCTAATGTGCGTGGATCAAATGATTCTGCTATTTTTGCCAAGTCCATCATCGCAACAAACTCATTTGTAACAAGCTTCGTAGCCATAATTCCACCCGCATTGACGACCTCAGTAAAAGGAACACCCATAATAAAGGCAATAGGTGCAAAAATATAACCTAAAATCTCTTGAAAGGAAATTCCAAAAATCATATCAAAAATGCTATTAATTGCGCCCATTAAGGCAACAAAACCAATTAACATCGCACCAACAATCACGGCTACTTTAAACCCATCGAGGATGTATTCCCCTAACATTTCGAAAAAGCTCTGTTTTTCCTCATCCTGAATGTCCAACAGATCCTCTTCCGGTTTCACCGTATAAGGATTAATAATCGAAGCAATGATAAATCCGCCAAATAAGTTTAGGACAAGTGCTGTGACTACATATCTAGGTTCAACCATCGTCATGTACGCCCCAACGATCGACATCGAAACGGTTGACATGGCTGATGCACAAAGCGTATATAAGCGATTAGCAGACAAATGACCTAGCTGCTTCTTCACTGTAATAAATACTTCGGATTGACCAATCATCGCCGATGCCACTGCATTATATGATTCTAACTTCCCCATGCCGTTTATTTTACTTAGGAAGAGACCAATCGCCTTCATAATAAAAGGTAGAATCTTCAGGTATTGGAAGATCCCAATTAAGACAGAAATGAACACGATTGGCAATAAGACATTGAGAAAGAATGGGGATTGATCTTCATTGGCTATGCCTCCAAATACGAAGGAGATCCCCTCACCCGCATAGTCAAGCAGCTTCCCAAAAACATTAGCGAACACCTTAATTAATCCCAAGCCAAGTGTCGTATTTAAGAGTAAAGCAGATAATATCAATTGAATAATAACCATAAGAAGAATCGGTTTCATTTTGATGTGTTTTCTGTTATTACTTGCTGCATAGGCTAATCCAAAAACAACAAGTAAACCGATGAGTGAGATGATGTATTTCAACGGTAGTCCTCCAAGTTGTGTGAATTCTAAGTTGGTGTATGCGCTCTCGTTTATTTTAACCGATTAATGATTATTTATATGATTCCCTTTGAGAAAAAGTATAGTAAAAAAGAAGAAGAACTAATATGGGGATTTTTAAGAGGTGTTGTTCTTGCCTTCCTATGGTCGACCAATGGCGAGAGCAAAATAGCTCTCGTCCTCTCTTTCATGGTCTTAAATAATATCACCCAAAAATGCTTGAACCGAATGAGGTAACAATTGATAGAATAGCCCCTCATATTTAATATCAAGGAACCCAGCAATCAATAACACGAGGATAACGATTAATAAAACCGGTTTCCTGTTCTTCTTGGAAATCCACTTCACAAGATTTCCTCCTTCATCAATGTTGGGTTTCACCATTCCACAATCAATCTTTACAAGGATAAAGTCCGTTTCAAGAATTCCTTTGTTCTTTCTTGCTGTGGATGGTTAAAAATTTGCTCAGGGCTTCCTTCCTCAGCAATAACCCCCTTATCCATAAACACTACACGATCGGATACCTCTCTGGCAAATTCCATTTCATGCGTAACGATTAGCATCGTAAGCCCTATTTCAGCAAGCTCCCTCATGACCTTTAGAACTTCTCCAACCATTTCTGGATCAAGGGCAGATGTTGGCTCATCAAACAGCATCACATCAGGCTCCATAGAAAGTGCTCTCGCAATGGCCACACGTTGTTTTTGCCCACCTGATAATTGCTTTGGTTTGGCATAAATATATTTATCCATCCCCACCACTTTCAGATATTTCATCGCTACCTTTTCCGCTTCTTCCTTTGTACGCTTTAACACTTTGATTTGTCCCACAACACAGTTCTTAAGAACATTATGGTTCTCAAATAAGTTGAATTGCTGAAAGACCATGCCTAGCTTTTGACGATAAGCAAAAATATCATGGCGATCATCTAGGATATTTTCTCCATGAAACATAATTTGGCCACCACCAGGTTTCTCCAAAAGATTAATACAGCGAAGCAGAGTGGATTTGCCCGAACCGGAGGAACCAATAATACTGACTACTTCACCTTTATGGACGGAAAAATCAATATCCTTTAAAACCTCATGGGCCCCAAAGGATTTATTTAAATGCTGAACTTCAATTACCTTTTCCATACCCAGTCCTCCTCATATCTTCTTAGGCTCTAATTCCTCATTGAGCACTGTGTAATTATCTGGACCATCCAGCTTTCTCTCAAAATAGAGCAGGATTCTTGTCACTGCAAACGTCATGACAAAATAAATCATACAAGCCACAAAGAATGACTCAAAATATCTAAAATTATTTCCGGCTACGGATTTCGTTAAGAAATAGAGCTCGGAAACGGAAATGACATTTAATACAGAAGTATCCTTAATATTGATGACAAATTGATTCCCTGTTGCAGGCAAAATATTTCTGATTACTTGTGGCAATACCACATTTGTCATTGTTTGAAAATGATTCATTCCAATCGCTTGAGCTGCTTCATATTGTCCTTTGTCAATAGAAACGATCCCACCGCGAACAATTTCTGCCATATAGGCCCCCGTATTAATAGAAACGACAATAACAGCGGCTAGCATCACATTCATATCGATATTAAAGGCCAACGCTGAGCCGTAATAGATCACCATTGCTTGAACAATCATAGGTGTTCCACGGAAAAACTCGATATAAATAGATAGAATGATATTAATGATCTTCAATACTAGCTTTTTTGGGCCCCGTTCGGGCATAGGAATGGTACGAATGACCCCTGCCATCAAACCAATGACTGCCCCAATAACGGTTCCAATCAACGCAATAAAGAGCGTCATCCCTGCTCCGCGAAGGAACATTGGCCAATTTTCCGATACAATTCTTACGATCCATTCAAAGCTCATGCTCTTCCTCCTAATCAGAAAACCGACTGTACTCTGACATACAGCCGGCTTTATCCTTTAGTGCTGTTTGCTTATTTTGCAGCAGGTTGATTTTTAATCGCTGTATCCATAATTTCGGTACGTTCTTTCTCGGAAATTCCCTTCAGGATTTCATTGATTTTCTCTGTTAAGTCACTGCCTTTTTTAGTTCCCACAGCAATGGCCGTATCGTCAGGTGAAGTCTTAAATCCATCTTTAAATTCAACCATGGCAAATTTTCCATTCGCTGTAGAAGCACTAACTGCTTCAGGTCGTTCTGTAACATAGCCATCTATGATTCCCGATTCAAGTGCTACCCTCATGGCAGGGAAATTATCCATGGCGGTCTCTTTTGATACTCCTTTAATTTGATCAATGACGGAATAATGGAATGTATTTAATTGCGCCGTTACTTTTGCGCCTTTGAAATCCTGAATCGACGTGGCCCCTTCATATTTTCCACCTTTTTTCACAACCATGACTAGATTTGAATTATAGTAGTTATCTGAGAAATCGATGGTTTCCTTTCGTTCCGCAGTCGGAGACATTCCTGCAATAATGGCATCTATTTTTCCAGATGTTAAGGCTGGTACGAGCCCATCCCATTCTGTTTTCACAATCACAAGCTTCTTCCCTAAGCCCTCGGCAATTTTTTTGGCGATTTCGACATCATAGCCGCCTGCATATTCGGAAGTGCCATTAATTTTTACCCCACCATTTGCGTCATCATTTTGAGTCCAGTTAAATGGGGCATATCCAGCCTCAAGTCCAACCTTAAATGTATCCTCGCTTGCGGAACCAGACGTATTTCCATCTTCACTTGTCCCACAAGCAGAAAGTAAAATAATACTTGAGAATAATAATCCTATTAATAATAAAACTTGTTTTCGCATGGCATTTTCCCCCTGTTTTTCTTGATTCTTTTTTTAGACAACAAAAAAACGACCTGAGATCAAACTCAGGTCGCATGTATAATTGCCCTAAAGTCCCTCTCTTTTCCCTTAATGAGATAGCACAACTCAGCAAACCTGGGAAGTTCACTGAGACAGTCCTGCAGCTCTTAACTGCAGGCCCAGCATGCAATATTGAGAATATTACACACTTCGGCGACATTTCCTTCTCTCTAGAATCATAGCGTTCTCGGGGCTCCGCTAGAGACTGTTAAATACCGCGCCTCTACCTCACTAAATAAAGTGAGGTTAACATATTCAATTCATAAATTATATTATTTAGGTTACCTCCCTCTACACAATCTGTCAACCATGGAATAGAAAAATACTATTCTTATATTATTTCCTTTTTAATGCATTTTCAAAATTCGCTGAGTTTATTGACTTATATTAAATAAGAAACTGCGGACTGAAAAGGGAAAGAATCCAGTCTCAAAGTGTGACCACTCTAGACCGTTTCTTTCCCCGATTTTTTTCTATATTATTCTTTCGTTACGAGAAAAGCCTTGTATTCCGTAACACCCAACCTTTCCACATATACAGCCAGTACCCAGTCTCCGTTAGGTAGAGGGATACCATTTTGTACGGTACCATCCCACTCGAATTCATGGATTGGGGATGGAATATTTGTAAATGAACCTAATGTATCTACATATCCACCTATTGTATTTCCTGGTGCAAGAGCATAGAGATCATACTCTAACACCTCCGCTCCACCCGGTAAATAGGAGCCTATATAGTAGCCATTAGGGGCCTTATCCATAAATGCACCGGATACGCGAGGATAATCTGGTTCTCCGACAAATAGGATAGTCGGAACGGAAATTTCTTGTTTCCCGTCATTTACAAGGATCATCCCCTCATAATAACCAGGGTTTAATTTTGAGGAGTCTACCTGAACATTAAAGTTCACCATCTGGGATTTCCCTGCATTTACCTTTAAGTTGTTACTTAGCATCACCTTAATTCCATCTGGATTTCCTTCAAACTCCACATCGAAGCTATAGGTCTTTCTTTCTTTTGACAGGTTCTTAATTTCAAAGCCTTGCTTTTCAACCTGCTTCCCGTTAGCCTTCACAAACTTTCCAAAAGAATGACTTCCAGGGGTAACAAGTGTATCTGTAGCCAATGCTTCTACAACACGAATGCTGCCTGCACCTTGCGTATTATGTGGATATACGTTCCCTGTTTCCGGATCTATGACATCAACTGCCGTGTTCATGAGTGCAGCCTTTATATCCTGGGTCCCCCAATTAGGGTTCTTTTGTAATAATAGAGCCGCTGCTCCTGCCACATGTGGGGAAGCCATGCTTGTTCCTTGGAATGCTGCATAACCATGCGGATTTGATGGATCATGTGTTGGAATCGTGCTCACGATGTTGACACCAGGAGCAGAGACATCTGGCTTAATCATCCAAGTTAAGGCAACCGGGCCTCTTGAAGAGAAATCAGCCATTGTTTCTTCCACAGATTTATCAAATTTAATATCAAAGGAAACCTTGTTATTTCCTTTTTCTAGCTCTGCTAGAAGCTTCTGTCCATCAGAAAGGGTGGTTTTAATCGTTGGGACAGCCATTCCTGGAACATCTGGCTGTTCTCCTGACACATTATTAAAAATAATCGCACCAATCGCACCAGCTGCCTTCGCATTTTCAGCCTTATCAACAAAGGCTAATTCTCCACGGCTCATTAAGGCAATTTTCCCTTTAAAATCCTTCCCCTCAAAATCACTTGGTTTTCCTAGTCCTGCATAGACAAACTCATATTCTCCTTTATTCAAAACTAATAATTCTTCATCCGTAGGGAAGCCCATGACCTTTGCACTTGGATAAACTACACCATTAGAGGTAGAAAGGATGGAAGTATAGACATTGTATGGTAGACGTGTAGCACCTACAGAAATGGCCTCACGGGAGGTACCTGGCGATCCAACAGTCCAGTTATTTGGTCCAGAATTACCGTTGGAAGTTACCGCCACGACCCCTTCAGCCATTGCCCAATCCATAGCGATTGAGGTTGCCCAATCAGGGTTGTTCAATGTATTACCCAATGATAGATTCATAATGTCCGCACCGTCTTGAACCGCTCGTTCAATCCCAGCAACAACATTTTCCGTCGAACCCCTACCATCAGGTCCAAGTACACGATAGGCTAAAAGAGTGGCCTCTGGTGCGATCCCTTTAATTTGCCCATTCGCTGCAATGGTACCAGAAACATGGGTACCATGATCGGTTTCCTCCCCGCGAGGATCCCCTTTTGGCGTTTCCTGTGGGTCTGCATCATTATCTACAAAATCCCAGCCCTTGTAACTTCCAAATGCATGGGCTAAATCCGGGTGGGTATAATCCGCTCCTGTATCAATAACGGCTACCGTTACTCCCTTTCCTGTATAACCTGTTTCCCATGCTTTGTTTGCACCAATAAATGGAGCACTATTCATCATATTCGGACTAAATTCCTCTGTAGAAATTTCCTTCTTCGTTACAACATCCGCTTGATATTCTATATTCGGATAAACAGCTTTTACTCCGGAGACGGCTAATAACTTCATGATTTCATTAGCCGGGAGATCTACCGAGAAGCCGGAGAATACATAGTCATACTCCCTATTCACATCAGCAGCCTTCACTGCCTTTTTTAATGATTGAATCACTTTATCTCTTTCGGTTTTCAGTTTTGCCTTTGTTTGCTTTTTCCCCTTATGTTTCGCCTCTATGATAGACTCTTCTTTGAGCTCTACAATGACCGTCGTTGGCCTGCTTGATGAGAGTTCAATATCACCATGTAACTCAGCTATCGGAATTTCGGTAAGCTTCGTTTGGGTTTTTCCTCCCTTTGCTGATGCATTAAGACCAAATGTAGAAAAAATCAGTGCAAAAGCGACTAGAATAAGAAACACTCTAGAAAAATATCTCCTCATTCCTCGATTCTCCCTCTCTGTTCGGTTTTATAAGAATCCGCTACCCTTCTCTCAAACCCGCGCACCTCCTATGGCTTGAAGGGATCCATTTTCTGAAAATTCTTATACCCAAACATATTAGAGAAATCTAGCAAAACTCCTTTAGGTGAATTACCTCATTTTTAAGAGTGTTTTTTAATAAAATATTTAGGAAGAAACTACCAATCATTTATAGATAAATAGATATCTAGAATGAAAAAAGCAGACAAAAGGACAACTTTCCCTTTCATCTGCCTTTTTTCGAATTTTCTAGTAGAAAAACTTGCCATTAGCTTCTAGTCAATAAGTCTCTTTGTAATCTAGCTCCCCAATACCCTTTAATTGATAGTCAAAGAATTTAAGAATTAACTCATTCTCCGTTTCTATACAATAATTTGGGTCAATGTCTGCTTTTCCTCCCTGCAAAGTATTGGCAAGGATCGGTGAGACTAGCGGTAAGTCGGTCAGACTTAGATGCTTTGCTCCTTGGAAATGAACCGTATAGGCTTCCTTGAAATGGTTATTATCTAGTTTGTTCGCTACATAAGTAGAGTTGCTCCCAAGCTGTCTCCACACATCGTCAGAATAAATATTAAGAAGGGGAATCGTGAAGTCTTCATCCTTCGGTACAAAATCATCTATGTCTTTCTGATAAACAAGCTCACTGAAGAACGGAGCATCTATATTGACAACAGCATCTATATCATCACGCTCTCTACCTAACCAAACACTTGCAGCGCCACCCATTGAATGACCAAATACACCAATTTTGTCCGGATCGATAAGTTGATAGATAGGGTTATTATCACTACTTGCCTTTGTTAGGATTGTATCAATGACAAAGTTCATATCATCCGTTCGCAGTTTCATCCATTTTTGAATTAGACCATAGAATTCTTCCTTCGTGTAGTTCCCATCCTTATTGGCATTGTTGACTTCTCGGTTGTAATCCATATTAATCAAAGCGACCGTTCCATCCTCTGAACGAGTATAGAAGGAATGATAGGGGTGATCGATAGAGCAAACAACATAACCTTCGCTTGCAAGCTTTTCATAGGTAGAGGTATTGCTTGCCTTAATACCGAATGCACCATGAGAGAACACCAATAAAGGATAATTTCCATCGGTGTTTTTGGGATACCAAAATTCCACATTGACCACTCGATTTTGTTCCTTGTCACCAAATTCCTCTATACGGCTTTTGTCTGTATATGTAGAACTGGCGGTTGCCACTTCATATTTCCCTGTTGCTTTCGGTGATTCATACTGTGGAAAAACAATGGCTGGTGCCAGTGCAAATACGAACACCAAACTCAGCAACATCGTTTTCCACACAACGGTAAAAGTGCTAAATGGTTTAGTTTTATTTTTGTTACGGATAAGAGAAATGGTTCCCTTTAATGCGAGTATGAAGAGCAGTATGGCCAGTAGAAACCAGCGGAAGCTCCACTCAATCACCGATGTAACGGTAAGTGTGACAAATGCTATAAATATAGCAATCCTAAACCAGTTCTTGAGTTTTTTGTGATGTTGTTTTGTACCCATACAGTATATAGAGAAAGTTATTTCAAAAATGATCATGATCAATAAAATTAAAGTTCCCAAGGAGATACGCCTTCTTTCTTAAATATTTTCTATGAATACATCATAATAAATAACTAAAAGGAAGGATATAGAAAAACGGTAAGTTGTAACTACAGGATGGTAAGATGCAAAAAAAAAGCAGTAAGCACGATCGCTTACCGCCTTCTAAACAATTGCTACCTTCATAAGATCAATCATCACTCTTTAATGCCTTTAGCTTTTCATTGATTTTTTGGGCATCCTTTTTATCCTTTTGCCATGACAGCACACGAACGAGAATATAGATGATCGCAATTTGCACAGCAAGAATGATCACTCCCTGTACACTGTTTACAATGCCTAAGATACTGCTAAGGCTAATCAATAGAATCTCCAAAGTAAGAAAGTGAATGAACAATTTCATTCGCATTTTCTTCTCACTTATCTCTTTAGGAGCGTACAAAATCAATTCGGTTAATCCACTTAAAAATGCAAAAGCCAGAAATATATAAATCGTCTTTAAATCAAAAGCCAGATCGGGATAATATATTTGTCGTAATATCGTAATCATGATAACAATTAATGCGAAGATAATTAAGATATCCTTCACTATCTCTTGTACATATTCAGAAAGCTTCATCAATGATCCCTCCTCTTACAATCCCAGCATTTTTTTCAGGACAGGGACGTACTGCCTTGAAATCACAGCACGTTCCCCATTATCTAGCACTGCTTCGAATCGGCCACTTAAGGAGGGATAGATAGATGAAATTTTGGTGATGTTTATGATTGTTGATTTAGATGCCCGAAAACAGTTCTTCCCCTCACACAGTCCCTCTAGCTCATATAGCTTTTGTTTTACCTCAAAAACGCTGTCTTTGCAGTAGCTAAAAACCTTCCCGTCCACCGCCTCGAAATAGTAGATATCACTAAGCTTCATTCGATAGACCTGCTCTTTTTGATATCCCAGTATAACCAAGTCTTCAGTTTTTAGCTTGTCCACAATATCATATACTTCGTCATCTATCTCATGACATCGAATGAGAATTTCTTCTTCTTGTTCTTTGCTTATTTCCTCGATCGAAATTTTCATATTTTCACCTACGAAAATTTAGTATAATCCCTAATTCTTGGAACAAAGTTTGGAAAAAAGTCTTAATATAGGATTTTCATATTTTTCATTGGCTGTGCATGGACGGTCTCATGGTTTATGAAATAATCTGCTATTAATTCCGTCATGTCCGTTTGAATATCTTTCACAACGCGGCAATCCTTAAAGTAATCAAAATTGCCCGCGCCTGTTGCTCGGTAATTATTCATAACCACCTCATATGATTCATCTAGCTGTAAAGGTTCCCCGTTATAGCGAACATCTATGACACGTTCTCCTTCAGGGTTACGTAAATCAATGGTGTAATCAATGCCACTCCAAAGATCATGATTATAGGGCTGCTCTTTCGGTGTTTGAAATGCTTCCGAAATCACTGGTTTCCCATCTTCCAATTTAAAATATGTAGCAGATTGCTCAAGTGCTTCCACAATATATCGACCCTTTACCTCTAATACCTTCAATGTATTGGGATAAATGTAATTTGTTACGATGTCACGCATGGTTACAATCGGATTAAATCCTCTACAAATATCATTAAAAATCGCCATACATGATATGGAGGTACCTGCACACTTTTTTTGAACATGGTTGATGAATTCAACATAGGGATGCCCTTTTAACCTTGCATCAAATGTACTGTCAATGAGCATATCACCTTCAATCCTGCCAATGCTTTGATCAAGCCAATTCTCTGTTTCATCATGAATCGGAGCAATTAAGTTTTTAACCGTTTCATTTAAGGCAACATTATCCATGTAGATTAGGGAAGGCTCACAATGTTCAAGTTTCCCACTATCATTGATCGTCAGTTCAATTTTGCCTAGGCAAACCCCTTTCGTACCAGGCTGCACAATGGCCTTTCCAAATAAATGCTGGGCCAGCTCACGATGTTGATGGCCCGTAATGACCACATCGACGCCTTCAATCTCCTTACATATTTGATAACCGACATTTTCCCTAGAATTCTCAAGCAATTCTCCTGTTGTTAAATCTACCTCAAAGCCACCATGATAGGCGATCATCATGACATCTATTTGATGATTAGCATGTAACCATTCAACTTCCCTTTTAGCCGCTTCAAAGGCATCCTCGAAAATAAGACCTTGAATCCTTTCTGACTCTTCCCATACAGGAACAAACTGTGTTGTCACTCCTACAACAGCAATGGTAATACCATCTATTTCTTTTATAACATAGGGTTGAGTGAAATATGTCCCGTCCTCCCGTTTTATATTGGCGGCAAGCCATGGGTAATTAGACTCCTCAATCACTTTATTTAATACGGGTAATCCGAAATTAAATTCGTGATTGCCAAATACTGCCATATCGTATTTCATGGCATTGGCCAAACCTATCACGGTATTATGTGTTCCCTTTTTAAAAGTCTGTTCATAGTAAGTTAAGGGACTTCCTTGAATAAAATCCCCATTTTCTATTAACAGAACACTCCCGCGTTTTCTCTCTTCATCAATTGCCGTTGCAAGCTTCCCTAATCCTAATGGCAGGTCAACATCACCTGAAAAGTCAGTTGGCATTATATATCCATGAACATCACTAGTAACTAAAACAGAGATTTTTTTCATCGTACACCTCAGTAGGTAATGGTTTCAAAACTATTTTAAAAAGTTTTTACAATAAAATAACATATATTTATTTACGATTTTAACAAAATTAAATTATACTAGTCTAGTATTGCAAACTATAGGAGGTCAGTCATGAAAAAATTATTTTCTTTAATGCTTATTTTATTATTGAGCATTTCCCTTGCTGCATGTGGTTCAAATGATAGCAAATCTGATGACAAAGGCAGTGATAATGCTGCTGGAAAGAAATTAGAAAAACTTTCAATCGCTTTCGTCCCTTCTCGTGATCCAGACGAAATCATTACTGCAACTGAGCCACTTAAAGGCTTATTAAAAAAGGAATTAAAAGGTTTAGGATATGATGTGGGTAAGGTTGAAATCACAGTCGGAACAAACTTTGAAGCTGTTGGTGAAGCTCTATCTGCTGGTACAACAGATATCGGCTTAATTCCTGGTGGTACATATGTGCTATATGATGATGGTGCAGAGGCTATTTTAACAGCTACTCGTGCTGGATTAAACAATGATTCTGACAATCCAGCAGATTGGAATAAGAACAAGCCTACAGCGAAATCTGATAAACAAGCAGTCTCTTATCGTGCGCTATTAATCGCCGGTCCATCAGAAAAGGGAAGAGAGCTTGCTGCAAAAGTAAATAAGGGAGAAAAACTTACGTTTAAAGACTTAGACAGTGCAAATTGGAATGTTATGTCTACTTCTTCTCCAGCTGGTTACATTTATCCAGCATTATGGTTGAATGAGAACTTTGGAAAAACGATTACAGATCTATCTAAAGTGGTTCAAGCAGATTCCTATCCAAGTGCATTTGCACGCCTAGCTTCAGGTCAAGCAGACGTACTTGTTACTTATGCGGATGCCCGTACTGACTTTGCGGATCTATGGACTTCTGAATTTAAACGTTCTGCTTCCATTTGGGATGAGACAGATGTCATTGGTGTAATGCCAGCCATTTACAATGATACCATTAGTGTGAGCAAAAACTCAGACATTATGGATGATGATTTGAAGGCTGCCCTACAAAAAGCATTCATCAATATCGGTCAATCTGAAGAAGGTAAAAAAGTAATCGCTATTTATAGTCACGATGGCTATGAAATCGCAAAAGATTCTAATTATGATAATGAGCGTAAAGCCCAAGAGTTAGTTCAAGAACTGAGCTCTAACTAAATACAATGAAATAGGAGGGAACATGCTATGTGTTCCCTTTTTTTAAGTAAAGGTAGGTTTATGCATGATTAAATTCCAAGGTGTACACAAAGAATATGACAATGGCTTTGTTGCGTTAAAGGATATTGATTTGACAATTGAACAGGGCGAATTTGTTGCGGTTATCGGATTATCGGGTGCAGGTAAGTCTACGCTTATCCGTTGTATCAATCGGATGCACGATATTTCGTCTGGTTCTCTAATGGTGGATGATGTTGATGTCTCAAAATTAAGAGGGAAAGAAATTCGGAACCTACGTCGGAGGATCGGAATGATTTTCCAATCGTTTAACCTTGTTTCGCGTATTTCTTCATTAAAAAATGTTCTTGTTTCATTTGTACCTGAAATGCCATTTTGGCGGAAAATTTTTGGATTATATACAAAAGAGCAGAAAATAAAAGCTTTAGAGGCTCTTGATCGCATGAATATTTTAGATAAAGCTTTTATCCGTGTCGATCAGCTTTCAGGCGGTCAGCAGCAACGGGTTGCATTAGCTCGTACCCTTGCGCAAAAGCCAAGCATTATTCTAGCCGATGAACCAGTTGCATCCCTTGATCCAGTCACTGCGACCCAAGTAATGAAAGACTTTCAAAAAATAAATGAAGAATTGAATATGACGATTATTATCAATATTCACCACGTAGATTTGGCGTTAGAATACGCAACTCGTGTGGTCGGAATTCGAAGTGGTGAAATTGTCTATGACGGCCCTTCCAGTGAAGTAACCAAAGAGATTCTTGAGCACATATATAACGGCAAGCTTGAAGAGGAGCTGAGCGCGAATTGAACATTTTAAAAGCAAAGTCCGTCATGTTGAAAAACGGGAAAACCGTTACTTTTAAACGTTCAAAGGCTCCTTGGATTATTATTGGCTTACTCATCTGCCTCTATTATTCGGTTCACATAACCGGTTTTGATTTGCAGGTTTTGTTCAAGAGAATCGAACAGTTTTGGGTCATTATTGGCGATATGATTCCACCTAATTGGAAATATCTTAATAAGCTTTGGCAACCTCTCTTTGACACGATTAAAATGTCCTTATTAGGTTCCATTTTAGGAGCTATATTTGCGTTACCACTTGCATACTTAGCCTCTTCCAATATGATAAAGAACCAGCTTGTTGTAGCTGTAAGTAAATTTATTTTAAGCTTATTAAGGACATTGCCTACCCTCGTTGCTGCCTTAATCGCAACCTTTATCTTTGGTATTGGCACGATGGCAGGTACAGTGGCCATTTTCATTTTTACAGTTGCCTATGTTGGGAAACTTCTATATGAGCAAATCGAAAATGCCGATCTAAAGGCTTTTGAAGCCATGCAATCGATGGGACATACCTCCATTTCAGCATTTCGTTATGCTATTTTCCCGCAAATTTTGCCAAACTATCTGTCTAATTCTATTTTTTGCTTTGAAGGAAATGTCCGATATGCCGCTATTTTAGGTTATGTCGGTGCGGGCGGTATTGGTCTATTGCTTAATGAAAGCCTTGGTTGGCGTAATTATGCTAATGTTGGGATGATTTTGCTTCTGCTCGTCATCACGGTATTTATTATTGAATCGATTAGCGAATATTTCAGAAAGAAATTAATGTAGGAGGTGATCACAGTGAATACAATTGAAAAACAACTATTAAAAGAACCGAAGCGTACCGTCCAAAATGTGATCACCGCTTTAATTTTAATCATCTTTATCATGTGGTCTTTAACCGCCGTCGATTTATCCAATTTCACGACTAAGGGCGTAGACATTGCCAAAAATATTATCGTTGGAATTGTAACACCGAGTACGGAATTGCTATTCACATTTAGTAAAAATGGCGTTCCTTATTTGTTGGTTGAGACAATGGCTATTGCTTTCTTAGGAACTATTGTAGGTGCCATCTTAGCCATCCCTCTTGCTTTCTTATCCGCGTCTAACATTGTTCCAAAGCCCATTGCTTTTCTCGTTCGATTATTATTAATTTTTATTCGAACCATTCCAGCAATCGTATATGGTTTAATGTTTATTCGTGTCACTGGTCCAGGTCCATTTGCTGGTGTTTTAACGATGGCATTAACTTCGATTGGAATGCTTTCTAAGCTTTTTGTAGATGTGATTGAAGATTTAGAGGTTAATATATTGGAGTCACTCGAGTCAATTGGGTGTACAACCTTTGAGAAAATTCGATATGGCATTATCCCGCAATTATCAGCTATGTTCATGTCTATCGCCATTTATCGTTATGACATGAATTTGCGCGATGCGGCAATCCTTGGATTAGTTGGTGCAGGCGGTATTGGTGCTCCACTTATTTTCGCCATGAACGGCTATAAATGGTCTGAGGTTGGTTCTATCCTCATCGGATTGATGGTATTAATCTTAATCGTCGAATTTTTATCAAATAAGATTCGCAATAAACTTGTTAGAGGTTATTAGACTTTCATTTTATATGAACAGAACCTCGAAATAGAGGTTTTTTTCAAATCGTTCATTTGAATTTTTATCGAACCATGGATCCGTTATTAAGCTTAGACAGGACCTTTTAGCAAAATAACGGATTCTATGGTCGTATATCCATCATGGCCGCTCGTATACATAACTCTTCTTAGTTTTTAGCAAATTCCCCATCTACTTCAATTGTCTCAAATATATTAATAAAGGCATTTTCATCATGGCTACGGACAATTTTTCTGATTTGCATGGTTTCATAACGTGTTACAACCATCATTAGAATCTGTTTCTTTTCTTTGGTATAGCCCCCATACCCATCTGTGATCGTGATGCCACGATAGACGGACTCGAGTAGCTCCTTACGGATTTGCTCTCCTTTGGTCGTCACGATCTGCATCGTTAGTTTTATGTGGTCCGTGTGAATGGTATCAATGACTTTTCCCGTCAAATAAATCGACAATAATGTATATAAGGCAATATTCCAGTCGAAAGCAGCCCCAGAAATAAGAACGATAATTCCATTCATAGCTGTGAGTAATAGGCCCACACTAATATTGCTTGTCCGTGATAAGATAATCGCAATTATATCCAGACCACCAGAGGTGCCAGAATACCTCAGAATAACCCCAACTCCAATTCCACCTATGATGCCACCAAAAATCGTCGACAGTAGAATATTATCTGTCGCGGGAACCGTTGGTAAAAGGGCAAGGAAACCAGAGAGCGACACAACACAAACCAATGTATTGATGGTAATTAACTTTCCAAGCTTAAAGTATCCCAAAATGATTAAGGGCAGATTAAGCAAAAGATTCATTAAACCGATATCAAATGGTGTAATTAGCCCAATCAAAATCGCAATACCACTTATCCCACTACTCAAAATCCCGTATGGTACAAGGAAGAAATTAAAGGCAAATGCTACGATAAACGAACCAACAACAATAATTAGATTTTTCATACCCATAGAGCCTCCGCTTCTAGACATCATCTTGGAATAATAGTTTAAATTCGGTACAAATAGGTATTCCTATTTGTACCACCTAAAAAAAGAAAACCCGCCCCTAAAATAGGGACGAGTTTTGTGCTCGCGTTACCACCCATATTCCGTCCGTTTCATAAAATGAAACATTCGGCTCTCCAGTCAACGTACGGTTATACGTGTTCCAGTGTAACGGCGGAAATCCGTCAAAGCTTACTCATTTCAGCTTTGCATCTCGGAGATGATTTTCAGAAAGATGTGTTCATCGACTTTCACCAAGCGCCGACTCTCTATGGAACAGAATTCTTTTCTTACTCTTTCTCGTCACTGATTTTTATTAATTAAAGGTAATCTACCAGAAGATAAATAATGGTGTCAATACGCTTTGTTAATATAATATTATTCCAAATGTTCTATCATTTTAGGAGGAACCTCTCTACTTTGCAGTTAGGATAGACTACTCACTAAAAAACTGCGGAAGGTACCTCCTATGAGCTTCTAGCATTTCATCAACCATTTGTTTTGCCAATGAATCCGATGCTACTAATGGATGAATGGTTAATGCTAAAATTGCGAGATTACGGTCCCCTGTTACCGCTGCTTCTGCGGCAATTCGTTCAAATGATTTAATTTGTTGTACAAGCCCACGCACTGCTACCGGTAAATCACCGATTGCGATTGGTTTTGGACCATCCTTTGTGATGATGCAGCTGATTTCAACAGCTGAATCGTTAGGAATACTTGCAATAGCCCCATTATTTCTCGTATTAACTGGTTGAATATCTCTTTTATCATTATAAATACTGGAAATCAGCCGTACAGCTGCATCAGAATAATAAGCGCCGCCTCGTTTTTCTAATTGCGGTGGTTTCACATCCAGGTTTGGATCCTTGTATAATTCAAAAAGATCCTTTTCAAGCTGATGAACAGCCTCGGCACGTGTTCCTTCAGCTTCAGCCTCTTGTTTGACTTTTTCAAAGGTTTCCCTCGATTTGTAATAATAGTTATGATAATAACAAGGAATTACATTTAGGGCTTTGAGAAATTCAGGTTCCCATTCCATCCCTTGAATATTTTTTACAAGACCATTATCATCAAGGTCTGTTACCATTTCTATGACTTTATCTTTTACACTAACACCATCTAAATAGATATCTAGTCCATACACCATATGATTTAGTCCAGCGAAATCGATTCTAACTCTAGCATGTTCTACATCTAATAGGCTAGCAACGGCCCTTTCCATCCCAATTGGAACATTACATAGTCCTACTACCTTATTAATATTTGCGTATCTTAATACTGCCTCTGTCACCATTCCAGCTGGGTTTGTAAAGTTAATTAGCCATGCGTCTGGGCACAGCTCCTCCATGTCTTTGCATATATCCAAAATAACGGGTATCGTCCGCAATCCTTTAAATAATCCACCAGGCCCATTCGTTTCCTGGCCTAATACACCATATTTTAATGGAATCCGCTCATCCTTTGCCCGCGCATCCAGTAAGCCAACACGTAATTGGGTTGTAACAAAATCCGCGTCTTTTAACGCCGCTCTACGGTCTAATGTTAAATGGACATCAATCGGTAAACCCGACTTTTTAATCATACGTTTCGCCAGATTACCGACAATATCCAATTTTTCTTGCCCTTCTTCTATATCAACCAACCAAATTTCTGACACAGGTAATTCATCATAACATTTAATAAAACCTTCAATTAATTCTGGAGTATAACTGGAACCGCCGCCAATGGTCGCAATCTTAAGGCCTTTTTTCATACATGCTCCCTCCTGCATCCTTTACCATTTTGTATGATAAAAAAGGACCATTACGAAATGATCCTTTTTTAAAAATAAGTTATTTCCCAAACCGCTTATACATTTCAATCATTTCTTTAACTAATTCAGCAATGGTTTCCGTACTCATTAATTGATCTTCCGCATGCATAAGAAGTAAGGAAAATCCGACTTTGTCTCCGGCAGCTTCTTTTTGAATTAAGGAAGCATGTTCTTTATGTCCTTCAACAAAATACTTTTTGGATTCTGCTAATTTTTCTTCCGCCAGAGCAAAATCCCCTTCCTTTGCTGCATAAAGGGCTTCCATTGCTAAGCTTTTTGCTGAGCCGACATTGCTAATAATTTGAAAAGCAATCATGTCTAAACCTTCATCAATCATCCTAACTACACATCCTTCTGGATTCACACTTAAGTTCTGCCCTACAAGATTCCAAAAATTGATTATTTATTATCAATCAGTTTTAAGGCTTCTTCTAAAACCTTCTCACCGTTCATCATCCCATAGTACTGCATATTGATGGAGTCAACTGGAATGTTCATTCCTTGTAATTTCTTTTCAAACTGTGGCTTCATATAACGAACCTGTGGACCAAGTAATAGTACATCAACATTCTTCTTATTCAACATACCATCAGCTTCCGAAGCAGAAACGGCAAAAATATCCGCTGCGATATTTTTAGCCTCCGCCGCTTTTTGCATTTTGGATACTAACAGACTTGTACTCATTCCTGCTGAACATACTAACATAATAGTTTTCATTGTATTTCCCCCCATAGTTAACTATTGGCTCTTCGCTATTTAGTGTTGAAAAGACAAATTACTAGGACCTTGCCGTTTCTATCATTCCTTGAGTATCATGGGTATTTGGTACCTCGCTAA